>NZ_SRID01000413.1 GCF_004684805.1 Streptomyces palmae
GGCCGCCCGAACCGCTCGGAATTCCACCCGATGGGCGGTGAGCGCCCCAGCGGCAGACGGTGGACGGCGAACGAGGGGCGAACGGAGCAACGGGCGCACCCGCATCCGGGCAGCTCGGGAAATCTGGGGGATTCCGCCTTGTGAGCGTGCTGATCCCTTGACAAAGAGCCGGAGAACTCGCCTGCCAGCATCGTGGTGGATGCACCGCGCCCGGCGCAACCGCTTCGACCGGATACGGCCGGTCCCAGGCGTCCCCGGGACCGACCGCCCTTTACCGGATGACCGGGCTGCTGTCCCCTGCTGACCGGTCACCGCGCCGGAGCGAGGTCCCACGACGGTGCGGCCCGCTTCTCTTCGGGCGCCCGTCTCATCACTCCGGCGAATCCGGTGGTGCACGGCCCGCGCCGCGGCCGACCGGCGCTGACTGCGGGGCGTGCCGGGCGGTGGGTGCGATGGGTGCGGTGCGGACAACGGGACCAACGACCCGGCTCGGCGACCGGTCACGTGCCGTACGGGTGACGGCGCGCGCGGTGGCGGTCCCGCGACCCCGGCGCGCGGGGCGGCAGGTCCCCGCGCGCCGGGGTGCGAGGTGGGAGCGCCCCGGCGCGGGGCCCCGGAGCCTCCTCAGACCCGGCCCCGGCACAGCTCGAGCAGGGTCATCGCCAGCGTGGTGCCGGGCTTGCCCAGCGGCTCCTGGTAGCGGCGGAGGATCTCCATCTCGCGGGAGAGGTCCAGCCGCCGCCCGCCGGCCGCGAGCCGGTCCCGTTGGATGTCCGCCGATACCGACATCCGCTCCTCGATCAGCGCGATGATCCGTCGGTCGAGTTCGTCGATGGCCCCCCGGCCGGAGCGCGGGGCGTCGGCCTCGCCGAGGGTGTCGGGCGTGACGGTGGGGGCGGTCGAAGCGGTCATGGTTTCTCCTCGGGTCTGCGGTGACCCGGGCCGGTAAGGGTCCGGAAACACACAGGCGCCCCGGGCCTTTCGGCCCGGGGCGCCTGGAACGTCGCTTGTCAGTCGATCAAGCAGCATGACCATGGCAGCCGGCCGGGCCGGTGCCATAGGTAAACGCGAAGGTCAGCTGCGTGGACATGGTTCCGAGTATGAGCCCGTTATCATCGAAAGTCCAACCCCCTAGTTCCACCGCCGGAAGGCCGCCGAAGTGCCCTCAGCGTCCCCAGCTGCCGCCCCCGACACCGTTCTGGTCGTCGACTTCGGCGCGCAGTACGCACAGCTCATCGCACGCCGGGTCCGTGAGGCCCGCGTCTACAGCGAGATCGTCCCGTCCACCATGCCGGTGGCCGAGATGCTCGCCAAGAACCCCAAGGCGATCATCCTTTCGGGTGGCCCCTCCTCCGTGTACGCCGAGGAGGCGCCGTCCCTCGACCGTTCGCTGTTCGAGTCCGGCGTGCCGATCTTCGGCATGTGCTACGGCTTCCAGCTGATGGCCACCACGCTCGGCGGCACGGTGGACAACACCGGCGCCCGTGAGTACGGCCGCACCCAGCTGACCGTCAGCAAGAACAGCTCCACCCTCTTCGAGGGCACCCCGGTCGAGCAGACGGTGTGGATGTCGCACGGCGACGCCTGCTCCGCCGCCCCGGAGGGCTTCACCGTCACCGCCTCCACCGACCTGGTGCCGGTCGCCGCCTTCGAGAACGACGAGAAGCGGCTGTACGGCGTCCAGCACCACCCCGAGGTGATGCACTCCACCTACGGCCAGCAGGTGCTGGAGCACTTCCTGTACCGGGGCGCGGGCATCGAGCCGAGCTGGACCACCGGCAATGTGATCGACGAGCAGGTCGCCGCCATCCGTGAGCTGGTCGGCACCAAGCGCGCCATCTGCGGGCTGTCCGGCGGTGTGGACTCCGCGGTCGCCGCGGCCCTGGTCCAGAAGGCCATCGGCTCCCAGCTGACCTGCGTGTACGTCGACCACGGCCTGATGCGCAAGGGCGAGACCGAGCAGGTCGAGAAGGACTTCGTGGCGGCCACCGGCGTCCAGCTGCGGGTGGTCGACGCCGAGGAGCGCTTCCTGAAGGCGCTGGCCGGGGTCTCCGACCCCGAGGAGAAGCGCAAGATCATCGGCCGGGAGTTCATCCGGGTCTTCGAGCAGGCCCAGGCGGAGATCATCGCCGAGGCGGGCTCCGAGGGCGGCGAGCCGGTGGAGTTCCTGGTGCAGGGCACCCTGTACCCGGACGTGGTGGAGTCCGGTGGCGGCACCGGCACCGCCAACATCAAGTCCCACCACAACGTGGGCGGCCTCCCCGAGGACCTGGAGTTCAAGCTCATCGAGCCGCTCCGCAAGCTCTTCAAGGACGAGGTCCGGATGGTCGGCCAGGAGCTCGGCCTGCCGGAGGAGATCGTCCAGCGCCAGCCGTTCCCCGGCCCCGGCCTGGGCATCCGCATCGTCGGCGAGGTCACCAAGGAGCGCCTGGACCTGCTGCGCGAGGCCGACGCCATCGCCCGCGAGGAGCTGACCGCGGCCGGCCTGGACCGCGAGATCTGGCAGTGCCCGGTGGTGCTGCTCGCCGACGTCCGCAGCGTGGGCGTGCAGGGCGACGGCCGCACCTACGGCCACCCGATCGTGCTGCGTCCGGTCTCCTCCGAGGACGCCATGACCGCCGACTGGTCGCGCCTGCCGTACGACGTGCTGGGCCGCATCTCCACCCGCATCACCAACGAGGTGGACGAGGTCAACCGGGTCGTCCTGGACATCACCAGCAAGCCCCCGGGCACCATCGAGTGGGAGTAATCCCCCAGGCCCTCTGCTGAGAGGGTCCCGCCGGTCGCCCCTGCTCAGGGGCCTCCCGGTCAACGCCGACGCCACCACTCACTCGTGTGAGTGGTGGCGTCGGCGTTCGGTCTCGCTACGCTGACCCCACGGCCGAGAATCCCGTCCATGGGAGGAACCATGACCGCTGAGCCGCTCCCCACCTCTTCGTGGCCGGTGCCGCCGCAGGACGGCTACACCGTGGACGACCTGCTGACCCTGCCCGACCTCCCGCCGCACACCGAGTTGATCGACGGGAGCCTGGTTTTCGTGAGTCCGCAGCGAAGCTTTCACAGCATCGTGATCGACGTCCTGGTCAACGGTCTCCGCCGCACCGCGCCGAACGAGCTGCGGGTCCGACGTGAGATGACCGTGGTGATCGACAAACGCAATGGGCCTGAGCCGGATATCGCGGTGGTGCGCGCCGGCGCGGTGCGAAGCCACAGCCAGACCTCTTTCGAGGTCGGCGACGTGGTTCTGGCCGTGGAAGTGGTCTCGCCCGATTCAGAGGCCCGCGACCGCGACACCAAGCCCCACAAGTACGCCAAGGCCGGCATCCCGCACTTCTGGCGGGTCGAGATGGCCGGGGCGGACGAGCACCCGGTCGTCCATGTCTTCGAACTCGACCCGGAGTCGCGGACCTACCGTCTCACCGGCATCCACCACGACCGCCTGAAGCTTCCCGCCCCCTACACCATCGACATCGACCTCGGCGAGATCGACCACCTTTAGGGGGCCGGACCCCTGGAGAGCCCGGAAGTCCCCGCAAGCGGACCGCGCACAGGGCTGGGCACCTGACGTACCCGGCGGTAGCTTCCCGTTCCGGACCATCCGGACGTGAAGGAGCCGCCGTGCCCGAGCCGATACCCGTCGATCAGCTGCGTTTCGCACTGCCGCCCCGTCATGAGTCCGTCGAGGCCGAGCGGCGCCACCGCATGGAGCGGTTGGCCGCGGCGCTCCGGTTGTTCGGGCGGTACGGACTGGACGAGGGGGTCTCCGGGCACATCACGGTGCGGGACCCGGAGTTCGCCGACTGCTTCTGGGTCAACCCCTTCGGCGTCTCCTTCCGGCACGTCACCGTCAGCGATCTGATCATGGTGAACGAGCACGGCCAGGTGGTCGAGGGGCGCTACCACGTCAATCAGGCGGCCTTCGCCGTTCACTCCTCCGTGCATCAAGCGCGGCCCGAGGTCGTGGCCGTGGCGCACAGCCACTCGCCGTACGGCCGGGCGCTGTCCGCGCTCGGTGAACTCCTCGCTCCGATCACCCAGGACGCCTGCGCCTTCTTCGAGGACCACGCCCTCTACGACCGCTACTCGGGCGTGGTGGTCGACGAGGAGGAGGCACAGGCGATCGCCTCCGCGCTCGGCCCGCACAAGGCCCTCATCCTGCGCAATCACGGTCTGCTGACGGTCGGCGACTCGGTGGACGCGGCGGCCTGGTGGTTCCTCTCCATGGAGCGCTGCTGCCAGGTCCAGCTGGCGGCCCGGGCCGCCGGGACACCCGTGCGGATCGACGCGCGGTCGGCCGCCGACACCCGCGACCAACTCGGGAGCGATCTCGTGGCGTGGATCAATTACCAGTCGCTGTACGCGGAGATCACCCGCGACGAACCCGGGCTTCTGGCCTGACACCCCCTCCGAATGCGGCACAATTCCATGGCGAAACCCGAGAGTTGGGAGGGCGCCGTGGCGGTGGACCAGGCGCAGGACGCCACGACCGGCGGTGCACGCCCGCCCGGACGCGGGCAGCGGCCCGCCCATCCTCCCGGGCACCTCCCCGGCCAGGCCGCCGCCCCACCCAGGGAATCCCTGGTCACGGCCTCCGCACACCCGGAGGGCTGCGGCTGCCCGCGGGGCAGCGCCCGCGAGGCCCACCGCCAGGCGGTCACGGCCTTCGCCGCGCTGCGCGACCGGCTGGCGGTCGGCGAGGGCCTGCCCGCCGCCCTCGCGCACTCCACCGGGGCGTCCCGGCAGTGGGTGTCGGACGAGCTGACCCAGGCGGCCCGTACGGTCGCCGAGCGCGGCCGGGAGGCCGGCGCGGCCTGGCTGTCCCGGGTCTGGCGGCCGGTGACCGCCGCGGTGTGGGTGCTGGTCGGCGTACTGGCGATCACTCAGCTGGTCACCGCTCTGGTGGGGGACGGCTGGACCTCGGCCCGTACCGCGGGCCTGGTCGCCGCGTTGCTCAGCGGGGTGCTGCTGACCGCCGCCGGCTGGTGGCACCGGGCGCGCGGCGGCGCGCTGGCGGTGCTGATCGGTGAGGACAACCGGCTGTCCACCTCCCGTACGGTGGCCGTCTGGTGGGTGCTGTTCACCGGTTACGCGGTGCTCACGCTGGCCCTGGAGCGGGTCGGCGGCGCCGCCGGTGAGCTGCGTCTGCGCCGGTCCGCCGCGCTGCTGGCGGTGGTGGCCACGGGCTGCCTGGTGGCGGTGGTGGCACGGCTGGTGGTCGCCAACCGGATCCGGGCCCAGCGCACCCAGAAGGTGCCCGCCGAGCGGGCCCGCGCCGCCGATCTGCTCACCGACGACGCCGGCCGGGGCAGCTTCACCGACACGCAGTACGTGCTGCTGAACGCGGCGGCCGGGGCCTTCGGCTGTGTGGCCCTGGTCCGCGAGCCGCACCGGCTGCCCGGCCTGCCCTGGGGGCTCGCGGTGCTCACCGGGGTCTCCGCGCTGACCTATCTGGCCGCGAAGTACGCGGAGGGCGGCCGGCCCATGGTGCTCTCGGTGGTCCGGGTGCGGGAGGCCGGGGACCTGGACGGGCCCATCCGCACCGGCGACGACATCGAGATCCGGGGCAGCGGCTTCGTCCCCCCGGGCGCGATGGCGCCGGACCGGCTGGCCCGCACCGTGGTGCGGATCGGGGCGGTGCACGTCCATGTGCCGCTGGTCCCGGTCGCCGGGGGCTTCACCAATCCGGCGGACACGGTGCTTACGGTGCCGGTTCCGGCGGAGGTGGAGCCGGGGCGGACCGAGGTGCAGGTCATCACCGCCTCGGGTGCGGAGAGCAATCGCTACTCGATTGACGTCCTGGATTGACGGGGGGCCCTCCGGG
>NZ_SRID01000414.1 GCF_004684805.1 Streptomyces palmae
CCCTGGCTGGCCGACCACGCGGTGTGGGGCACGGTGCTGGTGCCGGGGACCGGGCTGGTGGAGCTGGCGCTGCGGGCCGGTGCGCAGGTGGGGTGCGGCCGGGTGGAGGAGCTGACCCTGCAGGCGCCGCTGGTGCTGCCGGAGCGCGGCGGGGTGCGGGTCCAGGTACGGGTGAGCGGGCCGGAGGAGAACGGACGCCGCGCCGTCACCGTCCACGCCCGGCCCGAACCCGTCGCGGAGGACGGTTCCACAGGCGCCGGGGAGGAGCCCTGGACCCGGCACGCCGGCGGGTTCCTGACCCCGGTCGCCGATTCCCGGCAGCCGGATCCGGCAGCCGCCGCCTGGCCGCCGCACGGCGCCGAGCCCGTCGGCATGGCGGATCTGTACGAGCGGCTCGCCGAGGTGGGCTTCGACTACGGGCCCGCCTTCCAGGGCCTGCGGGCCATGTGGCGCCGCGGCGACGAGGTGTTCGCCGAGGTGCGCCTGGAGCGGGAGCAGCAGCAGGACGCCGAGCGCTTCGGGGTCCACCCGGCGCTGCTGGACGCCGTGCTGCACGCCGCCCTCCTCGACGGCGCCACCCAGGTACGACTCCCCTTCGCCTGGAGCGATGTCGTGCTGCCGGGGCCGGGCGCCAGTGTGCTGCGGGCCAGGCTGTCGGTGGACTCCGACACGCTGTCCATCACCGCGACCGACGACACCGGCCGCCCGGTGGTCTCGGTCGGATCGCTCACCCTGCGCCCCGCCGCGCGGGGGCAACTGGAGGCCGCCGGCCGGCGTACCCAGGACTCGCTGTACCTGGTGGACTGGGCAGCCCTCCCCGCCCCTACGGCCGACGCTCCGGCGCCCACCCCCGGCATGGCGCTGCTCGGCCCGGCCGGGTCGGCGTGGACCGGCGGCATGGGGGATCTGCCCCGGTACGCCGATCTGCCGGCGCTCACCGAGGCCGTCGGCGCCGGTGCTCCCGTACCCGAACTCGTCCTGGTGCCCCTCGGCGCACCGGCCCCCGACCCGGCCGAGGACACCGCGCGCGCCGCGCACACCGCCGCCCAGCGCGCCCTGGAACTGGTGCGGGGCTGGCTCGCCGACGAGCGGTACGCCGACTCCCGGCTGGTGCTGCTCACCCGGGGGGCGGTCACCGGAGAGGGCGAGGGCGCGCCCGACCCCGCCCTGGCGACGGTATGGGGTCTGGTCCGCTCGGCCCAGTCGGAGAACCCCGGACGGCTGGCGCTGGTGGACGCCGACCGGGACGAGCGGTCGGAGGCTGCCCTGTTCGGGGTCCTCGCCTCCGATGAGCCGCAGATCGCCCTGCGTTCCGGCCGCGGCTACGCCGCCCGCCTCGCCCGGCCGGAGCCGGCCCCCGGCACCGGCCGCCCCGACCAGGCCGCGGACCCCGACGGCGCCGAGCCCGGTCCGCCGTTCGGGGACGGCACCGTGCTGATCACCGGCGGTACCGGCGGGCTGGGCCGGATGGTGGCCCGCCATCTGGCCGAGGCATACGGGGTACGGCACCTGCTGCTGCTCAGCCGCAGCGGGGAGGCCGCCGAGGGCGTGGCGGAACTGCGGGCCGAACTCGCCGAGCTGGGCGCCCGGACCACGGTGGCGGCCTGCGACGCCGCGGACCGCGACGAACTGGCCGCCGCACTGGCCCGGATCCCCGCCCAGGCCCCGCTGACCGGCGTGGTGCACCTGGCGGGCGTGCTGGACGACGGAGTGATCGGCTCGCTCACCCCCGAACGGCTCACGGCGGTGATGCGCCCCAAGGTGGACGCCGCCTGGAACCTCCACCAGCTCACCCAGGACGCCTCGCTGCGGTCGTTCGTGATGTTCTCCTCCGCCGCCGGGGTGCTCGGCAACGCCGGGCAGGCCAGCTACGCGGCGGCCAACGCCTTCCTGGACGCCCTGGCCGAGCTGCGCCGCGGGGCCGGACTGCCCGCCGTGTCCCTGGCCTGGGGCCTGTGGGCGCAGGCCAGCGGCATGACCCGGCACCTGGACGCCACCGATGTGCGGAGGCTCGGCCGTACCGGACTGCTGCCGCTGGAATCGGCGCTGGGGCTCGCCCTGTTCGACACCGCGCTGGCCGCCGACCGCGCGCTGCTGGTGCCGGCCAGGCTGGACACCGCGGGCATGCGGCAGCGCGGCGAGGTGCCGCCGATCCTGCGCGGCCTGATACGCCTCCCCGCCGCCCGCACCACCGCGCCGGACACCGGGGACAGCCTGGGCGAGCGGCTGGCCGCCCTCGCGCCGGCCGAACAGCAGCGGAAACTCCTCGACCTCACCAGGAGCCAGCTGGCCGCGGTGCTCGGGCACGCCTCGGCGGACGCGATCGCACCCGACCGCGGCTTCCTGGAACTCGGCCTGGACTCGCTCACCGCCCTGGAGTTCCGCAACCGGCTCAGCGCGGCCAGCGGACTGCGCCTGAGCCCCACGCTGATCTTCGACTACCCCACCCCGTCCGCGGTGGGCGGCCATCTGCACCGCGAGCTGTTCCCGCCGGCGGCCGAGGCCGCGGGCGACCCGGCGACCGGCGCCGGCACCGACGAGGACGCCTTCCGCGCGGCCCTGGCCACCATCCCGCTGGCCCGGTTCCAGGAGGCCGGGCTGGTGGAGACCCTGCTGGGCCTCGCCGACGCCGCCGCGGGGCCCGCCACCGCCGGCACCCCGGGCGAGGCCCCCGGGGAGGACGGCGGCGAACTCGCGGAATCCCTGGACAGCATGGACCTGGCGAGCCTGGTCCGCGTAGCCCTCGGCGACAACTGACACCGTTCGATCCCAGGTTCGGAGTTTCCATGACCACCAGCAGCGAAGACGTCGTCCGGGCACTGCGGGCCTCCCTGAAGGAGGCGGAGCAGCTGCGGCAGCAGAACCGCAAGCTGTCCGCGGCGATCTCCGAACCCATCGCCATCGTCGGCATGGCCTGCCGGTACCCGGGCGATGTCCGCTCCCCCGAGGACCTGTGGGACCTGGTGGCCGCCGGCCGCGACGCCATCACCCCGTTCCCCGAGGACCGGGGCTGGGACGTCGACTCCCTCTACGACCCCGACCCCGCGGTGCCGGGCACCTCGTACGTCCGCGAAGGCGGCTTCGTCCACGACGCACCGCTCTTCGACGCCGACTTCTTCGGCATCAACCCCCGCGAGGCCGCCGCGATGCACCCCCAGCAGCGCCTGCTGCTGGAGACCTCCTGGGAGGCCTTCGAACGGGCCGGCATCGACCCGGCGTCGGTGCGGGGCAGCAGGACCGGCGTGTTCGCCGGCGTCATGCACCAGGACTACGCCAGCCGCCTCCAGCAGGTCCCCACCGAACTGGAAGGCTATGTGCTGACCGGGGACTCGGGCAGCGTGGTCTCCGGACGGGTGGCCTACGCCCTGGGCCTGGAAGGCCCCGCCGTCACCATCGACACCGCCTGCTCCTCCTCGCTGGTCGCCCTGCACCTGGCCGCCCAGGCGCTGCGCCGCGAGGAGTGCTCGCTGGCCCTGGTCGGCGGCGTGACGGTGATGACCAGCCCCCTGGGCTTCGTGGAGTTCAGCCGCCAGGGCGGACTCTCCAAGGACGGCCGCTGCAAGTCCTTCGCCGCCGGAGCCGACGGCACCGGCTGGGCCGAAGGCGTCGGCGTACTGCTGGTGGAGCGGCTCTCCGACGCCCGCCGCAACGGCCACCGGGTGCTGGCCGTGATCCGCGGCTCCGCGGTCACCCAGGACGGCGGCGGCAGCGGCTTCTCCGCGCCCAACGGCCCCGCCCAGCAGCGCGCCATCCGCCAGGCGCTGGCCGCGGCCGGGTTGGCGGCTGCGGACGTGGACGCGGTGGAGGCGCACGGTACGGGGACGAAGCTGGGCGATCCCATCGAGGCGCAGGCCCTGCTGGCCACCTACGGGCAGGGGCGTGCGGCGGATCGGCCGTTGTGGTTGGGGTCGTTGAAGTCGAACATCGGGCACGCTCAGGCCGCCGCCGGTGTGGCGGGTGTGATCAAGATGGTGATGGCGATGCGGCACGGGGTGCTGCCGCGCACCCTGCACGTGGACGCGCCCTCGCCGCATGTGGACTGGTCCTCGGGCTCGGTGGAGCTGCTGACCGAGGCGCGGGAGTGGCCGGAGGCGGGTCGTCCGCGGCGGGCCGCGGTCTCCTCGTTCGGGATCAGCGGCACCAACGCGCATGTGATCGTGGAGCAGGCCCCGGCGATGGAGGCGGCGCCGGAGGCGGACGCGGAGGTCGCCGGGCCCGGCGTGGTGCCGTGGGTGGTGTCGGGTCGTGGCGGCGAGGCGTTGCGGGCGCAGGCGGGGCGGTTGCTGGCGGCGGTGGAGGAGCGCCCCGAGTGGGGGATCGCCGAGGTCGGCCGCTCCCTGCTGAGTTCGCGCGCCGCACTGGAGCAGCGCGCCGTGGTGGTCGGCGGCGACCGCGAGGAACTGCTGGCGGGCCTGCGCGCCCTGGCGGCCGGAGAGACCGCCGGAGCCGCACATGTGGTGTCCGGCGAAGGCACCGGGCAGCGCCGCGCGGTGTTCGTCTTCCCCGGTCAGGGGTCGCAGTGGGCGGGGATGGCGGTGGAGTTGCTGGACTCCAGCGCGGTCTTCGGTGAGGCGATGGGGGAGTGCGAGCGGGCGTTGGCGCCGTTCGTGGAGTGGTCCTTGGAGGGGGTGGTGCGGGGGGTTGCGGGTGCTCCGGGGTTGGAGCGGGTGGATGTGGTGCAGCCGGCGTTGTGGGCGGTGATGGTGTCGCTGGCGCGGGTGTGGCAGGCGGCGGGGGTGGAGCCGGCCGCGGTGGTGGGTCATTCGCAGGGTGAGATCGCGGCGGCGTGTGTGGCGGGTGCCCTGTCCTTGGAGGATGCGGCGCGGGTGGTGGCCTTGCGGTCGCGGGCCCTGCTGGAGATCGCGGGCGAGGGCGGGATGGCCTCGCTGCCCTTGCCGGTGGCAGACGTGGAGAAGCTGCTGGTGCCCTGGGACGGCCGGCTGTCCGTCGCCGCCTTGAACGGTCCGTCCTCGACGGTGGTGGCCGGAGACGCGCGGGCGATCGAGGAGATCGTCGAGGAGCAGACGGCGGTGGGGGTGCGGGCCCGTCGTATTCCGGTGGACTACGCCTCGCACTCGGAGCATGTGGAGCGGATCCGCGAGCGGTTGATCGGCGACCTGGCGGGCATCGCGCCGCGGGCGTCCGAGGTGCCGTTCCACTCCACGGTGACCGGTGAGGTGCTGGACACCGCGGTGATGGACGCGGAGTACTGGTACACCAACCTCCGCCGGCCCGTCCGCTTCGAGCCCGTCATACGCGGCCTGCTGGCGGACGCCCACGACGCGTTCATCGAGTGCACCCCGCACCCCGTGCTGACCATCGGGGTCGAGGAGACCGCCGAGGACGCCGAGGTCCCCGCCCTGGTGGTGGGTTCGCTCCGCCGCGACGAGGGCGGGACGCGGCGGATGCTGGCCTCGCTCGCCCAGGCGTATGTCCACGGCCTCCCGGTGGACTGGGCCGCCCTGCTGCCCGACGCGGGCGGTGTCGACCTGCCCACCTACGCCTTCCAGGGGGAGCGCTTCTGGGCCGTGCGGTCGGCGGGCGCGGGCGACGCGGGCTCGATCGGGCTCGCGGCGACCGGGCATCCGCTGGTGGGCGCCGCGATGGAGCTCGCCGAGGGCGACGGCGCGGTGTTCACGGGTCGGCTGTCGCTGGAGACCCACCCCTGGCTGGCCGACCACGCGGTGTGGGGCACGGTGCTGGTGCCGGGGACCGGGCTGGTGGAGCTGGCGCTGCGGGCCGGTGCGCAGGTGGGGTGCGGCCGGGTGGAGGAGCTGACCCTGCAGGCGCCGCTGGTGCTGCCGGAGCGCGGCGGG
>NZ_SRID01000415.1 GCF_004684805.1 Streptomyces palmae
CCCAGCGGCCCACCCCCGGCCCGTCCGCTCACTCCCGTCCCGGCCTGCCACCCCGACGCAGTAACCGGCTCGGCTGTTCGGGCTCCGCCCGCGAGCGGGCGGGCCGCGGCGGTGGCAGCGTGAGGCCGGGCGCCCGGTGGCGTCCTGGTGTCCGCCCCGGTGACCGGACGGACCGCCGAACCGTTCGTGGAGGTCTCCCGTGGACACTGGCTCCGCCCGCCGCACTCGCGCCCGCCGCCGTCCGTTCGCCCTGCGGACCCTGACGGCGCTGATCGCGGGCAGCGCCGTGCTGCCCGCGTGCTCGAGCTCCCACTCACCGCACGCCGCCTCGCGGACCGCACCGGAGCGCTCCGGCCGCCCGGTCGCCGACTCCCGGCTGCTGCCGGGCATGCCGCCCCCGCTGGACCCCACCGACCTGTACGCGGCCGACCGGCCGGGCAAGCTGTCGCCGGTGGTCAAGGACTTCACCCCGCGGGTGTACGTGCCCAACACCCTCTCCGACACGGTGAGCGTCATCGACCCGAAGACCTTCAAGGTGATCAAGACCATCCCGGTCGGGCACCAGCCGCAGCACGTGGTGCCCTCCTGGGACCTGAAGACGCTGTGGGTCAACAACGACCTGGGCAACACCCTCACCCCGATCGACGCCGCCACCGGGCGGGTCGGGCGCCCGGTGGACGTCCACGACCCGTACAACCTCTACTTCACCCCGGACGGCAAGCACGCCGTGGTGATGGCCTCCAAGGACCGGCAGTTGGTCTTCCGCGACGCGCACACCATGCGGGTGAAGAAGACCGTGCCGGTCTCCTGCGCCGGGGTCAACCACGCCGACTTCTCCCCCGACGGGCGCTACTTCATCGTCAGCTGCGAGTTCTCCGGCGAGCTGCTGAAGGTGGACACCGCCCGGATGAAGGTGGTGGGACAGCAGAAGCTGCCGATGCGCGGTGCCATGCCCCAGGACGTGAAGATCTCGCCGGACGGCAAGACCTGGTACATCGCCGACATGACCGCCGACGGCCTGTGGGTGCTCGACGGGGACGCCTTCACCCGCCCCCGGCTGCTGCACACCGGCAAGGGGGCGCACGGTCTCTACGTCAGCCGGGACTCCCGCCACCTGTTCATCTCCAACCGCGGCGAGGGCAGCATCGGAGTGCTCTCCTTCGACACCGGCAAGCTGGTCCGGCGCTGGCGGATCCCCGGCGGCGGCAGCCCCGACATGGGCGGGATGTCCAGCGACGGCCGGATGCTGTGGCTCTCCGGGCGCTACAACTCCGAGGTCTACGCGATCGACACCCGCGACTGGCGGCTCAAGGCCCGTATCCCGGTGGGCGGCGGACCGCACGGGCTGGCCGTCTACCCGCAGCCCGGCCGCTACTCGCTCGGGCACACCGGCGTCTTCCGCTGACCACCCGGCGCCTGGCGTGACCTCTTCGTGAAGATGTCGTCACGGCTCCCACCGGCTGCCCCGAACCGCCCTGACGCGGCGCCGTGACGCAGTACGTTCGCCTCGTGACGCCGCGCTTCGACCGAAGCCGGCCGCGCGGAGGGGGCAGCGCGCATGCGCAAGGCCGACGAGGGCGACAACGCCAGCAACGCCGACGACACCGGCGAGGCCGGCACGGGCGGGGCCCGACCGCGCCCGGGCCGGAGCACCGGAGGGAAGCGGCGGCTGCCGGGACCACCGGCCGTACTCGCCCGGCATCCTCGGCTGGCCCTCGGCGCGGCGGCGACCGCCACGGCTCTGGCGGTGCTGCCCTTCACCCCCCTGCTGGGTGAGGACCCCGCGCCTCCGCGGAACGCGGGACCGCCCGCCGCGATCCCCGACCCGCCGGCCGCCGACCCGTGCGCCCTGGCCCGCCCCGGCGCGCTGGCCCGCTTCGGAGCGGCCCGACTCGACCGGGACTACGGGAACTTCGACCGGTGCGATGTGATCGTGCGGCGCGGCGGCGACGAGGTGGACGTCCGGCTCGACCTGGACAGCGGAGGGGCCGCGGAACTCGCCGCCCCGGCGCGTACCGTACGCGGGGTCGGCGTGGTGGTGGAGCCGGGCGAGAACGGTGAGTGCCATCGGGCGCTGCTGCCGGGTGCCCGGGCGCGGTACCACGTCACGGTCAGCGCCCACCAGACCAGGGGCGAGCGGGCGCCGCTGTGCGCGATGGCGGACAGCGCCGCCGAGCAGGCGGTCCAGGTGCTCGCCAGGGGGCCGCTCGCCCACCGCAGTCCGCCGCTGCCCGCCGACTCACTGGCCCGGGTGGACGCCTGCGCGCTGCTGGACGCGCGTGCGCTGTCGGTCGTCCCGGGCGTCGACGCCGAGGACCGGGACGTCTCCTTCGGCGACTGGGGCTGCAACTGGTACAGCGACACCGACCGCGTCCAGGCGGTGCTCCGCTTCGACCGGGGGCAGCCGCTGAGCACGGCGGACGGCCGGCACATCCGGATCGGTGGGCGGGACGCGTATGTGCGGCCCGAGGGGGACGGCGACGACAGCTGCCTGGTCCGGGTGGTGCACCGCCGCTACCTCGACCAGGACCGGGAGCCCGCGGTGGAGATGCTGTACCTGGTGGTCCGCGGGCCCCGTTCGGCGGGGCGGCTCTGCACCATGGCCGAGTCGCTGGCCGCCTCGGCCGCCGCGCGGCTGCCGTCGGCGTGCCTGAGCCCGGCCGCCCAGGCGGGCTGCCGTACCGCGGACCACCCGGCGACGCCGCGCCGCCGTCCCGGGGCCGCACCCGTCGAAGGGTAGGCCCGGCTCCCGGCGGCGGCCGGACACGGAGGATCCCATCCCGCCGGGTCAGGGCCATCACCGGCGGGATGGGAGCACATGCGGGTCGGCCGGCCGACTACTGGCCGCCGAACCAGCCCTTCACCGCGTCCCACCAGGTGTGGCGGGGTTCCACCGGAGGTTCGGCCGGCTCCACGGCGGCGGGGGGCTTGGGTGTGCTGATCCGGGGCTCGGGCAGCGGCCGGCGCGGTGGGAGCAGACCGGCCCGCTCCGGCAGCGCGTCGCCCACCGGGGGGCGGGGGGCGAACTCCACCGGCAGCGCCACCAGGTGGCGGGTCCAGGTGGTGGCGCGCCAGCGCAGCTCACCCTCCGGGACGGCCAGGCGCAGGTCCGGCAGGCGCAGCAGCAGGGCGTCGATGGCGGTGTCGGCGATGGCCCGGGCGATCTCCCGCCCCGGGCATTCGTGCGGTCCGCCGCTGAAGGACAGGTGCGAGCGGTTGCCGTGCATCGGGGCGTTCAGGTCGGGCCGGACCGCCGGGTCGATGTTGCCGGCTGCCACGCCGAGCAGCAGCATGTCCCCGGCCCGGATGGGACGGCCGGCCAGTTCGGTGTCCGCGGTGGCCCAGCGGGCGGGGATCACGATGGTCGGCGGGTCGTCCCAGAGCACCTGTTCCACCGCGTCCGGCAGGGTCATCTGGCCGCCGGCCAGTGAGGCGCGGAACCGCTGGTCGGTGAGGACCATGCGCAGGGTGCTCGCCAGCAGGCTGGTGGTGTTCTCGTTGGCCGCCATCAGGACCAGCCACAGCAGGTTGCGGATCTCGTCGTCGGAGAGTCCGGCCGGGTGCTCGATCAGCCAGGAGGCCAGGTCCGAGCTGGGCCTCTCCTTCTTGCGCGCCAGCAGCCCGGCGAGCTGCTCCTTGATGAAGTCGTTCGAGGCTATCGCCTTGTCGGACGCCTTCACCAGCTCGGTGGCGGCGTCCACCAGCCGCGGGCTGTAGGCCTCGGGCATGCCCAGGAGTTGGGTCAGCACGGCCATGGGCAGCTGGCGGGCGAACTGGTCCAGTAGTTCGGCCCTGCCGTCCCGGCTGAACTCGTCGATCAGCTGGTTGGCGAAGTGGGTCACATGGCGGCGGACGCCGCGCCGGTCGAAGCGGTCCAGGCAGTCGTTGACCGCGTCCCGCAGCCGCCGGTGCTCGTCGCCGTCGGCGGTCATCCGGTCCGGCCGCGCGCCGATCACCGGCAGCAGCGGGTTGTCCGCGGCGACCTTGCCCTCCTTCAGCTGGTGCCAGTGCCGGGAGTCGTGGGAGAAGCGGGTGGGGGTCCGCACCACCTCCAGGATCTCCCGGTAGCCCAGCACCAGCCAGCCCGGCAGGTCGCCGGTGAGCAGGACGGGTGCCACCGCCCCGTGCTCGGCGCGCAGTCGCTCGAAGACGCGCAGCGGGTCGGCCTCGTACCCGGGCCCGAAGAGCCGCGTCACGCCGCCGGGGCCGGCGTGCGCGGGGCAGCCGGGCGGTGGCGAGAGGGCGGTATCGGGGCGGACGGGATCGAACGGTTGGGTGGTCACTGGGGCTCCAGATTCGCTGTGGCAAGGGTGTGGAGGTAGCGCATCAGGGTCATCAGTGCGTCGCGGCTGGAGCCGCGGTCACGGGCGTCGCAGTGGATCACGGGTACCGAGTCGTGGAGGTCGAGTGCCGCGCGGAGTTCCGCGGTGGAGTGCACGGGGGCGTCGGGGAAGGCGTTGACCGCGATGACGAAGGGCACTCCCCGGTCCTCCAGGCGGCCGATCACATCGAAGCTGACCTCCAGTCGGCGGGTGTCGACCAGGACCACGGCGCCCAAGGCTCCTTCGAACAGGCCGTTCCACAGGAACCAGAAGCGCTCCTGTCCGGGGGTGCCGAACAGGTACAGCACCAGGTGCCGGTTGACGCTGATCCGGCCGAAGTCCATGGCCACGGTGGTGGAGGTCTTGCGCTCCACCCCGGCGATGTCGTCGATGCCGACAGCGGCCTGGGTCATCGTCTCCTCGGTGGTCAGCGGGCGGATCTCGCTCACCGAACCCACCAGGGTGGTCTTTCCGACGCCGAATCCGCCGACGATCACCACCTTGACCGCCGAGGCGGCCGAGGCGGGCAGCGTGTCCTCGCTGCGTGGCCCGCGGCGCGGTTCAGAGGTTTTGCAGTCCATGCATCACCGCCTCCAAGATCTCGATGTCCGGCAGCGTCGCCGCCGGAAGAGGCGCGCGCGCCTCGATACGGCCGCTGTCCAGGAGTTCCGCGAGGATCACCGTGACCGTGCTGAAGGGCAGGCGCAGATAGGCGGAGACCTCCGCGACCGACAGCGGGTAGTCGCACATGTGGAGGATGGCGGCCTGTTCGGGCCGGCAGTCCGGCCCCGGCTCGCCGCGGGCCACGATCAGGGTGACCAGGTCCAGCTCGGGCCGTGCGGCGCGAGCGCCGCGGCCGGCGCTGACCACGTAGAGCCGTTCCGGCCCGCCTTCCCACTGACCGCCGCGCCTGCCGATCCGGTCGGTACCGCCATCCGCTGGTTCACCGCTCATGTCACCAGCCCGTCGACCCGCGGCGGGCTGGTGAGGTGCTCCCCGAGCCGGGCGACCAGGTCGCGCATCCGCTGGCCCATCAGCCCGGCGTCCACTCCGTCGTCGGCGAGCACCGCGAGGAAGGCGCCGGCTCCCGCGGCCATCAGGTAGAAGAAGCCGCCGTCGACCTCGATGACCACCAGGCGCATCCGGCCGTCGCCGTGCGGGAACTCCCCGGCGACGGCGACCGACAGGCTCTGCAACCCGGCGCAGGCCGCGGCGAGCCGGTCGGCGGTGTCGGTGTCGGTGCCGTACTGGGCCATGCACAGGCCGTCCGAGGACAGCACCACGACATGGCGGGTCTGCGGGACGCTCGTGGCCAGATCCTTGAGCATCCAGTCCATGTTGTACCGCTGGCGTGTCATGTGCCTACTCATCCTTCCCTGACGGCTCATGGGTGTCCGGGCGGCCGGGGTCGGCCTGCGGCGCCTCTCCGGAGACGGCGTTGTGGAAGGCGGCCAGCCACATGCCCGGCTGCGGGGGCGGTTCGGGGGCCTG
>NZ_SRID01000416.1 GCF_004684805.1 Streptomyces palmae
CGGGGGTGGGACCGGTGGCGGCGGCCGAGCCGGGGCCCTGGTCGAGCACCTGGTCCGAGCCACCGGCAGCGGTCGCCGCTGCCTCGGGATCCGCGCCGGGGTCCGATTCCGCGTGGGCGGTCGGGTCGGCGTCGGGGTCCTGCTCCCCTCCGGTGCCGGGGTCCGCCGCCGGGTCGGCCGCGGCCTCGGGGTCCGGGGCGGTCTCGCCCTCCGAGTCCGAGACGGTCCCGGCCTCCGGCGCCCCGGGCATGGCCGCTGCGGAGTCCGGGCCCGACGGGGAGTCGGCCGCGGCGCCGGCGGCCTCGCCGGTCGCGGGGGCGGGGTGCGGGTCCGCGCCGCCCGGCAGGTCCTGGCCCGGGTGGGCGGCACCGGTGTCCGCCGCGGGGGCCGTCGCCTCGGCCGGGCCCGGGTGGGCGTCCGGCTCGCCGCCGTGCGCGCCGTTCCGGCCCGCCTGTGTGCCGCTGCCCGCACCGAGTTCGACACCCGCGTCCGGGTGCGGACCCAGGACCGGGTGCCGGCCCGTGGACGCCGCGTCGGCCGGGGTCGGGCGCACGCCCTGCGGGTCGGTGCCGTCCACGGCGTCCGGGCCGTCCAGGACGTCCGCGCCCGCGAGAGGCGCCTCGGCACCCGGGATCGCCCCGCCGGAGGCGTCCGGCCGGAGCCGGTCACCGTGGATCGGGGCGGAGCCGGGGGGAGTTCCCTCCTGGGGGCCGGTCCCGTGAAGCTCGGCGGGGCCGACCGGTCCGGCGCCACCGGCGAGGGCACCACCGGACGGCACGCCGTCGACGGTCTGCTGCCCAGCGGCCGCGCCGCCGGGCACCTGTGCGGGGCCGGGGCGCTCGGGAAGCTGCCCGCCGCCTCGTCCGCCGACCGCGCTCGGGGCGGCACCGGGCTCGCCCGCCGCCCTGCCCCCGGCACCGTCTCCGACGGCACCCGGGGCGTGGCCACCGCTCGCCGCGCTCCCGTCCCCGGGGGCGACCGGGCCGCCCTCGCGACCCTCCGTCACCACACCCTGGAACGTGGCGCCGACACCGGGCACCCCGGCGTCCTGGGGAGCGCCGCCGTCGAACGGAGCGTGCTCGTAGCCGGAGCCCTCCGCGCCGGCCACCGCCTCCGCGTGCGGTACGCCCGGCTGGGGCCCCACCGGTCCGGCGCCGGGCTGCCCCGCCAGCCGGCCCTGGGCGGGCGGCGCACCAGCCACATGAGCACCGTCGCCACCGTCACCGCCGCCGGGCACGCCCGGGCCGGCCGTGCCGGGGCCCGCCGCCGCACCCTTCAGGGGGTGGGCGCCGGTGCCCTCGACCGCGTACGGGTCCACGGGCTGGTGCGCCGCCGCACCGGGGAGCGCGGTGCCGGCAAGCGGGGTGCCGGGAAGCGGGGTGCCGCCGCTCGGCGTGCTGTCGTTCGGAGTGCCCCTGGGAGGGGTCGTTGGGTGCTCGGCGTCGGCGTACGGAAGACCGTGCCGCCCATCCGCCGGTACGGGGCCGGAGCCCTGGACCCCGTCGACCGGGTAGCCGTGACCACGCCCGTCCGTCGAGTACGTCTCCTCAGCGCCGCCCGGGTAGCCGGCCGCCGGGTCCTCGTAGCCAGGCACGCCGCCCTCGGCCTGCCCGCCGTGCTCGGCGCCGGGGCGGCCGAACTCCGGGGCCTCGGACGCCTGTCCCCCACCCCGAACCTCCGGAGCACCCGCACCGGGCACCACCCGCGGCCCCGGCACACCCACGCCGGAAGCACCGTCATGTCCCGGCACGCCTGCTCCGGGCACGCCTTCATGACCCGGCACACCCGCACCGGGGACAGCTTCACGCCCCGGCACTCCCGCACCGGGTACACCTTCATGCCCCGGCACACCCACGCCGGGCACGCCGTCATATCCCGGCATACCGGCACCGCGAACACCGTCACGCCCAGGAGCACCTTCACGCCCAGGCACACCCGCACCGGGAACGCCTTCATGACCCGGCGCACCCGCACCGGAAACGGCACCCGTGCCGGGAACACCCTGATGCCCCGGCAGGCCGACGCCAGGCACCCCTCGCGGGCCCAGCACACCCTCACCGCGAGCACCGTCATGCCCCGGCACACCTACACCAGGCCCACCGTCACGCCCCGGCGCACCCGCGCCATCCGCCACGCCCCGGCCCAGGGTGCCCGTGCCGGGAACGCCGCCCCGGCCCGGCGCACCGGCAGGACCGTCGTGCCCCGGCACGCCCTCGCCGGGAACGGCACCCGCACCCGGAACACCCGTTCCAGGCGCACCGTTCATGCTCTGCGCGCCCGTGCCGGGGATGCCGCCCGTGGCGTACGGGCCGCCGGTCTCGCCGGCGCCCTGTGCGGCGGTCCGCATGTCCTCGGGCCCGGTCCCGGCCGTGCCGCCGACCGCCCCGCCCGGGGTGCCGCCGGGTACACCGTCGCCCGGTGCGCCGCCATGGGCGTCCTGGGGCTGACCGCCCGTACCGGCCTCGGGGAGCCGGCCGCCGGGGACACCGCCCCGCACCGCGTCCGGCGCGCCGCCGGTCGACGGGTGAGGGACGTGGCCGCCGTCCGCACCGCCGGGACCGGGGAATCCCTCCGCCGACCCGTCCGGTGCCCGCCGTACGTCACCCGCACCGAGTCCGTCGCGCCGGTAGCCCGGCGGCGGGGTGCCGGCGGGGCCGGGGTGTTCGGAGACCAGGTACTCGCCGGTCTCGTCGACGCCCTCGTCGGCCACCGGAATCGACCACTGCCCGGTCTGGGGGCTGCCCGCGCCCGGCGCCGAGTCGAACGGCATCGTCCACTGCACGGTGGCGTGCGGGTCGGCCGCGGGGTCCGGCTGCGCGGGGCGGCCCCGCTGGGTGAGCGCGTCGCCGAGCGCGAGCCCGGGCGCCTCACCGGCCGCGTCATACGGCCCGGCCTGCCCGGGGTGTCCGACCCCGGCGGGACCACCCGAGCCCCCGGCCGGCCCGGCCGCACCGTGGCTCTCCGGCCCGGACCCGCCCGGGTCACCCGGCTGCCCGGGCTCGGCGCCCGGGACCGTCCACTCGCCGGTGCCGCCCGCGTTCGACATCGGCCACCGCACCGCGGCCGAGGCGTCCCCGACGGGGAACTCGCCGCTGTCGTCGGCGCCTTCGTCGGTGACCGGGATCGTCCACTGCCCGGTGGGTGCCGGGTCCTGGTCGGCGGTCGGCCAGTGCACCGCGGGGTCCGCGCCGTGCGCCGGGCCCACCGGGTACTCGCCGCTGTCCTCGCCGGCCCAGCCGCCGGACATCCCGGCGGCGGCTGGGTCATCGGGCTCGGGCATGCGCCACTGCATGGTGGCCGCCGGATCGGAGTCGCCTGCCCCCTGCGGCACTTCGTGCCCGAAGGGCCCCGGCTGCCCCTGGTCCGGGTGGCCGGCCTGCTCCGGGCCCGCCTGCTGGTAGCCGGGTTGCCGGTAGCCGCCCTGCTCGTATCCGGGCTGCTGGTAACCGCCCTGCTCGTACGCCGCGGGCTCATAGGAGGTCGTCTGGTACAGGGCCGACCCGTAGCCGGTCTGGGGGGTGGGCTCCTGGTAGATGGCACCCCGCTGACCGCTCGCCGGCGGGCCGCCCGGCTGACCCTCCGCCGGCCGCCCGCCAGGCTGCCCGCCCGAGGACTCACCCGGCCGCGCCGCGGACTCCCGGCGGCGCCCGCCGGACCCCTGTCCGCGCCCCTGGCCGCCGCCGCGGGGACCGGCACCGGAGGACTCCTGGCGTCCCGACTGCTGCCGGCGGTCGGAGTTCGACTGCTGCCGCTCGGCCGGCTTCTGGCCCTCCGACTGCTGCGCGGGCTGGTGGAGGTAGGCGTAGGCCGCGCCGTGCCCCGGCGTCGGCCACTGCCCGCCCTGCGCGGGTGCCGACGGCGGCGGGGTGTAGCCGGTGCCGGGCGCCGCCAGCGGGTCCCAGTCGGCGGGCGGGCCGGCGGGATCGGCGAACTCGGGGGGCAGCTGCACGAACGCCGTGCCCTCCGCGTCGTACTCCGGACCGCTCGGGATCGGCTGCCAGCCTCCCCCGTGCGCGGGCTGCTGCGGCTGCTGTTCGTCACTCACGCGAGTGCCCTCCCCAGTGCTCGGCGGGCCAGGGTTGCCACCGTACGCCTCAGATGCAACGCGGCCGGTGGCAGGGTGACCGGTTCGGACCCGTCGTCCGGCCGCACCGGGTCGGGGATGCAGGCCGCGGCGGCGTACTCGCCGAACGCCCTGCACGCCTCGGGGTCCAGGCCCCGGTTTCCGTCCCAGTCGATCAGCGAGGCGACCCATGCCTCGGCGTCCAGCGGGCGCAGCGGCATCGGTGCCACCGCGCCGACCGCGCAGCGCACCTGGCGGCGGGCCGGGTCGAGGACCACGGCCACGGTGGCGGTGGCCCGGCCGGGGCCGGTGCGGTTGGTGGCCTTGAGGAAGGCCTGCGGGGCGTGCAGCAGCGGCACCCGTACGAAGCCGACCAGTTCGCCGGGGCGCAGCATCTCCACCCCGGCCAGCAGGTGCCCCACCGGGACCTCCCGGCTGGTGGTGCCGCCCTCGATCCCCTTGGGGCCGACGACCACCAGTACGGCGTCGAGCGCGGCCAGCGCCGGCAGGGTGTCACCGGTGGGCGCGGCGCTGACGATATTGCCGCCCAGGGTGCCCGCGTTGCGGATCTGCGGCGGTCCGGCGGCGCGGGCGGCGGCGGCGAGCGCCGGGATGAGCGCGGCGAAGTCCGGTCGGCCCATGCGGGCGTGGGTGAGTCCGGCGCCCAGCAGCGCGTGCCCGTCCTGGTACTGCCAGCCCCGGATCTCGCTGATCCGGCCCAGGCCCACCAGCCCGGCGGGGCGCAGCAGCCCGGAGTTGACCGCGGCCATCAGATCGGTACCGCCCGCCACCGGCACGGCTGCGGGCATGGCGGTGAGTGCCGCCACTGCTTCGTCGAGCGAGCCCGGCAACATCACCGTGTGCGCCGCCCGCGGTGCGTGCGTGGTCAACCGCTGCCCCTTCCCCGGTGTCCTCGGCTGTTCCGCCGTACGGTACGTGCTGACGGCCTGGACGTGGCAACTCTGGCACATCTTCGGGGCCCGCTGTCGCGAGGGTCCACGAAGCGGTGTTCCGTACCGGGCCATCATGATGGCCCGGATCGCCGGCTGGGGTGCGCGTCCGCGCGGAGTACCGATGGCCACGGTTCCGGGTTCCTTGTGCGACTTGGGGCTTCGGCTGCGGCACCACGCTTCCAGGACCCACCGCGCCGGTGAGGCGCTTGCCGGGACGGCTCACACGATCGGGGGCGATCCGTCGATCGGGCGTCCGACCAGTCCCGGTCGCCGCTGCCAGGGGCGGGGGCCGTCCGGCGGCCGGTAATCGACGCCGAGCGCGTCCAGCCGCGCGTAGTGCGCGGCCATACGCTCCAGGAAGCCGGTGACGTCCCGCTCGGCCGGGGCGGGGAGCCCGCGGGACCAGACGACCTCGGCGAAGGCCGCCAGCCGGGGAAAGGTCTGGTAGTCCACCCGCTGCGGGACCTCCAGTACCTCACTCCATACGTTGGCCTGCGCGCCGAGCACCCGGGCCGCCTCGGCGGGCGTCAGCTCCGCGGGCACCGGCTCGAACCGGTAGACGTCCTCCAGGCCGGCGACGTATCCCAGCGGCACCGGCTCCTGAGGGCCGGGCGCCTGCCGCCGGTCGAAGTACACCTGGTGCTCGGGGCACATGACCACGTCATGACCGGAACGTGCCGCCGCGATGCCGCCCGCGGAGCCGCGCCAGGACGCCACCACCGCCCCCTCGGGCAGCCCGGTGCCCGGCCCCTGGTTCAT
>NZ_SRID01000417.1 GCF_004684805.1 Streptomyces palmae
CCCCCGGCCCGGGCGGCGGTCGCCGCGCTGGTGCCCGGCCGCCAGGAGGAGTGGATCGCCCACGCCGCCCGGCAGGGCTGCCTGATCTTCGCCGACGTGGGCTGGGACGACAGCGGCCGCTGGGACCCGGCCGACCTCGCCGGCCTGGAGCACTGCGAGGCGTTCCTGCCCAACGCGGCCGAGGCGATGCGCTACACCCGCACCGACTGCCCGCGGGCCGCCGCGCACGCGCTGGCCGACAAGGTCCCGCTGGCGGTGGTCACCCTGGGCGCCGAGGGCGCCTACGCGGTGGACGGCCGCACCGGCGAGACCGCCGAGGTGCCCGCGATCGCGGTGCGGGCCCTGGACCCCACCGGCGCCGGGGACGTGTTCATGGCCGGCTTCCTCACCGGCACCCTCGCCCGGTGGCCGCTGGCCGACCGGCTGGCCTTCGCCGGACTCACCGCGGCCCTGTCGGTACAGGAGTTCGGCGGCTCGCTGTCCGCCCCCGGCTGGGCTGAGGTCGCCGCCTGGTGGCAGCACATGAGGTCGTACGCCGGCACCCCCGGCGACTCCGCCGCCGCCCAGGACCCGACCGCGCTGCGCCGCTACGACTTCCTGGACCGCCTGGTGCCCACCGCCCCCCGCCCCTGGCCGCTGCGCCGGGCGGTGCCCACCATCGGCTTCCGACGCGGCTGAACGGCCGGCGGCGGCGCGGCCCGGGGGCACCCGCCGGCGGTGACAGCCGGGCGGGCACCCACCCGGAGGCGCCGGCGCGGGGGAGCCGGCCGGGGGACCGGCCGCGGGAAAAGAACTCGGGTCATGTCCGTACCCCGTCGTACCCTTGATATCCGGAGGTTGTCGAGCGGCGAGAACCCCGTCCGAGGAGGTATGAGCAGGCCCGAGAGCCGGCCCATGACGCAGACACCCACAGAACGGCAGGCACGCGCCCAGTTCACGGTCCCGAGCAAGCACCCCATGGTGACGGTCCTGGGTTCCGGAGACTCGCTGCTGCGCGTCATCGAGCGTGCCTTCCCGGCAACGGATATCCATGTTCGGGGCAACGAGGTCAGCGCGACGGGGGATGCCGCGGAAGTCGCCCTGATCCAGCGCCTCTTCGACGAGATGATGCTGGTGCTCCGCACCGGACAACCGATGACGGAGGACGCGGTGGAGCGCTCGATCGCCATGCTGCGCGCGGCGGAGACCGGCGAGAGCGGAGTCCCCGAGAGCCCCGCCGAGGTGCTCACCCAGAACATCCTCTCCAACCGCGGCCGCACCATCCGCCCCAAGACCCTCAACCAGAAGCGCTATGTCGACGCCATCGACAAGCACACCGTGGTCTTCGGCATAGGCCCGGCCGGCACCGGCAAGACCTACCTGGCCATGGCCAAGGCGGTCCAGGCCCTCCAGTCCAAGCAGGTCAACCGGATCATCCTGACCCGGCCGGCGGTCGAGGCGGGGGAGCGGCTGGGCTTCCTGCCCGGCACCCTCTACGAGAAGATCGACCCGTATCTGCGCCCGCTGTACGACGCGCTGCACGACATGCTCGACCCCGACTCCATCCCCCGGCTGATGGCCGCCGGGACGATCGAGGTCGCGCCGCTCGCCTATATGCGCGGTCGCACGCTGAACGACGCCTTCATCATCCTGGACGAGGCCCAGAACACGAACCCCGAGCAGATGAAGATGTTCCTCACCCGGCTCGGCTTCGACTCCAAGATCGTGATCACCGGCGACATCACCCAGATCGACCTGCCGGGCGGCACCAAGAGCGGCCTGAAGCAGGTGCGGGAGATCCTCGAGGACGTGCCGGACGTCCACTTCTCGATGCTCACCAGCACCGACGTGGTCCGGCACAAGCTGGTCGGCCGTATCGTCGACGCATACGACCAGTACGACAGCCGCAACGGGAAGCAGTAGTCACAGCACCATGGCGATCGACGTCAACAACGAGTCCGGTACCGAAATCGACGAGCGGGCGATCCTCGACATCGCCCGCTACGCACTGGCCCGGATGCGGATCCACCCCCTCTCCGAACTCTCGGTGATCGTCGTCGACGCCGACGCCATGGAGCAGCTGCACATCCAGTGGATGGACCTGCCCGGGCCGACCGACGTGATGTCCTTCCCGATGGACGAACTGCGCCCGCCGGCCAAGGACGACGAGGAGCCCCCGCAGGGCCTCCTCGGTGACATCGTGCTCTGCCCGGAGGTCGCCAAGCGGCAGGGCGAGGAAGCGCCCAGCCGGCACTCCATGGACGAGGAGCTCCAGCTGCTCACCGTGCACGGGGTGCTGCACCTGCTCGGTTACGACCACGAGGAGCCGGACGAGCGGGCCGAGATGTTCGGGCTGCAGGCCGCGATCGTGGACGGCTGGCGCGCCGAGCGCGGCATCGAGGGCCCCTCCCCGGCCCCCACCACTCGATGACCGGGCAGTTGATCGCGGCGGCCGTGCTGCTGGTGGTGATCGCCTGGCTGGCCGCCTGCGCCGAGGCCGGTCTGGCCCGTACCACCCGCTTCCGCGCCGCGGAGGCGGTCCGCTCCGGGCGGCGCGGCGCCGCCAAGCTGATGGCGGTCGCCGAGGACCCCACCCGCTACCTCAACGTGGCCCTGCTGCTGCGGGTCGCCTGCGAGATGGCGGCCGGGGTGGTGGTCACCTACGCCTGCGTCCGCGCCTTCGACACCACCGGCGAGGCGCTGGCCATCGCCATCGGGGTGATGGTGCTGGTCAGCTATGTCGCGGTGGGCGTCTCCCCGCGCACCATCGGCGCCCAGCACCCGGTGAACACCGCCACCGCCGCGGCGTACGTCCTGCTGCCCCTGGCCCGGGTCATGGGCCCGGTGCCGCAGCTGCTGATCCTGCTGGGCAACGCCCTCACCCCCGGCAAGGGCTTCCGCAAGGGCCCCTTCGCCTCCGAGGCGGAGCTGCGCGCGCTGGTCGACCTGGCCGAGAAGGAGTCGCTGATCGAGGACGAGGAGCGCCGAATGGTGCACTCGGTCTTCGAGCTCGGCGACACCCTGGTGCGCGAGGTGATGGTGCCGCGCACCGACCTGGTGGTCATCGAGCGCTTCAAGACCATCCGGCAGGCCCTCACCCTGGCGCTGCGCTCCGGCTTCTCGCGGATCCCGGTCACCGGGGAGAACGAGGACGACATCGTCGGCATCGTCTACCTCAAGGACCTGGTCCGCAAGACCCACATCAGCCGGGACGCGGAGGCCGAGCTGGTCTCCACCGCCATGCGCCCGGCCACCTTCGTCCCCGACACCAAGAACGCGGGCGACCTGCTCCGCGAGATGCAGCAGGAGCGCAACCACGTCGCGGTGGTCATCGACGAGTACGGCGGCACCGCCGGCATCGTCACCATCGAGGACATCCTGGAGGAGATCGTCGGTGAGATCACCGACGAGTACGACCGCGAGCTGCCCCCCGTGGAGGAGCTGGGCGAGGACCGCTACCGGGTCACCGCCCGGCTCGACATCGGCGACCTGGGCGAGCTGTACGGCCTCCGGCTGGACGACGAGGACGTGGAGACGGTCGGCGGACTGCTGGCCAAGTGCCTGGGCCGGGTCCCCATCGCCGGCGCCACCGCGGAACTCCCGCTCCCGGACGACGGCCCCCACCCGGACCTCGCCGCGCTGCGGCTGACCGCGGAGTCTCCGGCGGGCCGCCGGAACCGCATCGTCACGGTGCTGGTGGAGCCGGTGCGGCACCTGGACAAGGACGAGCCGGACGCCTGACGCAGGTGCGGGTCCGCCCCGCTTCCGGTTCCGTCCTCAATCGCCGGACGGGCTGCACTGACGCAGGTGCGGGTCCGCCCCGCTTCCGGTTCCGTCCTCAATCGCCGGACGGGTTGCACTGACGCAGGTGCGGGTCGGCCCGCTTCCGGTTCCGTCCTCAAACGCCGGACGGGCTGCAAACGCAGCCCGTCCTGGGGGCACCGCCTGGGGGCACCGCCCAGCGTTAGCTGGGGGAGTTAGCTGGGGGAGTCAGCTGGGGGAGTTGGCTGGGGGAGATTGAGGACTTGGGTCCCGCCGGAAAGCCCGGAAGGGGCCGGGGCGGAGCCCCGTACGTGAGGGGGCGGGCCCGATCCCCGCAGCCCCCGGGCCAGGCGAACACCGGCCCGCATATCCTCATGGCCATGAGCGAAGCTGCCCCGCTGGACCCCGAAGACCAGAAGATCATCACGCTTGCCCGTTCCGCCCGGGCCCGCAACGGTGTCCCGGAGGGCGCGGCGGTCCGCGATGAGACGGGCCGTACCTATGTCGCCGGGACCGTCGCCCTGGACTCGCTCCGGCTGAGCGCGCTGCGCACCGCCGTCGCCATGGCGGTGGCCAGCGGCGCCACCTCGCTGGAGGCCGCGGCCGTGGTCAGCGCGGCCGCGTCGGTCCCGGAGGAGGACCTGGCCGCGGTCCGCGACCTCGGCGGCCCCGGCACCCCCGTACTGCTGGCCGGCTCGGACGGCGTACCGCACACCACCCACCAGGTCTGACCCGCCTCCCCGGGCCCACCACCGGCATCCGCCGACCGGGCTACCGGGCACACGGCCCGGGCCGCACCGCCAAGCCGCCCAGGACCGTGCCCCGCCTGGGGACACGCCGCGTTCATAACCAACGGCTATGGCCAGATGTCTTGGACGCCGGGCCGCCTCCGGAGAGAGGCTGGTGATCGGCCGGGGAAACTCCCCCGGCCGATCACCAGCCAACCGAGGAGCAACCGTGACCGTGGTTCCCACCCGCACCCTGGGCGACCTGACGACCTCCGCCATCGGCTTCGGCGCGATGGTGCTGTCGCCGGGCGCGTACGGGGAGATCGACGAGGACCGGGCGCTCACCGCCCTGCGCGCGGCGGTGGACGAGGGCGCCACCCTGATCGACACCTCCGACGGCTACGGAGAGGCCGGCCACAACGAGAGCATCGTGGGCCGGGCCGTCCGGGGCCGCCGGGAGCAGGTCGTCATCGCCACCAAGTTCGGCTTCCGCCTTCCCGAGGGTGTCCAGGCCCACGCCTTCCCGGTCAACTACAGCTTCGGCGAACTGGCGGTGAACGCCGAGCCCCGGCACGTACGCGGCTACGCCGAGACCTCGCTGCGCACCCTGGGCACCGACTACATCGACCTCTACTACCCGCACTTCCCGGACCCGACCGTGCCCATCGAGGAAACCGTGGGAGCCGTCGCCGAGCTGATCGGCGACGGCCTGGTCCGGCACCTGGGGCTGTCCAACGTCACCGCCGAGCAGCTGCGCCGCGCCCACGCGGTGCACCCGGTGGCGGCCGTGCAGGCCCAGTGGTCGATGTGGAGCCCGGTGGACGCCGAACTGCACCGGGCCGCCCGCGAACTGGGCGTCGGAGTGGTCGCCTGGTCGCCGCTGGGCAGCGGCTTCCTCACCGGCACCGTGCGCGACCTCGGCGAGGACGACGTCCGCCGCTTCATCCCCGGCTTCGAGGGCGCCAACCTCAAGACCAACAACGACCGCTTCGCCCCGCTGCGGGAGATCGCCGCCGAGCTGGACATCACCCCCAGCCAGCTGGCCCTGGCCTGGCTGCTGCACCAGGACGAGCACGTGGTGCCGATCCCCGGCAGCCGCACCCCGGCGCACATCGCCGAGAACCTGGCGGCGGCCCATACGGCCCTGGCCCCGGACATCCTGGCCCAGATCGAGCAGGCCCTGACCACCTTCGCCCCCGAGGGCACCAGCACCCTCCTGGGCTGACCCGGCCCCGTCCCGGCACACCCCGTGCCGGGGCCGGTACGGATCGGGGTCAGGGG
>NZ_SRID01000418.1 GCF_004684805.1 Streptomyces palmae
GGTGGGCGGGGGCCTGTGGAAGGTCCGTCGCCCCGGCGGACAGGGTGCTGCCCCCCGCTGGGACACCCCGTCCGCGGACCCGCCGCCGGTCGGACCCGAGGAGTGGGAGCTGTCCGCGGAACGGGAGCTGCGCGACTTCCTGGAGCGTGCCGTTCCGTTGCTGCCCGCCCCCGCCGAGCGGATCCGCCGGGTACGGGAGCGGGCCCGGGTCAGGCGCCGCCGCCAGGCCATCGGGGGCGCCGCCGTCCTGGTCGCCGCGACCGCCCTGACCGTCACGCTGGTCCCCTGGCCGGCTCCGGAAGGCCCGCCGACCCGCGCCCTGACCCGCTACCAGGGTCCGCGCCACACGGAGGAGCCGTCGCAGCCGAGCCGCACCGGTCCGCCCGCGCGGCCCTCCGGTGCTCCCTCCACCCCGGCGTACAGCGCGCCGCCCTCCCCGGGCGCGGGGGGCGGTGGCCCCGCCATACGGGCGGTGGACGCCCCGGTGCGTTACCCCGATCTGGCGGATCTGACGATCCGGGTTCCGCGCGGCTGGCAGGCGCTGGCCGTGGTCGGTCCGGGACGCGGCCAGAGCGCGGCCTTCGCCGGCCAGCAGCGGCTGGCACCCACCCGGCATCCCTGCCTGACCAGGGAGTACTCCTGTGTGCCGGTCGCCCGGCTGGAGGCCGGCCGGGGCGTCATCGGGTTCCGGCTGATGCGCGGACACTTCGCGGTGGCCAAGGCCGAGAAGGCCTCGGAGCTTCGGGACGCGCGGCTCACCCGGGGCTGCCGTGTCGCAGGAGGCTCCCGGGAACTGCGAGGGTGGATCGTGGTGGGGGACAGAGCGCCGAACGCGGCCGTCCGGGTATCGGTATGTCTGAACGAGCCGAGCGCGGTGTCGATGGGCCAGGTCCGGCATGTCCTGGACTCCGCCACCTTCGGTGGTGACGCGCCACCGGCGCCCGGCAGCAGACGCGACTGACCCGGTCGTACCGACATTCGGAAGGACGCCCCCGATGCCCGCTCGCCACTCGCTGAGCCGCCGGGCCGCGGCCGCCGCGCTGCTGCTGTGCACAGGGGTGCTGGCCGGATACGGCGCACCCGAGGGCGGTACGGGGACGCCCCGTGCGTCCGGGCCGCTCGGCGCTCCCGAGGGACTGGCCGGCGGAACCGCGGTGTCGGGGCCCGGCACGGCGACCCGGAGCGGCACCGGATCCGCTGACGGGGCGGCAGCCGCTGATGGCCAGTCGGCCCCGGGAGAGGAGGACCGGATGGACGACGTACCGCCCCGCAGGCCCCCGGGGAGCGGCGGCCCCAGGAACGGATCCGGCGGCCGAACCGAGGGCGCCGCGCCGGGTGCTCAGGGCGCCGACCGGGGCGCGCCCGGCCCGGCCGCCGGGCCGCTGTCCCGGAGCCGGTCCGGCCTCGCCGCGCGGACCCCGCTCCCCGGCCGGGCCCTGCTGCCGGGCCTGGGCCCGCGTACCGCCGCCAAGCTGCCCGCCAGGACGCGCCAGGTGCTGCTGGTGACCGGGGAGGGGCAGGAGTCCGACCGCGCCACCGCGGTCCTCTTCCACCGCACCCGGGCGGGCTGGCGGCCCGGACCGGTCTGGCCCGCGCACAACGCCCTGCGCGGCTGGACCGGCGACCACCACCTCGGCGACCTGCGCTCGCCCCGCGGGGTGTTCACGCTCAGCGACGCGGGCGGGCTGCGCCCCGACCCCGGCACCCGGCTGCCCTACCACCGTTCCAACGACTTCGTCGCCACCGGCCTCGGCTTCGAGGGCGAATCGCTGACCGGGGCGTTCGACTACGTGGTGGCCATCGACTACAACCGCGTCCCCGGCGCCTCACCACTGGACTGGCGGCGGCCCCTGGGCGCGGAGCGGGGCGGCGGCATCTGGATCCATGTGGACCACGGCGGCCCCACCCACGGCTGCGTCAGCCTGTCCGAGGCCCATATGAAGAAGCTGCTGCACCTGCTGGACCCGGCCCGGCACCCCGTCATCGTGATGGGCGACCGCGCCCACCTGGCCCACTGACCCTACGGCCAGGGCACCGAGTGCTCGCCGAGCCGGCGGTCCACCCCGCACCGCCTCGCGCCCGGGCCCCGAGCCGCCCGGTGCACCGCCCGCAGCAGCCGCCGGGGGGTCGTACGGTGCTGCCACAGCACGGCCCGTACGCCGTACTCCATCACCACCATCAGCTCCGCCTCCCGCAGCTCACCCGCCACCAGGACCACCGGCTGCGAGCCGCCCCGCACCAGCTGCCGCAGTTCCGCCCCCGAGCGGGCGTCCAGCCGCTCGGCCAGCATCACGGCCACGGAGCCGCGCGGCTCGTCGCTGAACGGGCGCGGCCGTTCGAGCAGCTCCACGGAGGCTTCCTTCTCCAGATGGCGCATGACTCCGGCCCGGGAGCGCGGGTCGGGGCCGTGGACCGTCACTGTGACGCGTCTGTCCGGCACGGGCTTCCTCGACTTCCCTGTGGTTCACGGATTACACAGGGTCGACGAAAGGGTTAAACGAACTCTTGCCACCGGCTCAACGGGCGCGTGCCTCCCGTCAAGCCGTCAACCTCCGCCGTGTGCTACGGCGTTGAGCTGGGGAGACGGCATGCCCTGGGAGGAGGGGCCGGAGTCAGGGTGCGCACCTGGACCGGGGGCCGGATACACGTCGGCCACCGCACGGCGGGTGGTGCCGCGCGGTGGCCGGGAGACGGGATCCGGTGCCGGTGGTCCGGCCGGTCGGGCGCCGGGCGCCTGGCGGTGGTCGTCAGGCGCCGGCCGTCCGGCTCAGGCGCTGGTCGAGGCCTCGATGCCGCCGAAACGCTCGCGGTAGGAGTCCAGGTCATCCTCGGTGATCTTGGCGAACAGCACCGGCGGCACGGTGAAGGCGGTGCCGGCCGGCACCGAGGCCAGGGCCTTGGCCTGCTCGGCGGTCACCCAGGCCGCGGTGTCCTCGGTGAGCGCGAAGGCGGAGCGCATGGCTGCCGCCGAGGCCGGGATGAACGGCTCGGAGACCACCGAGTAGAGGTGGATCAGGTTCATCGCGGTGCGCAGGGTGAGCGCCGCGCCCTCCTGGTCGGTCTTGATCTCCAGCCAGGGGGCCTTCTCCTCCAGGTAGGAGTTGCCCGCGCTCCACAGCGCCCGCAGCGCGGCGGCCGCCTTGCGGAACTGGAGCGCGTCCATGTGCTCCTCGTACTCGGACAGCAGCCGCGCGATCTCCTCGCCGAGCCGGGCCTCCGCCTCCCCGGCGGGCTTCCCGGCCGGGACCTCGTCACCGAAGCGCTTGCGGGAGAAGGACAGCACCCGGTTGACGAAGTTGCCCAGGGTGTCGGCCAGGTCCTTGTTGACGGTCGCGGCGAAGTGCTCCCAGGTGAAGGAGGAGTCGTCGGACTCCGGGGCGTTGGCCATCAGGAAGTAGCGCCAGTAGTCGGCGGGCAGCAACTCCAGCGCCGCGTCGGTGAACACCCCCCGCTTCTGCGAGGTGGAGAACTTCCCGCCGTAGTACGTCAGCCAGTTGAACGCCTTGACGTAGTCGACCTTCTTCCACTTGTCCCGGGTGCCCAGCAGCGTCGCCGGGAACATCACGGTGTGGAAGGGGACGTTGTCCTTCGCCATGAACTGGGTGTAGTGGACGGTCTCGTCGGCGTCGTACCACCACGACTTCCAGTCGCGGTTCTCCGGGTCCTGGTCCGACCACTCCTTGGTGGCGCCCAGGTACTCGATCGGCGCGTCGAACCACACGTAGAAGACCTTGCCCTCGGCCGCCAGCTCGGGCCAGGTGTCCTGGGGCACCGGGACGCCCCAGTCCAGGTCGCGGGTGATCGCCCGGTCCTGGAGGCCCTCGTTCAGCCACTTGCGGGCGATCGAGGAGGCCAGCGTCGGCCAGTTCCTGCCGTGCTCGTCCACCCAGCCCGCGACCTCCTCGGCCAGCTTCGACTGGAGCAGGAAGAGGTGCTTGGTCTCCCGCACCTCCAGGTCGCTGCTGCCGCTGATCGCCGACCGCGGGTCGATCAGGTCGGTCGGGTCCAGCACCCGGGTGCAGTTCTCGCACTGGTCGCCGCGCGCCTTGTCGTAACCGCAGTGCGGGCAGGTGCCCTCGATGTAGCGGTCCGGGAGGAAGCGGCCGTCGGTGTTGGAGTACACCTGGCGGATCGCCCGCTCCTCGATGAACCCGTTGGCGTTCAGCTCCCGGGCGATGGTCTGGGTGATCTCGACGTTCTCCGGCGAGGAACTGCGGCCGAAGTAGTCGAAGGACAGGGCGAAGCCGTCGTAGATCGCCTTCTGGGCGTCGTGCTGCTCGCCGCAGAACGCGTCGACCGGCAGCCCCGCCTCCTTGGCGGCCAGCTCGGCCGGGGTGCCGTGCTCGTCGGTGGCGCAGATGTACAGCACCTCGTGCCCGCGCTGGCGCATATAGCGCGCGTACACGTCGGCCGGGAGCATGGACCCCACCATGTTGCCCAGGTGCTTGATCCCGTTGATGTAGGGAAGGGCGCTGGTGATGAGGTGTCGAGCCATTGCAGGCTGCTCCCAGGTCGGTGCGGTGGGTGACTTTTCGCCGGTGGGGCGTGCCCCACGAGCCGCCCATATCGTATCGGAGCGCCAGGGGCCAAAGCCGAGGGATAAATCCGGGCACGGTGCCCGGTACCGCCGGCCCACCGACCGGACGCCGTCCCGCCACCGGCCTCCGATCCCCGACCGGACTCCGCCCCGGCCGCCGGCCGCGCACCGCCGACCGGGCCGGTCAGCGGCGGGTCGACGGCGTACCGGAACGGAAGCGGGCGATGACGCTGGCGAGCCTGCGGCCGATCGCCGCGGAACCCTCGGCGTTGGGGTGCAGCCCCAGGGCCCGGTGGGTCGGCAGGAACCCCTCCAGGTAGCGCTCCCTGGCCGGGGCGCAGCTGTCATGGCCCCTGGTGAGCGGCCGGGTGTCGACGAACACCGCGCGGTGGCGGGCGGCCTCGGCGCGCAGCACCGCGCTCAGCCGGTCGATCGAGCCCTGGAGGTAGTCCGCGTCGCGTGCCCACAGCGGCTGCACCGGGTGGCAGCCGCCGCGGCGGAAGTACTCGCCGTAGCCCACCACGAAGATCCGCGCGTGCGGGGCGCGGCGGTGGATCTCGTCCAGCGCGGCCCCCAGCGCGGGTGCCCAGGCGGCGATGTCCGCGGCGATACGGTCCCGCCCACCGGCGGTGTAGCGATCGGCGCAGCTGCGCCCGACCGGCTCCGGGAGTGGATTGACGCACCTCAGCGCGGCGCGCACCAGATGGGTGTCGTTCCCGCCGATGGTCAGGCTCACCACGTCGGTACCGCGCTCCAGGGCCGTGGACTGGGGCCGCAGCAGACCGGTCTGCCGCTCCCCGAAGTCGCGGATCCGCGCCGCGGAGCAACTGACGTTGACCAGCCGCGCCCCGAGCGCCCTGGCCGCCACCTCCGGGTAGCCGGACCGGGAGCGGACGCACATGGGTGCCCGCGGGTCGCCGTGCGGCGCCAGCGGCGCGGCGGCGTACGAGTCCCCCATCGCCACATAGCGCAGTATCCGCGCGGGCCTGCTCTTCGCGTGCCCGGTGTGCGCGGGGCTGGTCCTCGCCTGCTCGGCCTTCAGCTGCGGGGGTGTCGCCGGGGCGGGGGCGGCGGCCGGCAGGAGCGCGGCGCAGCCCAGCAGCAGGGCGACGGCCGGTGCCGGCAGGACGGAACGGGGCCCCGGACGGTGGGGGCGGGGGAATGCCGGCATGAGGG
>NZ_SRID01000419.1 GCF_004684805.1 Streptomyces palmae
CGACCGGTCCGCGCGGTCCAGGGCGGCGAGGACGCCGGTCAGCAGCTCCCCGCGGCCCGCCCCGATGTCCACCAGAGCCAGCTCGGCGGGCCGCCCCAGGGCCGTGTCCACCCGGCGCAGCAGCTCGGCCACCGCCTCCGCATACCGCGCCGAGGCATGCACCGAAGTGCGGAAGTGCCCGGCCGGGCCCTCGGGCCGCCGGAAGAAGCCGCCGGGTCCGTACAGGGCCTGCTCGGTGGCCGTTCGCCAGCCGATCCACCCCGACCGTTTGTTCGCCATTCCCCAACGCTAAGCGCACTCCGCCTCCACCTTGGGGAGTAGGCCCAGCGCTCATGGATCGACCCTCCGGTTGACCCGGCGAAGCCCCTGCCATGCCTACGCTGGGTTACGTGCAGCGCCTCTACGATTTTCTCCGCAGACACCCGACGTGGGTGGACGGCTCCTGGGCCGTCCTTCTGCTGGGCCTGGGTGCGCTGTATATCGCGGACGCAACGAGTCTGCCGAGCCACGCGCGGATCCCGGCCGTACCGATCGTGCTGGCCCTGTGCGCGGTGGTCACGCTGCGCCGTCGGGCGCCCGAGAAGATGCTGCTGCTGGCGATCGCCTGCGGGGTGGCCCAGCTGATCGCCGACGTGGGGATCAATCCGGCCGACTTCGCGATGCTGGTGATCATCTACACCTGCGCCGCCACCGGCGCCCGGTGGGCCTCCCGGCTGGGGCTGGTGGGCGGCCTGCTGGCGGCCTCCATCGCGACCGTCCGCTGGCCCCAGGACAACGCCACCAGCTGGGAACACACCGTGAGCATCGCGTTCGGCACGGTGCCGTTCGCGCTCGCCTGGGTGCTCGGCGACTCGATACGGACCCGCCGCGCCTACTACGCCCAGCTGGAGGAGCGTGCCGCGCGGTTGGAGAAGGAGCGTGAGGAGCGCGCCAAGATGGCGGTCGCCGCCGAGCGCGCCCGAATAGCCCGCGAGCTGCACGATGTGGTCGCGCACAACGTCTCGGTGATGGTGGTGCAGGCGGACGGTGCCGCGTATGTGATGGACGCTGCGCCGGACCAGACCCGGCTGGCGCTGGAGACGATCTCCGGGACCGGCCGCCAGGCGCTCGCCGAGATGCGCCGGCTGCTGGGCGTCCTGCGCACCGGGGAGCCGGCCGGGGACAGCGACTATGTGCCGCAGCCGGACGTGGAGCAGATAGACGACCTGGTCGAGCAGGTGCGCGGCGCCGGACTGCCGGTGGACTTCAAGGTCGAGGGCAGCCCGCGCCCGCTGCCGAGCGGCCTGGAGCTGACCGCGTACCGCATCGTCCAGGAGGCCCTGACCAACACCCGCAAGCACGGCGGGCCCAACGCGGGGGCCAGCGTGCGGCTCACCTACTTCGACGATGGCCTGGGGCTGCTGGTGGAGGACGACGGCCGGGGCTCCGATTCCCAGCTGTACACGGACGGTGGATCGGACGGCCAGGGTCAGGGGCTGATCGGCATGCGGGAGCGGGTCGGCATGGTCGGCGGCACCCTGGACGCCGGACCCCGGCCCGGCGGCGGATTCCGGATCAGTGTGCTGCTGCCGGTGAAACCGGGCGGCTGAACGGGGCCGCTCCGGCGAACGGCCCTGGCGGGGGAGATGGGCTCCGGCCTGGCAAAGCCGGACGGGCTCGCCGCTGGGAGGCCCGCCGGAGCCCGGCCCTGGCGGTTCGCATGGGCGCCGGTCCTGGCAGGGCACGGCCGGATCCCGGCCGGCCCGGCGGGCCGGACGGGCTCCCGGCGAGGGCAGGTCCGTCGGAGCCCGGCCCGCAGGACAGGCGGATCCGGCTTGGCGGAGCTGCCTGTGCGGGCAGCGGTGCCCTGTCTGGTGGGAAGCTCCGGTCCAGCAGAAACGACGATCCAACCGAGTAACGAGAAGGAAGTTCCGTATGGCGATCCGCGTGATGCTCGTCGACGACCAGGCGCTGCTGCGCACCGGGTTCCGCATGGTGCTGGCGGCCCAGCCCGACATGGAGGTCGTCGCCGAGGCCGGGGATGGCGCGGAGGCACTGGAGGTGCTGCGCACCACCGAGGTGGACGTGGTGCTGATGGACGTCCGGATGCCCCGGCTGGACGGGGTGGAGGCGACCCGCCGCATCTGCCGGCAGGTGGGAGCGCCCAAGGTGCTCATCCTGACCACCTTCGACCTGGACGAGTACGCCTTCTCCGCGCTCAAGGCGGGCGCCGGCGGCTTCATGCTCAAGGACGTGCCGCCGGGTGAGCTGCTGGCCGCGATACGCGCCGTGCACAGCGGGGACGCGGTGGTGGCGCCCAGCACCACGCGCCGGCTGCTGGACCGCTTCGCCCCGATGCTGCCCACCTCCGGCTCGGCGAGCAGTGGTGGCTCCACGGCCGTGCTGGAGCGGCTGACCGGGCGCGAGCGCGAGGTGATGATGCTGGTCGCCCAGGGTCTGTCGAACGGTGAGATCGCGGGGCGGCTGGTGCTCTCGGAGGCCACCGTGAAGACCCATGTCGGGCGGATCCTGACCAAGCTGGGGCTGCGCGACCGGGTGCAGGTGGTGGTGCTCGCGTACGAGACGGGGCTGGTCCGGGCCGGCGGCGGAGGCATCTGACAGGCGCGTACCCCTCGCGGGGGACGGGGGCCGGCCCGGCGGTGGCACGAGGCGCGGGGGAGTGCGGCCCGGAGGGCTCACTCCTCGCGGAGGACCAGAGCCAGCAGCCCGGGGAAGCGGTGCTCGAACTCCTCGCGGCGCAGCCGGTTGACCCGCTTGGCACCGATGTCGCGCTGCTCGACGAGCCCGGCGGCACGCAGCACCGCGAAGTGGTGGCTGAGCGCCGCCTTGCCCACCGGCACGTCGAAGGTGCCACAGGAGCGGGACCATTCCTCGCTGGTGGACAGCTCCCGCACGATGCTCAGCCGGACCGGGTCGGCCAGTGCGGCGAGCGCGGTCTCGACCGGGACGTCGTCGGGGTGGGTGTGCTCTGGCGCGGTGCGATGGCTCATGGGGTCGCTCTCTCGTTTCTCCTGGTGCGCCGCTCGCCGGGCGCGTCCGTGCGGCGCGGCATCTTCCCGCGCGGGCCGGTGATTGCCAAGTGTTCGATCTACTTCGTACACTCATGGTGTTCGCTTTTCATTGAACACTCTGGCGAGGGGGTCTGTCATGCGTGCGATCGTGATGGAAGAGTTCGGCGGTCCCGAGGTACTGCGGGTAGCCGAGGTGCCGGTACCGGAGCCCGGACCCGGCGAGGTGACCATCGATGTGGCCTACGCGGGCGTCAACTTCGCCGACATCAAGGCGCGCGCTGTCGGCTATCAGGTGCCCGGACTGCCCTTCACCCCCGGCCTGGACCTCTCCGGCCGGATCAGGGCCGTCGGGGAGGGGGTGACCGGCCTGCGCCCCGGCCAACTGGTGGCCGCGTTCACCGATGGCGGCGGGTACGCCGAGGTGGTGGCCGTGCCCGCCGCCACTGTCTTTCCGCTCGTCGAGGGCATCTCGCTGCGCACCGCCGCCACCCTGCCCACCGTGCTGCCCACCGCGCACGCCCTGCTGCACGAGGTGGGACGGCTGGCCGAGGGCGAGACCGTACTGGTGCAGGGCGCGGCCGGCGGGGTGGGCACCGTACTCGGCCAACTGGCCCGGCTGGCCGGTGCCGGCGCGGTGTACGGCGTGGCGTCCAGCCGGGCCAAGGCCGAGGTCGCGCTGGGCTTCGGCTACGACCAGGTGTTCATCGGCGAGGACTTCCCGGAGCAGGTCCGGAACGCCACCCAGGGCCGGGGCGTGGACCTGGCCCTCGACCCGGTCGGCGGCCAGACCCTGCGCGGCGGCCTGGCCTCCCTGGCCCGCTTCGGCCGGCTGATCTCCTACGGCAACGCCTCCGGCGAGGCCCCCTGGCAGGTCGGACAGGCGGAGCTCTACCCCGGCACCCTCACCGTCTCCGGCTTCTCCGTGCTGGCCCTGGCCCGGTCCGCGCCCGAAGCGCTGGCGGAGATCGCGGAACGGGCGTTCCGTACGGTCGCGGAGGGGAAGGTGGTCCTGCCGGTCACCGCGGAGTTCCCGCTCGACGAGGCCGCCGAGGCACACCGCGCGGTGGAATCCCGCACCACCACGGGCAAGCTGCTGCTCCGTGTCGCGGGTGAGTGACGGCGGATACCCCCCGCCGCACGTCCCCGCTGCCGCGCCCCGGACGCCGTGCGTCTGACGCGGCACGCCCTGGCACTGCGGCCCCGGACCAGCACACCCGACGCCGTGGCCCCAGGCGCCGCGCCCACGACGCCGCAGGCCCTGACGCCGCACGCCCGACGCCGTCTGACGCCGCACGCCCGACGCCGCAGGCCCTGACGCCGCACGCCCGACGCCGTCTGACGCCGCACGCCTGACGCAGCGCTCCCGACACCGCACGCCGCAGGCCTAGCGCAGCACCCCTTCCAGGAAGTCGCTGCCCAGCCGGGCCACCGCCGTCAGGTCCAGCTGGTGCAGCACATACCGGCCGCGGCGCCGGGTGGTGACCAGCCCCGCCTTCTTCAGGAAGGCCAGGTGCCGGGACGCCTCGGGCGCGCTGATGCCGCACTCGGCCGCCAGCTCGCCGGTGGTGAACGCCGCGCGCCCCACGCTCCGGCAGATCCGCATCCGCATCGGATGGGCCAGCGCCTCCATCCGCAGCCGGACCAGCTCCAGCGACGGGGGCCCGGCGAGCTCCGTGGCGGCCAGCGGATAGTGGATCACCGGCCGCCAGCCGGGTGCGTGCAGCACCATCAGGTGCGGCCAGCCGAGGGTGGACGGTACGAGGGTGAGGCCCGGCCCGATCGCCGGGTCCACCGCCGTCGTACGGCCGCTGCTCAACTTGTCCACGACGATGCGGACCGGGCCGCCGGCGCCGGGGTACTCGCCCTCCAGCGAGAGCGCCGGCGACACCTCGGCCAGGGCCTCACGCAGGCCCTTGCGGCGCAGCAGCTCCGCCTTGTGCCGGGCGTCCGCCGCCAGCTGCACCTGTACCCGCTGCCACACATCGGCGAAGAACGCCTGCTCGCAGTCCTCGAACAGGCGGCGTATCCAGGCCCGCACCCCCGGCGGGTCGGCCAGCAGCCGGTGGGCGAACTCCGTCTGCCGCGGCCCGCGCGCGGTGGCCCGCTCCAGGGCCTGTTCCCGCGCCACCGCGTCCACCAGCGGTGAGGGGCCGCCCCGGCTGTAGATGGAGGAGCAGGAGATCTCCAGCGCCGCGGCCACGAAGAGCTCGTCGTCGAGCTGGTCGAGCAGGTCCAGATCCTCGGCGAGCGTGGCTCCGGGGTGTCCCTGGGCGTGCGGGAGCGCCGCGAACGGCATCGAGATGTCGGAGAACGCCGGGCTCCACAGGAAATCCGCCTCGTGCAACCGGTCCGCGAGGTCCTGTTTGAGCGCGGCGGTGGTCGAACTGGTCCAGCCGTGCAGCCCCGGATGGTGGCCCGGCTGGGCCAGCGCGTGCAGGGCAAAGCTCAGCTCCGCGAGGGGCGAGGGGCTGAAGACGATGCGCTCGGGCGGCAGCCCGGTGATCTCGATGACCGTGGACATGCGTCTATCGTGCCTGGCCGGGCGGGTGGCGGGCCTTCGATTGACCAGGACCGTCAAATGATGCGGGGGGTCGCGCCGGGGCGTCGCACGGTGGCGGTATGTCGATCACTCAGCAGTACCTCGTGGATGTGTACCGGGCCACCCAGCACGGGGCCCCCACC
>NZ_SRID01000041.1 GCF_004684805.1 Streptomyces palmae
GCGCGGAGGACGGGGGCCCGGGATGAGCGCCGGGTGGGTGGCCGGGGTGACACGGGCCAGGGCCATGCTGAACCGCCGCGTGGGGGCCGCGGGCGCGGGGCAGGTGGCCGCGGCGCACAGCCTCGGTGACGCCCTGCGCTACCTGACGGGTACCGCGTACCGGCGCGAACTGGACGTGGAGGCGCCGCTGGCCCGGGCGCAGCGGGCGGTGGCCGCCGCCCTGCTCTGGCACCTGAGGGTGCTGGCGGGGTGGCAGCCGCGCGGAGGTGTGGAGTTGGTCCGGCTGTTCGCGGCGGAGTTCGAGATCGCCAACACCGAGGACCAGCTGCGGCGGTTGGCCGAGGGCGAGGGCGCCGGGGCGGGCCGGCCGTACCGGCTGGGCGCCTTGTCGACCGCGTGGCCGCGGCTCTCCCGGGCCCGTTCGCCCGCCGAATTGCGGGCGGTGCTGGCCGCCTCGCCCTGGGGGGATCCGGGCGGCGGTTCGCCCGCAGCGGTGGGCTTGGGGATGCGGGTCTCCGCCGCCGTGCGCTCCGTCCTGGGCCCGGCGGAGGTGGCGCGCTGGGCCGCGGGCCGACTGGCTCTGCTGATCGCCAGGGAGGTCCACCTGCTCGGCCGCCGCCTGACGGAACCCGCCGCCCGGTCCACGGCCCGGCTGCTGGGCACCGGGGCCGCCGAGGCCGCGTCGTACGGCGACTTCCGGCGGCTGCTGCCCGCCACGGCCGGCTGGGCTCTGGACGGGGTGGACGACCCCGCGGAGCTGTGGCGGGCGGAGGGCCGCTGGTGGGAGCGGCTGGAGAGCGATGGGCGGGAGCTGCTGCGCACCTCGCGCCCGGGCGCCGCCCCGGTGGCGGGGGCGGCGGCGCTGCTCTGCGTGGACGCGTGGCGGGTGCGGGGCGCCCTGGAGCTCGCCGCGCGGGGCGGTGGCAGCCGGGAGGTGTTCGATGTTCCGGGGTGAGCGGATGGCACCGGTCCGCATGCAGCGGGTGGCGGTGGTCGCACCGTGGGAGGCCCTGCGGGACACCCTGGTGGGTGTCGCCGAGAGCGGTCGGGTGGAGCTGGACCGTTCCGGGGCCGCCGGGGAGGGGGCGCCCGGCCCCGCGGGACGCCGGCTCCAGCGCCTGCGGGGTGAGCCGGTGCGCGCGGTGCTCAGCCCCGGACCGCCCGATCTGGACGCGCTGGAGCGCGCGGGCCGGGTGGATCTGCTGGCCGGCGAGGCCCAGTTGGAGGAGCGGCTGGGCAGCGCGGTGCGGCGCGGTTCGGTGGCGGCGGTGGCGGGTTGGTGCCCGGTCCGCGATGTCCGGGCGACCGCGGCGCGCCTGGCCGGTGCCGGCGGCACGCTGGTGCCGCTGCCCGCCCCGCGCGGCACCGACCCGCCCACCCTGCTGCGGGAGACCGGTGCGCTGCGCGGCGCGTTCCGCCCCCTCCTGGGGACCTACGGCACCGTTCCCTACCCCGACCTCGATCCCACGATGGCGGCGGGGCTCGCCTATGTGGTCATGTTCGGAGTGATGTTCGGCGACGCGGGGCACGGCGCCCTGCTGCTGCTGGGCGCGCTGGCACTGCGCCGGGGTCGGCCGCGACGCCTGGCGCGGCTGCACCGGTTGTGGCCGTTCGTGGCGGGGGCGGGAATCGCCAGCGTGCTGGCCGGCCTGGCGTACGGGGAGTTCTTCGGACCCACCGGAGTGCTCCCGGTGCTCTGGCTGAGCCCGCCGGCGGAGCCCCTGCGGCTGCTCACCGCCGCCGCCGCGCTGGGGGCGGGGCTGCTGGCGCTCGCCTACGCGGCCGGGATCGCGAACCGCTGGCGGGAGGGCGGGCCGTCCTCCGCGCTCTACGCGCCGTCCGGCGTCGCCGGGGCGCTGCTCTTCCTGGGTCTTGGACTGCTCGCGGGGGCGGTGGCCGCCGGAATCCCCGGGTTGGCGGCCGGAGGTGGCCTGCTCTGCCTCGCCGGGCTGGTGCTGGCCGGTTCGGGGTGGTATGCGGCGAGTTCGCACGGCGCGGGGGGCGTGGCGCAGACCGCCGTCCAACTGCTCGACATGGTGTTGCGCATCGGCTCCAACACCATCTCCTTCACCCGGCTGGCGGCCTTCGGCCTGACCCATGCCGCGCTGGGCGGGATCGTCTGGCAGGGCACGACGGCCCTGGTCGGCTCGGGTCCCGCCGGGGCCCTCGGCGCGGTCGCCGTCTTCACCGCCGGCAACGCGCTGGCCTTCGCCCTGGAGGCGCTGGTCGCGGGTGTGCAGGCGCTGCGCCTGGAGTTCTACGAGCTGTTCTCCCGGGTCTTCGAGGACCAGGGCCGCCCGTTCCGTCCGTGGCGGCTGCCCATCGAGCGAGTGGAGGCCGTACCGTGATCACCTGGCTTGTCGCACTGCCCGTCGTGCTGGCGGTGTCCGGCGCCACCCGCCTGCTGCTCCGCCGCTCCGGGCGGGCCGGACTGCGGCTGGTGGTGGCCGCGGACGCGCTGCTGCTGGTCGGCGCGCTCGTGCTGCTGCTGGTGGCGCTCGGCGGGGAGCACGCCCAGGCCGCGCCCGCCCAGGCGGCCGCGGGCCCGGGCCCGAACTCGGCGGCGCTCATCGGCGCGGCGATCGCGGTCGCCGGCGCCTCGATCGGGGCGGCCATCGCGGTGGCCTACACGGGAGCCGCGGCGCTGGCCGCCATCAGCGAGCGCCCGGAGCTGTTCGGGCGGTCCATGGTCATCGTCGGCCTGGCCGAGGGCATCGCCATCTACGGCCTGGTGGTCGCCATCATCCTGATCGGGAAGGCCTGAAGTGGCGGGCGTGGCCGCCATCGGGGAGCAGGTGAGGGTCTGCGGGTTCGCCCTGGCCGGGGTGTCCGTGTTCGCCGCAGAGGACGCGCCGGCGGTGCGCGAGGCGTGGCGGCGGCTGCCCGCGGACACCGGCCTGGTCATCCTCACCGCGTCCGCCGCGGCGGCGCTCGACCCCGCGGCGCTGGAGGGGACCCGGCCGCTGACCGCGGTGATGCCGCCATGAGCGGCCTGGCGCCTGGTACCGAGGCCGCGCTCGCACCCGTCCGGGAGGAGCTGCTACGCAGGGCGCATGCCGAGGCCGCGGCACACCTCTCCGCCGCCGACCGGGAGGCGGAGGACCTGCTGCGCGACGCCGCCGCGAAGGCGGAGGGCATCGCGGCGCAGGCGCGGCGGCAGGGTGAGGCGGAGGGGGCCTGGGCCGCTAGGGCCGTCCTGGCGGACGCCCGCCGGACGGCCGGGGAGTGCGAACTGGCCGCCCGCCGCGAGGTGTACGAGGACCTGCGCCGGCAGGTCCTCGCCCGGGTCCGCGCACTGCGCCGGGCACCGGAGTACCCCGCCCTGCTCGACCGGCTGGTCCGGCGGGCCCGGCGGCTGCTGGGACCGGAGGCCCGGGTCACCGAGGCCCCCCTGGGGGGATGCGTCGCGGTCGCCGGCCACCGCCGGGTGGACCAGACCCTGGACGCGCTCGCCACGCGGGCGCTGGAGTCACTGGGCTCGGAGGTGGAGAGCCTGTGGACACCGTGAGCACGCGGGCGCTGCCGCGCGTCCTGCGGGTGGCCGGGCCGTTGGTGGAGGTCGAGTACGCGGACGGGGTCGCCATGCACGATCTGGTCGCCCTGGGCGAGGCCGGGCTGACCGGCGAGGTGGTCGCCATCGGCGGCGGCGTGGTCACCGTGCAGGGCTACGAGTACACCGGCGGCCTGGCCCCGGGCGATCCCGCACGGCCCCAGGGCCATCCGCTGTCCGCGCGGCTCGGCCCGGACCTGCTGGGCGGGATCTTCGATGGTCTGCTGCGACCGCTGGACCGTGCCGGTGACTGGCTGGTGCCCGGCTCGGCGGGCCGGGCGGGCGCCGACTCCGGCGGGCTGAGCCGGCCGTTCACCCCGAGCGTGCGGGTGGGCGAGACCGTCACCGGCGGCGGGCTGCTGGGCGAACTCGCCACCGCCGGCCCGGTGCGGGTGCGGGTCACCGCTCCGCCGGACGGCGGCGGAGCGGTGGAGTGGATCGCGCCCGAGGGCACGTACCCGCCGGACGCGGTGGTCGCCCGGGTGGCCGGTACCGAGGTGCGGCCGACCACGTCCTGGCCGGTCCGCCGCCCGCGGCCGGCCCGCGGGCGGGTGGACGCGCACGACGCCCTGCGCACCGGCCAGCGCGTCGTGGACCTGCTCTTCCCGGTGGCCCGGGGCGGCACCGTGGCCGTGCCCGGGGGGTTCGGGACCGGCAAGACCATGCTGTTGCAGCAGATCGCCAAGTGGTGCGACGCCGATGTGATCGTCTACGTCGGCTGCGGGGAGCGCGGGAACGAGATGGCCGACGTCATCGACGAGTTCTCCCGGCTGACGGACCCGCGTACCGGCGGCCGGCTCGCCGAGCGCACGGTGACGATCGCCAACACCTCCAACATGCCGATGATGGCCCGGGAGGCGAGCGTCCACATGGGGGCCACGGTCGCCGAGTACTTCCGCGACATGGGCTACGACGTGGTGCTCATCGCCGACTCCACCTCGCGCTGGGCCGAGGCCCTGCGCGAGTTCGGCTCCCGTACCGGGGCGCTTCCCGCCGAGGAGGGCTATCCGGCCGGCCTGGCCTCGGAGATCGCCGCGTTCTACGAGCGGTCCGGGGCGGTGACCACACTGGGCGGTCGGCGGGGGTCCATCACCGTGATCGGGGCGGTCTCGCCGCCCGGCGGCGACCTCACCGAGCCGGTGACGGCGCAGACCGAGCGCTTCGTCCGCTGCCTGTGGTCCCTGGATCGGGAGCTGGCCTACGCCCGCCACTACCCCGCGCTCTCCTGGGCGGGTTCGTTCTCCCGCGACGCGGCCCGGATCGGGGCGCGCCATGCCGCGGCCGGCGATCCCCAGTGGGCCGGGCGGCGGGCGCGGATCGCCGACCTGCTGGCCGAGGCGGACCGGCTGGCGGACCTGGTGGACCTGATCGGCGTCGCCGCGCTGCCGGCGCGGGAGCGGATCAGCGTGCTGGCCGGGCGGCTGGTCCGGGAGGCGGTGCTCCAGCAGAGCGCGCTGTCCGAGCACGACGCCTACTGCGCGGCGGAGAAGACCGCCGCCCTGGTGGACGCGGTGCTGGCAGTGGTCGACCGCTGCCGGGAGCTGGTCGACTCCGGGGTGCCCGCCGAGGTGGTCGAGGACGTGGACCTCAGCCCGCTGCTGCGGGCCCGGGAGGAGGTGGGCCCCGATGACGCCGCGGGCGTGGCGGCCTTCCGGGACGCCGCGCTGTCCCGGTTGGCGCGGGTCGCGGAGCGGACGGCATGACGGCGCGCGGCGAGGTGGAGTACACGGGAGTGCGCGCGCTGCACGGCCCGCTCGCCGTGGTCGAGGGTGTGTCGGGGGTGGGCTGGGACGAGTTCGTGCGGATCGCGCTCGCGGATGGCGGGACCCGGCACGGCCTGGTGCTGGAGGTGGACCGCGACATCGCGGTGGTCCAGGTGCTGGAGGGCACCGCGGGCATGGATCCGGCGGGCCTGCGGGTGGTCTTCAGCGGCGAGCCGCTGCGGATCCCGGTGGGCGCGGGCTGGTTGGGGCGGGTCTGCAACGGCCGCGGCGAGCCGATCGACGGGGGGCCGCCGGTGTTCGGCAGCCGGCGCGCCCCGGTCTCCGGCGATCCCGTCAACCCGGTCCGCCGGGAGCCGCCGTCCGAGCCGGTACTGACCGGGGTCGGGGCAGTCGACGGGCTGACCACCCTGGTCCGCGGGCAGAAGCTGCCGGTCTTCTCGGCCGCCGGGCTGCCCCATCTGGAACTGGCCGCGCAGATCGCCGCCCAGGCCACCGCCGGCGGGGAGGCGTTCAGCGTGGTCTTCGCGGGCATGGGCCTGACCCACCCGGACGCCGCGTTCGTCCGCGGCGCCCTGGAGGAGCGTTCCGCCGCCGGCGAGCTGGTCGTCCTGCTCAACACCGCGGACGACCCGGTGATCGAACGCGTGCTCACCCCGCGCGTGGCGCTGACGGTCGCCGAGGACCTTGCCTTCTCCGGTGGACGGCACGTCCTGGTGGTGATGACCGACATGACGAGCTACGCCGAGGCGCTCCGGGAGGTCTCCGCCGCCCGGGGTGAGGTGCCCGCCCGCCGCGCCTACCCCGGGTATCTCTACAGCGACCTGGCCTCGCTGTACGAGCGGTGCGGACGGATCCGCGGACGGCCCGGTTCGGTGACGGTGCTGCCGGTGCTCACCATGCCGGCGGGCGACATCACCCACCCGGTGCCCGACCTGACCGGCTACATCACCGAAGGCCAGATCGTCCTGTCGGGTGAGGCGCACGCGCGGGGGATCTACCCGCCCGTGGATCCCCTGGCCTCGCTGTCCCGGCTGATGCGCAAGGGCGCCGGCCCCGGCCACACCCGGGCGGACCACCTCGACGTGGCGGCGCAGCTTCTGGCCGCCATCGCCCGGGCACGGGAGGTTCGAGAACTGGCCGACCTGATGGGACATGCGGGCCTGAGCGCCGCCGACCGCCGGTACCTGGACCTCGACGCCGCCTTCCTGGAGCGGTTCGTGGACCAGCGGCCCGACGAACTCCGCCCGCTCGAGGACACGCTGGAGCGCGCTTGGGAGGTGCTGCTCACGCTGCCGCGCGGCCAGCTCGCCATGCTGCCGGCCGCCTTGCTCGACGCCCGCCTCCCCGGCTCGCCGGCGCCGGAGGCGGCACCGGCCGAAGTACCGGCAGACCCGGCGTGACCAGCGGATCCCGGCTCCCCCAGGGACGCGCCGGCCGGCTGCGGCTGCGCCGCGGCCTGCGGGTCGCCCACCGGGGCGCCGACCTCCTGGAACGCAAGTCGGGCATCCTCCGTGCGGAGGAGGAGCGCCTGCGGGCCGCCGCGGACGCCGCCGACCACACCTGGCGGGAGAGCGTGCGGCAGGCCGAGACCTGGCTGGTGCGCGCCGTCCTCCTGGGCGGTCAGCAGGCCCTGGCCGCGGCCGCGGCGGGAGTGGGCGCCGCCGAGGTCGCCCTCGGCGAGACCACCTCGATGGGGGTGCGCCATCCCGCGGAGGCGGACTGCACGGTGCCCCCGCGGGCGGCCGAGGCGGCGGCTCCCGGCAACACCGCCCTGGTCCATGCCGAGAACGCCTACCGGCAGGCCGTGCGGGCGGCGGTGGAGTACGCGGCGCTGTCCGCCGCCGCTCGGCTCGTCGGTGCCGAGGCGCGGCGCACCCGTCGGCGCATCCGCGCCCTGCGCCGCCACCGGATCCCCCGTCTGGAAGAGCAGTTGGGTCGGATCGGTCAGGCCCTGGAACAGGACGAGCACGAGGACGCGGTACGCCGCGGCTGGGCCGGCCGGCGGGACGGGGAGGGCCGAGGCAGGTGACCCGAGCGTTCGCCGGCTGCGGCCCGAAGCGTCACAGTGGAGGTGGCGGAGGCCGTGGCCTGGAGGCCAGGCGCCGCCCGAACAGGAAGGAAGGCGACGATGGGCGCACGTCACACCACCGTCAGTGAGGTGATGACACGCGATGTCGTCACCGTCCGAACCGACACCCCCTTCAAGGAGGTGGCGTCCCTCCTCTCCACCCATGGCATCAGCGCCGTTCCGGTGGCCGACGAGCAGGGCGCGCCGGTGGGAGTGGTGTCCGAGGCGGACCTGCTCCGCAAGCAGATCGAGGATCCCGACCTGCCCGGCCGGGCCGCACCCTCGCAAGGGGGCGACGAGGCGGCCAAGGCGCGGGCGCAGAACGCGGCCGGACTGATGACCGCCCCGGTGGCCACCGTCCGCGCCGACTGGCCGGTCGCCGGCGCGGCCCGGGAGATGGACCGCTACCGGGTGAGGCGGCTGGTGGTGGTGGACGACGCCGACCGCATCGTCGGCATCGTCAGCCGGTCCGACCTGCTGCGTGTCTTCCTGCGGCCGGACGCGGAGATCCGCCAGGAGATCCAGGACGAGGTGCTGACCGGGATCATGCGGCTGAGCGGGGAGGACGTCCAGGTGCAGGTGCACGACGGAGTGGTCACCCTGCGCGGCGCGGTCGAGAGCCGCAGGACCGCCCAGATCGTCGAACGGCTCGCCCGGGGAGTGGACGGCGTGGTCTCGATCCGGCCGATGATCGACTACGCCGTCGACGACGTGGACGTCTGACACCGCCGGGGGACGATGCCGTCCGTCACCGCCGGCGACGGGGCGGTGGGCTGAGACCGCTCGGCAGCGGTAGCCTCGCGATGCCCGCGAAGGGCGCCGCGCTCGTGCGCTGCCCCACCGCTTACCCGCTCACTCCTTTACTCCGCGGGCCGGCCCTCGGGCAGGATCAGGGCGCAGGTCTCTCCCGGTGCGACGGTCACCGCCCGGTCGGTGAGCACCACGCGGATCGGCGTCTCCTCGGACGCCGGGACACTGACGGTCAACCTCTGCTGTTCCAGCACCATGCGGATGCCCCAGTGGCCCTGGAAGCGCAGCGCGAACCCGTACCGGGACAGCTCCGGGAGCGGGGCCGGGTCCAGGTGCAGAGCGCTCTCGCGGATCTCCAGGCCGGTCAGGCCGCGCTGTACGAGGTCCAGGGTGCCGGCCATGGCGCCGAGGTGGATGCCCTCCCCGGTGGTGCCGCCCTGCACGTCGGCGACATCGCTCTCGAGTGCTTCCCGCACGTGCCGCCAGGCGTCGCCGCGGCGGGAGCGCGCCAGGACCCAGCCGTGCACCAGGCTGCTGAGGGTCGACCCGTGGCTGGTGCGCCGCAGGTAGTAGTCGACCGTCGTCCGCCAGGTCTCCTCGTCCAGCCGGTAGCCGAGCCGGCGGAAGAGGTCGCCGAGTTCGTCCGGCGCGAACAGGTATCCCAGCATCAGGACGTCCGCCTGCTTGGACGCCTGGTAGCGGTTGACACTGTCGCCCTCCGCCTCCAGGATCCGGTCGAGCCGCCGGATGTCCCCGTACCGGGCGCGGTAGTGATCCCAGTCCAGTGCGGCCAGTTCGTGCCAGCCCGCGAACTGGCTGATGACCCCGTCGTGGAAGGGCACCCTCAGGCGCCGGGACACCTCCTCCCAGCGCTGCAGTTCCCCGGGGTCCACGCCTGCCTGGTCGAGGAGTTCCTCCCGGCGCCACGGAGGAAGGCCGCGCACCACGTCGAGGGCGCGGGCGATCACCCAGGCGGCGGTCACATTGGTGTACGCGTTGTCGTCGAGCCCTGGTCGCGCGGCGTCCGGATAGCTGTCGTGGTACTCGTCCGGGCCGACCACGCCGCGGATCCGGTAGCGGCCCGAGCCGGGGTCGAGGACCGCGCTGTCGCTCCAGAACCGGGCGATCTGCACCAGCATCTCGGCGCCCTTGGTCTGCCGGAACCGGGTGTCCCCGCTCGCCTCGCAGTACCGCCACACGTTGTAGGCGACGGCGGAGCCGACGTGGTACTGGAGGTGCGAGTGGTCCGCCAGCCAGCGGCCGGACCGCGGGTTGAGGTGCAGTCGCGGGGTCTCCTCGCGCCCGTCGCTGCCGCTCTGCCAGGGGTACCGGGCACCCCCGCGGCCGATCTCCGCGGCCGCGCGGCGGGCGCGCGGGAGCCTGCGGTACCGGTAGTCCAAAAGTGCCCGCGAGACCTCTGGGAAGTGCAGGTTGAGATAGGGCAGGACGAACAGCTCGTCCCAGAAGACATGGCCGCGGTACGCCTCTCCGTGGAGTCCGCGGGCCGGTACGCCCACGTCGAGATCGGCCGTGTGCGGCGACAGGGTCTGCAGCACGTGGAAGAGGTGGAGGCGGAGGATGCGGCCCGCCTCGCCCGGTACCGTGAGCTCCGCCCTTCGCCACAGCCCGGCCCAGGCGGCCGCGTGGGAGTGGCGCAGCGCCTCGAAGTCGGCCGCGGCGACCACGTGTTCGACCGCGGCGCCGAGCGGGTCGCTGATGGCCCGGTCGCGCGAGGTGTGCAGGGCCACGGTCTTCTCCACGGTGACCGGCTGGTCGGGCCCCACCGGGACCACGAGGTGGTCGGTCGCGCGCCGCCGTGACAGCCGGGCCTCGTGGCGGAGGGCGGGCGCGGAGTGCCGCAGGGTGGTCCGCGAGGCCAGGGCGACGGTGATCTCCGAGTCACTGGTGCGGCACCGCGACCAGAGCACGTGCGGGTCCGCCAGGCCGGTTTGCGGGTGGGCCAGGTGGTCGCGGTCCAGTGAACGGTAGCGGTGGACGTTCCCGTTGGTCACCGCGGTGTCCAAGGACGCCTCGATCTCCACCTCTCCGGCCCGTTCCAGCGGCCTGATCACGGTCCGCAGGGCGGCCAGGTGCGGATCGGCCATGTGTACGAGCCGGCACTGCTCCACCTCCACCGGCCCCGCCTCCTCGTCCCGGTACCGGAAGCGGCGGCTGAGCGTGCCCTGGAGCAGGTCGAGGGACTGCCGGTAGTCGGAGGGAGGTGTGGTGTCCGGGGAGAACCATCGGCCGCCCGGACCGCCGGCGGGCCGCAGTCCGAAGCGCAGCGGCAGCCAGTTCGGGAGGTTCACCAGATCCTCGTTGACCACCTGCCGGCCGGCCACCGCCGAGGTGAGGCGGTTGTAGCAGCCGGCGACGTAGGTGGCCGGGTAGTGCACCAGTCCGGCCCTGCACTCGGGGGCCGCGCCGCGGGTGGCGAAGTAGCCGTTGCCCAGCGTGCACAGCGCCTCGCGGAGTCTCTCCTGGGACGGGTCGTATCCGTCGTACCGCCATGTCCACTGGGTGTCGGCCATTTTCGTACTCCACCCCCTCGGGGACCGGGTCCCGTCCCGGCTGGGCCGGACCGGGTCAAAGGCCGTCTCTCAGGCGCGCCGGGGCACGATGGCCACCGGGCACTCCGCGTGGTGCAGCAGGACGTGCGCGACCCGGCCGAGTTGCAGGCCGACGCGGCCGTGACGGCGGAGCGCGCCGACGACCACCAGATCGGCGTCCGCCGAGACGGCCAGCAGGACCCGGTGGGTCGCGCCCTCCACCACGGCGCGGCGCACCTCCGTCCGGCCGCGGTCCGCCTCGGCCGCCCGCAGCACATCGGACAGCAGCTGCGCGGCGCGCGCCTCCTCCGCCTGGGCACCGCCCCCGGCCGCCGCCTCCTCCCCGGGGCGGTGGTGGACCGCGTGGCGCCAGGCCCGTACCGCTTGCAGGGGGCAGCCGCGGGCCTCGGCCTCGCCCAGCGCGAAGCGCACCGCGGAGGTGCCGTCCGAGGGCTCCCCCACCCCGACGACGACCCTTCCCCGAGGTCGCGGCTCTGCGGCCCCGCCGGCGTCGCCGGCCTCGCTGTCGCGGTCACCGCGGACCACGAAGACCGGGCAGGAGGCGTGGGCGGCCACCCCCAGTCCGACCGAGCCCAGCAGCAGCCCCGGCAGGGCCCCACGGCCCCGGGAGCCGGTGACGACGGCGAAGGCCTCCTGGCCGGCCCTCAGCAGGGCGCTCACGGGGTCCTCGGGGACGATGTCCGCCGAGACCCGCACCCCCGGGTCGCGGGCGTGGGCGCGCTCGGCGCAGGAGGCGACGATGTGCTCGGCCATCACCTGATCGGTGGGGCGCTCGGCGGCGAACGACGGGCGGATGCCCTCGTATCGCTCCCACAGGGAGGCGTGGACCAGTCGGAGCGGCAGATCATGGCGCGCGGCCTCGGCCAGCGCCCAGTCCAGGGCCCGCAGGCTGGATTCGGAGCCGTCGACACCGACGACCAAGGGGCTGTGCAGCATGTTCCCACCGCCTTCGCACGGAGTGCCGCATGGCGGGTACCCCGAGTGCGCCGGGCTACCCCACGGCTCGCGCGCGCCCCGAGGGGCGTGGGCGTGCCCGCGCGGATGGCGGCGACGCCGCTGCCGGCCTGCGTGCCCGGGCCGGTCCGGCAGCGGGCCGCCTGGTCTACCGCGGCGGGCCCGGGGGTGGCCGTGTTCCTGTCTCCAGGTCGCGCCGGACCCGGTCCGTCAACGCGGCGAGCCGGTCGGAGACCCGCGCGCGAGGGGCGACCGGGTCGGTGATCCGTCGGGCTTCCGCCGGCAGCTGGGCGAGGTCGGTGAGGAAGCGTGCCCTGGCCTCGGCCGGCGAGCCCCGCGGGGTGACGCGCCGCCCGTCCCTCATCACCGTCTCCAGCAGGGGATGCCCGTCGGCGGGTGGCGGTTCCTCCAGGAGGCCGATCACGTCGGCGTATCCGGGCCGGCGGTGGACCTGCTTCGGAGCGGGCGCGGTGACCTTGGCGGAGGAGAGCTTCATGACCGGCCTGCCGTCGTACTCGACCAGCTTGTAGGCGGAGTCCAGGTAGGGGGCGTCGGCCGCCACGCCCACCCGCGTGCCCACCGCGTAGACGTCGATCGGTGCTCCGGCACGGACCAGCCGGTCCACCGCGTACTCGTCGAGTCCGCCGCTGGCGACGATCCGTACGCCGGGCAGCCCGGCGGTGTCCAGGATCTCGCGCGCCCGTGCCGCCAGCCTCCCCAGGTCGCCGCTGTCCAACCGGACCGCCGAGCCCGGTCCCCGGTCCAGGTCGCGCAGCACCCGGGCGGCCGTGCGCACCCCCCGTTCGGTGTCGTAGGTGTCCACCAGGAAGGTCAGCGGGCCGAGGTGGGCCCGGGCGAAGGCTCGGAACGCCTCCTCCTCGGATGGGAATGCCTCCACGTACGAGTGCGCCATGGTGCCGACGGCCGGGATGCCCAGCTCCGCGGCGGCGAGGACGTTGCTGGTGCCGGCGAAGCCCACCAGGGCGCCCAGGCGTGCGATGTGGAACCCGACCTGCGGGCCATGGGTGCGCCGGAGGGAGAAATCGACCAGTGGGTGCCCGGCGGCCGCGATCACACAGCGTGCCGCCTTCGAGGCGATCGCCGTCTGGTGGCTGAGCTGGTTGAGGAGGTACGTCTCGACCAGTTGGGCGATCGGCAGCGGGGCGGTCACTTCCAGGAGCGGCTCGCCGGCCAGTACCAGGCGGCCCTCGGGGACCGCGCGGACGCCCCCGGTGAAGCGCAGGCCCAGCAGGGGAGCGAGGTCTTCCGCGGGGCGGTTCAGCACCGCGGCGAAGTCCTGGACGTCCTGGGCGGTGATCCGGTAGTCGGACAGGAAGTCCAGGGCGTCCTCCAACCCCGCGGCGACCAGGAACCCCCTGGCCGGGGGCAGGGCGCGGACGAAGAGGCTGAACGTCGCCGGGCGGTCCATGCCCTCCCGCAGGTAGGACATCGCCATGGTCACTTCGTACAGGTCGGTGGTGGTCACCCGGGACATTCGGGACCCTCTCCTTCGCCGGGGACGTCCGCGGGCGGGGCCGGGGGGGACCGCGCGCGTCCGCCCAGGTGTCAGATCTGCGGGGCGACGGCGACCGGGCACGGTGCGTGGTGGAGCACACCGTGGCTGACCAGCCCCAGGTGGAGGGTGAAGTGGCCGGTGCGGCGGTGTCCTCCCACCACCAGCAGATCCGCCTCGGACGCCGCCGCCAGCAGTGCCTGCCTCGCCGGTGCGTCCACGACCCGGCGCTCCACCGGTACGTCGGGGTATCCGCCACCGAGCCCGTCCAACGCGGCGTCGAGCACCTCCGCCGGCCGGCGTCGGCCCCCGTCCGGCGCGTCCTGGGTGGAGAACGGCCGATGCGCCGTACCGCGGAGCGGTTCCCGGCCGGCGTGCACCACCACCAGCCCGCATCCGCGCGCCCGTGCCTCACGGTGTGCGAACTCCAGCGCCGTACCGCTGCCCGCCCCGTCCTCGATCCCCACGACCACGGAGCCGAAGCGGTCGCGGCGGTGTTCCGGAGCCCCCCGCACGACGATGGCCGGACAGTCGGCGCGTCCGGCCACCGCCAGGCTCACCGAGCCCACCAGGAGCCCTTCGAGAGTCCCGCGCCCGCGCGCCCCCAGGACGACGGCGAGGGCGTTGCGGCCCCGCTCGATCAGCGCGGCGGCCGGGTCGGCGCCCCGCAGGACCTCCGACGTCAGACTCACCTCCGGAGCTCCCGAGGCGGCCCTGGCCACGGCCGTGTCGGTCAGGCCGGCGGCCGTGCCGCCCTGGTCCTCCGGGGGACACCCGCCGTCGGCGACGTGGATCAGGCACAACGGCGCCCGGTGCCACCGCGCCTCCCGCGCAGCCCAGTCCACGGCTTCCAGACTGGCTTCCGAGCCGTCGACACCGACGACGAGGGGCATGGCCACGTTCCCCGCCTCCTCGGAGGTCTCTCCAGCAAGAATTCCCCCTTCGCCTGCTATGGGGCAAGTCAGCCGGGGTACTCGCGACAGGCGCCGACACGCGGTCCGCCACGGCCGGCGGTGGGCCGTGCTCCGGCCGGGCTCCCCCGAGGACAAGGACATCGCATGGAAGACATCGTCACCGTCGGCCTGGACGGCTCGTCGGAGAGTCTGTCCGCGGCGCACTGGGGCGCCGCGGAGGCGCACCGGCGCGGCTGGGCCCTGCGGCTGCTGCACGCCTGGGTCCTGCTCGCCCCGGCGCCGCGGGGCGCTTCCTCGGACCGGGACCAGAACTACTGGGCGGACCGGATCGTAGGGGACACCCGCGATCGGCTCCAGCAGCAGTATCCCGAGCTGTCCATCGTGCCGGACCTGGTCGCCGACGAGGCGCCACGCGCACTGCTGGGCGCGGCGGCAAGCTCGCGGATCCTGGTGCTCGGCTCCCGCGGCCTGAAGGCCGTGGAGGGCTTCTTCCTCGGCGACACCAGCCTGTTCGTCACGGCCCGGGCGGAGCAGCCGGTGGTGCTGGTCCGGGCGGTCCCCGAGCCGGCCGCCCTGGACGCGGGAGCCCAGACCGGCGGCGTGGTGGTCGCGTTGAGCCTCCACGGAGGCGGCGACAGCGTGCTGCGCTTCGCCTTCGAGGCGGCGGACTCCCGCCGGGCCCCGCTGCACGTGGTGCACGGCACCAACCTCCCGATCACCGCGTACACCCCGTGGGGAGTGGACACGGAGACCGTCGGCGAGGTCCGGCAGGAGGCCCAGGACCTGGTCACGGCCGCGCTGCTGCCCTGGCGGGACCGGTATCCCCAGGTCGAGGTGGTCGACACGGTACGGCTGGAGAGCCCCGCGCGCACGGTGACCAGGGCGGCGGAGCACGGCGGCCTGCTGGTCGTCGGCCGCCGCCGGCACCGGCCGCCCCTCGCACCCCATCTGGGCCCGGTCGCCCACGCCGCGGTGCACCACGCGGCCTGCCCGGTGGCCGTCGTACCGCATGACTGAGTCCACCGGACGGAACGGAGTGGCACCATGCGCGCGCTTGTCTACGACGGCCCCGGCGACATCAACTGGCGCACGGTCCCCGAGCCCGTGATCGAGGCGCCCACCGACGCGATCGTGCGGGTCGAGGCCACCACCATCTGCGGAACCGATCTGCACATCGTCAAGGGCGAGTTGCCGGAGGTGCGCCCCGGTACCGTGCTGGGCCACGAGGCCGTGGGCGTCGTGGTGGAGACCGGTCCGGAGGTGCACGGCACCCGGGTGGAGTCGCCCGTCATCGTGTCCGCCGTGTCCGCGTGCGGGAACTGCCCGTACTGCCGCGACGCGAGGTACGGGCAGTGCCAGGGCGGCGGCGGACGCCTGCTGGGCAGGGAGATCAGCGGTACCCACGCGGAGTACGTCCGGGTGCCCTTCGCCGACCACTCCACGCACCCGCTGCACGGCAACCTGGCCCGGGACGACGCGGTCCTGCTCGCCGAGGTGCTGCCCACCGCCTACGAGGTCGGCGTCCTCAACGGGCATGTGAGCCCCGGCGACACCGTCGTGGTGGTGGGCGCCGGACCGGTGGGCCTGGCCGCCGTCCTGACCGCGCAGATCCACTCCCCCCGCCGGACCATCGCCGTGGACCTCTCCCCCACACGGCTGGAGGCCGCCGAAGGCCTCGGCGCCGACGCCGCCGAACTCCCCGGCGCCCTGCTCGCCGACCTCGCCGACGGCCCGGGGGCCGACGTGGCCATCGAAGCCGCCGGCACCCCCGAGAGCTTCGTGCTCTGCACCCGGGCCATCCGTCCCGGAGGGCACATCGCCAACATCGGCATGCACGGCAGGCCCGCCACCTTGCACCTGGAGGCGCTGTGGCGGAAGAACGTCACCATCAGCACCGGCCAGGTGGACACCTCCTCCATCCCCACGCTGATGTCCATGCTGTCCGCCGGGCAGTTGCGCGCCTCCCCACTGGTCAGCAAGCACCTGCCGCTGGAACGGATCGAGGAGGCCTATGTCTCCTTCGCCGCGGGGCCCACCACCGGGCAGCTCAAGGTGGTGCTGGACGCCGGCTGACGCACCGCGGCTCGCCCCGGCGGCACGAGCGGGCACTGGCACCGCTCCTGACGGGGGATCACGGACACCGGTCGGCCACCTCCGCAGGCTCACCACCGGGGATCACGTTCGGGAGGAGCCCGGTGCTCCGTGCGTAGGATCGGGGGCCGATATCGGTTCCGTCACTGCCGGAGGTGGCCAGGTGCGCGAGTTCCAGCGGGGTGCGGTGCGGCTGCACATTCTGCATCACGCGGCCGAGGAGGAGGTCCACGGCGCGTGGATGACCGAGGAACTGGCCCGCCACGGCTACCGGATCAGCCCCGGCACCCTGTATCCGACGCTGCACCGGCTGGAGGCCGACGGGCTGCTGGTCTCCGAGCAGCGAGTGGTCGACGGCCGCGCGCGGAGGGTCTACCGGGCCACCGAGGCGGGGCGGCGGGCCCTGGCGGAGGACCGGCGGGCGCTGAGGGAACTGGCCCGTGAGGTGCTCGGCGACGAGGTGCCCTGATCTCCCGTACCGCTGTGTCGGCGGGGGTGGCGATGCGGCGGGGACCAGGGCGGGCATCGGATGGGGCCGTACCGGGGGATCCGGTCGGGCGAGGTCAGCCCCGGGCGGCCAGGGCGCGGCGCAGACCGTAGACCGCGGCGCCCGCGGCGATCACCGCGGCCCCGGAGACGACCGAGGACACCGGCAGGGCGAAGGCGAGGCCCAGGCAGCCGGCCGATCCGACGGCGGGGACCAGGCGGTGCGGGCGGCCCTCGCCGGGGGTGAGGGTCCACGCGGAGGCGTTGGCGACGGCGTAGTAGACGAGGACGCTGAAGGAGGAGAACCCGATCGCCCCGCGCACGTCCGTGGTCGCCGAGACCGCGGCCACCACGGCGCCGACGAGGAGTTCGGCGCGGTGCGGCACCTTGTGGCGGGGGTGGACGGCGGCCAGGACGTGCGGCAGGTGCCGGTCGCGGGCCATGGCCAGGGTGGTCCGGGAGACGCCGAGGATCAGGGCGAGCAGGGAGCCGAGCGCGGCGATCGCGGCCCCGGCGCGGACGACGGGGGTGAGCCGGTCGGCGCCGGCCGCCCGTGCGGCCTCCGACAGCGGTGCCCCCGCCTCGGCCAGCCCCTTCGGCCCCAGCACCGTCAGGACGGCGACGGCCACGACGGCGTACACGACCAGGGTGATGCCCAGCGCGATCGGGATCGCCCGTGGGATCGTGCGCGCGGGGTCGCGCACCTCCTCGCCGAGCGTGGCGATGCGCGCATAGCCGGCGAAGGCGAAGAACAGCAGGCCCGCCGCCTGCAGCACCCCGCCGACCGTGGTGTCCGAACCCACGTCCAGCCGGCTTGCGTCCGCCGTACCGGAGGTGAGGGCGGCGGCCACCACCGCGGCCAGGACCGCCAGGACCACCGCGACGATCACCCGGGTGAGCAGCGCGGACTTCCGTACCCCGGCGTAGTTCACCGCCGTCAGCGCCACCACGGCGGCGACCGCGACCGCGTGCGCCTGACCGGGCCAGACGTACGAGCCGACCGTGAGGGCCATCGCCGCGCAGGAGGCGGTCTTGCCGACCACGAAGCCCCACCCGGCCAGGTAGCCCCAGAACGCCCCCAGGCGTTCCCGGCCGTAGACGTACGTACCGCCTGACGCCGGGTACCGGGCGGCCAGCCGCGCGGAGGAGGTGGCGTTGCAGTACGCGACCACGGCGGCCAGGGCCAGGCCGAGCAGCAGGCCCGAGCCGGCCGCGCGTGCCGCCGGGGCGAGCGCGGCGAAGATCCCCGCGCCGATCATCGATCCCAGGCCGATGACCACCGCGTCGGACACACCGAGCCGGCGACGCAACTCGTCCGGTACGCCACCGGCGGTCGAAGGCTTGCTCATGGGCACACTCCTCAGCGGCGGGCGGCCCCACCTGACGGGTCCCGATATCGGCAGACGATATAGGGCCGCATGACCGCAGGGAATCGCACGGCCGCCGGGCGAGGCCGCGTGACCCAGCCGCGCGACCGGCCACAACGGTCCCGCGGGGCTTCGGGCTTGTCCCGGAGGTGCCGGTAGGAGCTGGAGGCATCGGCCCCGAGCGCCGCGGCGGGCTTGCGCACACCGAAGGACTCGGCGTCGCTCGTGCGCCGCGTCTTCCCACCGTGCCCGGGATCTCCTCGGTCGACCCATGTCGCGGCCTGCCATCGCACCCTTCTCGTTCCCGTCTCCCCCAGCTGCGATTCAGCGATGCACTTGCTGTTGCACGCAGTGCGTGCATAATCGTGTCACAGCTTGCCGACGGCCGGACCCAGGGGTCCCGCGGTCGGCTGCACCGCATGATCCGCGCCGCCCCTGGCACACATGACCGCCACGACACGCCCCGCGTCCGGGGCAGGGAAGAGGGAGACATGAGCGAGGTCACTGCCGCCCAGCGACCGCCGGAGCCGGACTGGTCCGCACTGACACCCGAGGGACTGGCCGCCTACGCAGAGGCGGAGAACCGTTTTCGGGCATCCGACGCGGCCCGGGCCGTCACCGGGGACCCGGACCCCGGCACCGCGATCCGCTGGGAGGAGGTGGCGCTGCCCGGCCGTGAGGTCCCGGTCCGGGTGTACCGTCCGGCGTCCGCGACGGACGGCGAGAGCCTGCCCTTGGTCCTCCATGTGCACGGAGGGGCGTTCGTGGGCACGGCGGTGCAGTGCGACTGGGCCAACAGCCACCTCGCCGCCCGGTTGCCCGCGCTCGTCGTCTCGGTCGAACACCGCCTCCTGGCCGAGGACAGCCCCCTCGCGAACGCCGTGGACGACGGCTGGGAGGTGCTTGAGCACGTGGTGCGGCACGCCGCGCGATGGGGCGTCGACCCCGCGCGGGCGGCCGTGTTCGGCGAGAGCTGCGGCGGGCTGATCAGCGCCCTGGCCGCCATACGGGCCCGGGAGGCCGGCCTGCGGCTGCGGGCGCAGGTCCTGGTCAACCCCGCCACCGACATGACCGAGACGATGTTCGATCACGCCTCGGTCGCCGAGCACGCCCACACCCCGACCCTCGCCATGCCCCAACTCCGGCTGTTCCAGCGGCTCGGCGTGCCTCCGGGGAACGACCCTCGCGAAGTGTCGCCGCTGTACGCCGAGGACCTGGGCGGGCTGGCTCCGGCGCTCGTGGTGGTGCCGACCCATGACCCGATCGCCGACCACGGCCGCCGCTACGCCGAACGCCTGGACGCGGCCGGGACGCCCGCGCGGCTCACCGAGTACCCGGGCGCGGGGCACGCCTTCCTCGCCATGCCCGGGGTGGCGGCGCAGGCCGAACCGGCGCGAGCGGAGATCCTCGAGTTCCTCCGGGCCTCCCTGGCGGGATGAGCCGAACGGGACGCGCTCCGATGCCGGGGGGCACCGCATGAGCCGCGGGCCGTCGCAGCGGCGTGGACGGGGCTCACCCGCACCGCCATCACGACGGTCGCGCCGTACGGGGGACCTCGCCTGACAGGCTGTCGGCTCGTTCGACCGCGGGCGAGCGAGCGGGCAGGACCGTCCCGATGGCGCCGCCGTATCCGCAACCCACCGCGGAGGCAGCCGGGTTCGGGGCGGGGCCGCGGGGGCCGAGGTGCCCGCGCCGGCGGGGCCGGCCCCGCTGCGGGGAGGTCTCGGCGCTGCCGGCGACGCGGAGGCCGATGCCCCGCTTGCTGAAGCATTGCCGCAGGTGAACGTGGTCGTATTCTTGTCGCCGTGCAGCCCCAGGGGGAACCGTCCACTGATCACATGGTCGTCTGCGGGGACGACGCGCTGGCGCACCGTCTCGCGGCGGAACTCAGCGAGGTCTACCGTGCGCGCGTGACCGTGGTGATCCCCTCCGGGATCCCCGCGTGGCAGCCGCGGGGCGTTCGCGTCGGAAGCTCCTCGCGGGCAGGGGTGCGCGCCGCGGCGCTGTTCGGGCGACTGACCGCCGCGGTCGGCCGGGTGCCGATGCCGGCGCCGGCGGCCGACATGGACCGCCCCGCGTCCGGCGCGGCGGTACGCGTCCTGCAGCCGGCCGGGGTGGATGACGAGGTGCTGGCCGCGGCGGGGGTGGCGCAGGCCGCCGCCCTCGCCCTGGTCTTCGACGATGACGAGACCAACATCCACCTCGCCATGCGGGCCCGGCGCCTCAACCCGCGGCTGCGTCTGGTCATCCGGATGTACAACCGCAAGCTCGGTCAGCACCTGGAAGAGCTGCTGGACCAGGCCGCCGCCGTCGCCGACCAGAGCCTGGACCCGGCGGAGGCGGACGCCGCCACCACCGTCCTCTCCGACGCGGACACCGCGGCCCCCGCCCTCGCGGCCACCGCGGTCGCCGGCACCCGCAAGGTCATCCAGGCCGACGGGCTGCTGCTGCGCGCCGCCGAGCGCACCCCGCCCGCCCCCTACGAGATCGCCGACCCGGGCCTGTGCACCCTCGCCCTGCTCTCCTCCACCAGCAGCGACCCAGGCGGCGCCGAGGGCTCGGACAGCAGCGGGGACGACGGCTCGCGGCTCCTCCCGGACGACCGCGAGGTCGCCGCCGCCACCGGACGCGGCACGATGGTGCTCGAAGCCGTCTCCCGCACCGGCCCGCCGCTGCCGCCCCGCCGGCTCACCAGCCGGGGGATACCGCTCGCCTCGCTCTTCTCCCGCCGTCTGCGCTGGTCACTCGCCGGAGTCGCGGCGGCCCTGGTGGCGCTGGCCGTCATCTCCTGGGTGGTCACCGGAGACCATCCCCTGCACGCCGGGTACCTGTCGCTGCTGGACCTGCTCGCCATCGGCGACCCGGCGGTCGACGAACCGAGGGGACGGCAGATCCTCCAACTCCTCACCGGACTCACCGGCCTGCTGCTCCTGCCGGTCCTGGTCGCCGCCGCGCTGGAGGCCCTGGGCACCTTCCGCACCGCCTCCGCGCTGCGCCGCCCCTCGCGCCGGCTCTCCGGCCATGTCGTCCTGCTCGGGCTCGGCAAGGTCGGCACCCGCGTACTGGCCCAACTGCGCGAGCTGGACATCCCGGTGGTCTGCATCGAGGAGGACCCCGAGGCGCGGGGCGTCCCGCTGGCCCGACGCCTCGGGGTGCCCACCGTCCTCGGTGATGTGACGCAGGAAGGCGTGCTGGAAGCCGCCAAGATCGACCGCGCCCACGCCCTGTTGGCACTGACCAGCTCGGACACCACCAATCTGGAGGCGGTCCTGTATGCCCGCGCCGTCCGGCCCGACCTGCGGGTGACCCTGCGCCTGTACGACGACCGGTTCGCCACCGCCGTCTACCGCACCCTGCGCGCCACCCACCCCCAGGCCCTCACCCGCAGCCGCAGCGTCTCCACCCTCGCCGCGCCCGCGTTCGCGGGGGCCATGATGGGCCGCCAGGTCCTGGGCGCCATCCCCATCGAGCGGCGGGTGCTCCTCCTGGCCGCCCTCCCCGTCGCGGGGAACCCACGGCTGGAGGGCCGTACCGTAGCCGAGGCGTTCCGGCCCGGTGCCTGGCGCGTCATCGCCTTGGACGCCGCCGCCCCCGCCGACCGGCGGCCCGACCTCGCCGCGACTCCGCACGAGGGCGAGCATGCCGCGCGGAGTCTGCGGTGGGACCTGAGCCCCGACTACGTCCTGCGGCCCCAGGACCGAGTGGTGCTGGCCGCGACCCGGCAGGGACTGGGCGAACTGCTCGGCCGAGCCCCCCGCCCGCGGGGCACGCGCGTCTGAGCGCCGCGCGCGCCACGCCACCGGGCCCGCCGCGGCCCCCTGCGGGAGCGAGGGCCTGAATGGCGCGGGCTCCGCCGATCCCGGTGCTGTCGGTGCCCGGCGCTAGCGTCCGGCGCATGAATCGCGATCGACGCCCCATACGCCTGCCCCGCGCGGACGCCGCCGCCCCCGTCCTGCGGACCGACTTCACCGACCCGGCGGACTGGAACCGCCTGCTGACCGCCCTGGAGACGCCCGTCACCTTCGAGGAGGGCTCGCAGGACATGAACGACTACGACCGGGCGGTCTCCTATGTCGTCCCCATCGACAAGGAGGCGTACCGGGGCCTGCTGCCCGAGGCGGTGCTCGCCGCGGCCCCCGCCACCGGCCATGACCTGCCGTACGACCACCTCTACCTGGCCGACGCGGAGACCTTCGCCGCCGAGGACCTGCCGCTGCTGGGCATCGACCTCCATGTGGACGAGGCGGATGACGAGCCCTGGCCGCGTGTGGCACCGTTCCGCGTCCCCGCCCTGCGTGTGGCCGGGGTGGAGATCAACGACAGCATCGCCAACCTCTTCTTCCGCGAGTACCACGACACCGACTGGTCGGACTCCGGGGTGCACGCGGCGGGCCCCGGGACGGCCGTGTACGAGGAGTACCGCCTGATGGATCAGATGGATCAGGACGAGGGCTGACGGGGGTCGAACGCACGCCAGGCCGCCCCCGCACACCAGGGGGCGGCCGCTCTGCCGTAAGGACACGGCCCGGCGAGGGCGGGAGCGCCGGCGGCCGCGCGCCCCGCGGGGCCCCCTTGAGTTCTAGTGGTCGTCGCAACACCCCACCTCAAGGGGCGCGATGGACTTCGAGGTCCGCAAGGTTCGTAAGGCTCAGGGGCCCAAGAAGCGGCGGCGAGAACGGCGGCGTGCGGGCCGAGGGCGTCGGCGAGGACGCCGGCCACCAGGGCCGCCGGCGGCGTAGCCGATGTCCCGCCAGAAGCGACAGGTGCCCAGGGCGTTGCCCCGCGGACTACCTCTACAATATTCCATGGATTGATGGAGGATACCGTGACCACCACCCCCCCGAAGGCGCAGCTCTACGATGCCTTCGCCGCCACCGGCAAGGCGCTGGCCAGCGGAAAGCGCCTGGAACTGCTCGACCTGCTGGCCCAGGGTGAGCGGACCGTCGACGCGCTCTCGAAGGCCGCCGGACTGAACCTGACCACCGCGTCCGCGCATCTGCAGACCCTCAAGCAGGCCGGGCTCGTCGCGACCCGGCGGGAGGGCGTGCGCATCCACTACCGGCTCGCCGGGGAGGATGTCGCCCAGCTGTTGGCGCTGCTCCGCAAGGTCGCCGAGCACCACCAGGCCGCCGTGCCCACCGCCCGTGACGCCTACCTCGGTGACGACGGCGCCATGGAGGTCACCCGCGAGGAGCTGCGCGCCCGGGTGCGCGCCGGGAACACGGTGGTGCTGGACGTACGCCCGGTGGAGGAGTACCTGGCCGGCCACATCCCCGGCGCCGTATCCATTCCGGTCGGCGAACTGACCGACCGGCTCGGCGAGTTGCCCGAGGAAGCCGAGATCATCGTCTACTGCCGCGGCGAGTACTGCGCCCTGGCCCATGACGCGGTCCGACTGCTGACCGACCGCGGGCGGCGGGCGATCCGCCTGAACGACGGCATGCTGGAGTGGCGCCTGGCCGAACTGCCGGTCGACACCGGGAACTTCGCCTGACCACCCAGCGCCCGCGAGGGCACACCGCCGCACACCTTCCCCTCCCGAAAGCGCACACCGTGACACGCACCGCCCCGACCCCCTCGATACCCGCCCAGGACACGGCGCAGCGCCGCGTCCTCACCGTCCTGGTGGCCTCCCAGATCCTCAGCGGAGCCGGGCTCGCGGCCGGTATCACCGTCGGGGCCCTGCTCGCGCAGGACATGCTCGGCTCGACCGACCTCGCGGGCCTGCCCAGCGCCCTGTTCACCGCGGGTTCCGCCCTCGCCGCCATCGTCGTCGGGCGCGTGTCGCAGGCCCGGGGCCGCCGCCTCGGGCTCGCCGGCGGATACCTCGCCGGCGCCGTCGGCAGCGCCGGTGTGATCGCCTCCGCCGTCGCCGGCAGCGCCCTCCTGCTCTTCGCCGCCCTGTTCGTCTACGGCGCCGGAACCGCCACCAACCTCCAGGCCCGCTACGCCGGAGCCGACCTCGCCGCGCCCGCCCACCGCGCCCGCGCGGTCTCCACCGTCCTGGTCGCCACCACTCTCGGCGGTGTCGTCGGCCCCAACCTCGCCGCCCCCACCGGCACGCTCGCCGACACCCTCGGCATCCCGACGCTGGCCGGGCCGTTCCTCCTGGCCGGCGTCGCCTACACGTTGGCCGCCGTGGTGCTGGCCGTCTGGCTGCGCCCCGACCCGCTGCTGCTCGCCCGCACACTCGACCTCCGGCAGCAGACCGCGGACTCCGGGAGGGCCGCGGACGACTCCGCCGAGGCGGACCGGCGCGGCCCGGGGCTGATGCTCGGCGCGCTGACCATGATCCTCACCCAGCTCGTCATGGTCGCCGTCATGACGATGACGCCGGTTCACATGCGTGACCACGGCCATGGCACCGGGGCCTCCGGCCTCGTCATCGCCATCCATGTCGGCGCCATGTACCTGCCCTCGCCGCTGACCGGCTGGCTCGTCGACCGCTACGACCGCTGCGCCATCGCCGCCGCCTCGGGCCTCGTCCTGCTGGCCGCCGGGATCACCGCCGCCACCGCGCCCGCGGACTCCGTCGGCCGGCTCGCGCTCGCCCTCGCCCTGCTCGGCCTGGGCTGGAACTTCGGCCTGGTCTCCGGCACCGCCATGATCACCGATGCCGTGCCGCTGGCCACCCGGGCCAGGACCCAGGGCATGGTCGACGTCTCCATCGCGCTCGCGGGCGCCACCGGCGGCCTCGCCTCGGGCCTGGTGGTGTCCACCGCCGGCTATCCCGTCCTCGCCCTCACCGGCGGTATCCTCTCCCTGGCCCTGCTCCCCGCCATCGCCGTCACCGCGAGTCGCCGATGAACCAGTCTCCCCCGCGCACCGAAGCCGACCTCACCGTCGACGGCACCGGTCTGCTCTGCGTCACCCTCCTGCTGCGCCTGCGCAAGGAGATCGACGGCGCTCCGCCGGGCACCCTGGTCCATGTGGTGGCCACGGATCCGGCCGCCCCGCTCGACCTGCCCGCCTGGTGCCATATGACCGGACACGACTACCTGGGCCCCGTCACCGGCGGCACCCGGCCGGTGTACGCCCTGCGGGTCACCGCCGACGCGCGTCCCACCCGGCCCGACGCACCCTGGCACCGGGCCGGTTCCTGACCGGGCACCCCGGGCGGTTCCGCGGTGCGGAGGTCCGGGGGCGGTCCGCTGGTTCCGCTGCCGGGGCGGGAGCGGCCTCAGCCCTCCCCGTACGCCTCGCCGCCGAGTTCCAGGGTCGCGGTGCCCGCGGTGGCGTCCGCCAGCCAGGACCGGAAGGCGTCGAGGTCCGATTCGGGCAGCCCGACCTCGATGCTGACGGCCTCCGCGTACCGCACCTCGCGCACCGCCCGGCCGGTGGCCCGCAGGTCGTTCTCCAACTTGCCGGCCCGCTGGTGGTCCACGACCACGGTGACCAGCCGGAACCGCTGCCGGACCACGGTGCCCAGGGTGTCCAGCGCCTCGCCGACCACCCCGCCGTAGGCGCGGATCAGCCCGCCGGCGCCCAGCTTGATCCCGCCGTAGTAGCGGGTGACCACGGCGACCACGTACCGGACGTCGCGCCGCAGCAGCATCTGCAGCATCGGCACCCCCGCGGTGCCGCCCGGCTCCCCGTCGTCGCCGGCCTTCTGCACCGCCCCGTCGGCCCCGATCACATAGGCGAAGCAGTTGTGGGTGGCGGTGGCGTGCTCCGCGCGTACCCGCTGCACGAACTCCTGGGCCTCCTGCTCGGTCGCGGCGGGCGCCAGGGCGCAGATGAAGCGCGATTTGTTGATCTCGATCTCGTGGACGCCCTCGTGGGCGACGGTCCGGTAGCGCTCCTGCATCCGGCCAGCCTACGGCTCCCCGGGCCGCGGGAATGCGCCGGGCCCGTACGGGGTTGCTCCGGTCATGTACGCAGACACCGAGACGATCCGCAGGATCCTGCGGGACACCGGCGACACCTGGGCCGTGGTCGGGCTCTCCGACAACCGCCACCGCGCGGCCTACGGCGTCGCCGAGGTGCTGCGCCGCCACGGCAAGCGGGTGGTGCCGGTGCACCCCAAGGCCGAGACGGTGCACGGCGAGCAGGGCTATGCCAGCCTGGCCGACATCCCCTTCCCGGTCGATGTGGTCGACGTGTTCGTCAACTCCGATCTGGCCGGCCGGATAGCCGACGAGGCCGTGGCGATCGGCGCCAAGGCCGTCTGGTTCCAGCTCGGCGTGATCGACGAGGACGCGCTGCGGCGCACCCGGGAGGCGGGCCTGGACATGGTGATGGACCGCTGCCCCGCCATCGAACTCGCCTCCGCCGGCTAGGCCGGGCCCTGTCCGGCCGATCGTGCTGGTCGGGGAGCGGGGTCCGGCGCGTGCAGATCCAAGGATCGGACAGGACCCAGGAGCGTGGGTCGGTGACGGGCGAGCGGTCGGTCGGCCGATCCGGGGCCTGGCCGGCGGCGGGGTCCCCGAAGGCACTCTGCGCGACTCACACCGCTTCGGCGACGGGGCCTACCACGACGAGCACCTGCACGCCCGCCTGGCCGCCGACCCGGAACCCACCGCTCCCACGGCGACCACCGGACAGACGAGCGGCACGTCACGGTAGCGAGCGAAGCCCTCGCCGCCGAACGACTGCCGGCGCCACCGACCCACGTTCTCGCCAGTGCCCGTCCTGACCTGGGTCGACGTACGGTCGAACCATGGACTTCCGCATCACCTCGGACGAGGAACGCGTCCTTTGGCTGATCGTCGGGCACCTGGACGAGGGCAACGCCCCCACCGTCGGGGAGTTGACGCGGGACGCCGGCCGGGAGGTCGGGCGGGAGGTCTCGTCACTGCGCGCCAAGGGCTGGATCCTGGTCCGCCGGGTGGACGCGGCGCAGACCGTCGTCGGGCTCTCCCCCATGGCCGTGGCGGCGCTGCGCAATCTGCGGTACGGACGGCGGGCGGAATGAGGGGGACCCACCTCCCGCGGGACGGACGGCACCCTTCGCCCGCGCACCGGAACCGGTATTGCAACGAGCGATCCAAAACTACTAAGCTCCCACCATGGCCCGACCGCGGATGTTCGACGAGGAACGGGCCCTGGGTGCGGCGATGCGCACGTTCTGGGAGAAGGGCTACGAGGCCACTTCCACCCAGGACCTGTGCGAGGCCACAGGACTGGGGCGCAGCAGTATCTACAACACGTTCAAGAGCAAGCACGACTTGTTCACGCGCGCGTTGACCCACTACATCGACACCACGACGGCCAACCAGTCGGCCATCCTGGAGGACACCCGGCTCAGCGGCGCGGCCCGCGTCCGCGCCCTGCTCGCGGTGATCGTGGAAGGCGAGACCGAACACCGGGCAGGGGGCCGGAGCCTGGGCTGCCTGACGGTGAACACCACGGTCGAGCTGGCGGGCCGGGATCCCCACACGGCGGGGATGCTGGAGCGCGACACGGCCCGCCGACTGACGGCCCTGCGCGCGGTGATCGAGGAAGGCCGGCGGGACGGCAGCATCACCTCCACCCGGGACCCCGGGGCACTGGCGCGCTTCGTCAACGCGGCCATCGGCGGCATGCGCGTCTCCAGCCAGGGCGGCGCCGACCGGGCCACCTTGGAGTCGATCGCCGAGATCACCCTGGACGCCCTGACCGCCTGAGGCGCCACCACCCCCGTCCGCCCGAGGCGCCACACCACCTCCTGGGCGCCGCTGCATGCTGCCCAAATTTTGAACCGAACGTTCCATAACAAGAGTCGAAGGAGACCTCACCGTGCCCCGTGCCGTATACGTCCTGGCGCTTGGCATCTTCGCCATGGTGACCAGCGAGTTCGTGGTCGCCGGACTGATGCCGCAGATGGCCGAGGGACTGGACGCGAGCATCACGCAGATCGGATATCTCATCACCGCCTTCGCGGCGGCCATGGCGGTCGGCGGGCCGTTCCTGACCGTGGCGGTGATGAGGTTCCCGCCCCGGACGGCGCTGATGGTGCTGTTCGCCATCTTCCTGGCGGGCAATGTGCTGGCGGCCACCGCGACCGGCTACGCCACGATGATGGCCGCGCGGATCATCACCGGGGTCGCCTCCCAGGCCTTCTTCGGCGTGGGCATCTCGATGTGCGCCCAGCTCACCCGTCCCGAGGTCCGGGGCCGCGCGATCGCCGTCGCGATGAACGGCCTCATGCTCGGCACCCTGCTCGGACTGCCGCTGTCCACCCTGGTCGGCGAGCGGTTCGGCTGGCGCGCGGCGTTCTGGACCATCACCCTGATCACCGTGATCGCCGCCGTGGCCACCCTGTTCGGCGTGCCCCCCGTCGAGCGCGCCGGGGGCCGTGGCGCGTTCCGCCAGGAGGTCGGCGTGTTCAAGCGGCCCAAGCTGTGGCTGGTGCTGTCCACCAGCACGCTGATCATCGGCGCCACCTTCTCGGCCTTCAGCTACCTCAACCCGATCCTGACCGGCCTCACCGGCTTCTCCACCGGGACCGTCCCCGTCCTGCTGATCGCCTACGGTGCGGCCACCGTCGTCGGCAACTACGTCGTCGGCCGCCTCGCCGACCGCCACACGGTGCCCGTCCTCGCCGTCGGCCTCGCCCTCAACCTCGCCTTCCTCACCGGTTTCGCCCTCCTCGCGGACCTGCCCGTCCCGGCCGTGGTCTGCATGATGGGCATCGGCCTGGTCGGGGTCACGATGAACCCGGCCATGGCGACCCGGGTCCAGCGCACCGGCAACGCCGGCCCGCTGGTCAACACCGTCCACTCCTCCTTCATCACCCTCGGCGTCATCATCGGCTCCTCGGTCGGCGCCGTGGCGATCGACACCTGGGGCCTGCGCGCCCCGCTCTGGCTCGGTGCGGCCCTGGCCCTGGCCGGCCTGGCCACCCTCCTGCCCGATATCGCCCGCCGCGCCACCCCTGCCACGGAG
>NZ_SRID01000420.1 GCF_004684805.1 Streptomyces palmae
CGCGGCCCCCGCGTCCCCGGCCGGCCGGAGCCATCCCTCCAACGCGATCCGAACCGCCGCGGCCACGCTTGCCGCGAGAACACGCGCGGTCTGCGCTCCAGCGCCACCCAGACGCTCGGCGCCCCCTAGACGCTCGGCGTTACCCAGACGCTCCGCATCGCCCAGACGTTCCGCGATCACCGCCGTGAGAGGGGGCTCGATGCCGGCGGTGGTGTCGAGGAACGCCTCGCGCAGCGCGGGCCGGGTGATGATCAGCAGCAGCGACTCGGGGCCGCGCTCACCCGTGGTCGTGTACTGCTCGACCACTGCTTCGGTGACGGCGTCGGCCAGGCGCGTTCCCGCGGGCCGGGCCGCGACCGCCGCCGCGATCCGCGCCTCCCGGTCCGCCGTCACAGCGGAGACGATCGCCTGCTCGCGGCTGGCGAAGTAGTTGTTGTAGGTGCGCGGCGAGACCCCGGCCGCCTCGGCGATGTCCTCGACCCGCACCTGCTCCGGTCCGCGCTCCACGGCCAGGCGCAGGGCCGCCTCGCGCAGCGCCTCACGCGTGGCCTGCTTCTTCCGCTCCCGCAGCCCTGCTGGTGGTGGTGTCGTCACGGTGTCAGCGTTCCACACAAGCTGCGCGCACGCAAAATTGCGTGCGCGCAACTTTCCTGCCAGTCTCGGCCGCCCCGACCGAGAGCGAGGACATCACCATGCGAGCCAGGGGAATGACCTACGACACCGGGTTCGTCGTGCACGGCCAGACGTCCCGCGAGCACTTCGACCCCGCGGTGGTCCGGCGCGAACTCGCCATCATCCGCGACGACCTGCACTGCAACGCGGTCCAGATCATCGGTGGCGACCCGGACCGACTGGAGCTGGCCGCCGGCGCCGCCGCCGAGCTCGGCCTGGAGGTCTGGTTCTCGCCCTACCCGCTGGAGCTGGATCCGGACCGGATCCTCGCGCTCTTCCGCGACTGCGCCGAGCGAGCGGAACGGCTCCGGCGGCAGGGGGCCGCGGTCATGTTCGTCGCAGGGGTCGAACTCAGCGTGATGAACCACGGGTTCCTGCCCGGAGACAGCCCCGAGGAGCGGGTCGAGCAGCTGATGAGCCGACCCGAGCGGCGGGCCGAGGCAATGCGCGAGCTGGGCGTACGCGTCAACGCGTTCCTCCGCGAGGCCGCGGCCGCGGTCCGCGAGCGCTTCCAGGGCAAGCTCACCTACGCGTCCATCCAGTTCGAGCAGGTCGACTGGGAGCCCTTCGACTTCGCGACGTTCGAGCTGATCCGCTCCGCCGAGGTCGCCGACCGGTTCCGGGAGGCGGTGCGCACCCTGGCCCAAGGCCCGAAGCCGCTCGCCATCACCGGGTTCGGCACCGCGGCCTACCGCGGCGCCGGAGACCGCGGTGGGCGGGTGCTGGAAGTGGTCGAGTACGACCCGGAGACCAAGGTCCCGGTACGGCTGAACGGCACATACGAGCGCGACGAGGCCGGCCAGGCCGCGTATCTGAGCGAGCTGCTGGAGATCTTCGAGACCGAGGGTGTGGACAGCGCGTTCGTGTTCCTGTTCGCCCTGCCCGGCTATCCGCACCGCCCGGACGGCGACCCCAGGGACGACCTGGACCGGGCCGGCCTGGGCATCGTCAAACTCCTCGAGGGGCGCAAGGGCCGGACCTACCCCGACATGGAATGGGAGCCCAAGGCCGCCTTCGCGGCGGTGGCGGGGCGCTATCGGAGCTGACAGGCCCCCCGCGCGGTGGTCCCGGCTCGGGATCCCACCGCGTCAACGACCCGGACCTGCCACCCCGCGGTGTCGGGGTGGCAGGTCCGGGTGGGTTCTCGGTCGGTCAGGCCGCTACCGGGCGCACGTTCGCCCGCACCCACTCCACGATGGAGGTGGTGGTCGCGCCCGGGGTGAAGATCTCCGCGACGCCCTGCTCCTTGAGCAGCGGAATGTCATCCTCCGGGATGATGCCGCCACCGAAGACCTTGATGTCCTCGGCCTCGCGCTCCTTGAGCAGCTCCAGCACCTTCGCGAAGAGCGTCATATGCGCCCCGGAAAGGATCGACATCCCGATCGCGTCGGCGTCCTCCTGGATCGCGGTGTCCACGATCTGCTCGGGCGTCTGGTGGAGTCCGGTGTAGATGACCTCCATACCGGCATCGCGCAATGCCCGTGCGATGACCTTGGCCCCCCGATCGTGGCCGTCGAGCCCCGGCTTGGCCACCACCACGCGGATCGGACCAGTTACTCCCATCACTGCCCTCCATGCCTCCGTGCACGACAGCCGTAACCGGCCGTAAGCGGTGAACGAACGTTATCTCCAACTTCCCGTACACAGCAGTTTCGGGGCGGCAGCGAGGGGGAAATCACACAAGAGGGCATGTCCGTTCCGGGACGGAACGCGGGACACGCCCCCTCGGGACAGTTCCACAGGGGACCCTCATCTCAGGGCCACGCCGGGCCGAGCCCACCTCCACCCCGCGGAGCAGAGCCGCTTTCCCGCGCATCGTTCGGGAGGTCGGTCATGAAGACCTTGCCCTTTCCGTTCTCCCTGGTCCAGCCACTCCGATCGTCGAGTGCGCTGATCCGGGCCACCGCGGTGGACGCCGCTGTGCTGGCCGGACACCTCCTGCTCTACCCCACGGGCCTGGTGGAGGAGCATCCCTGCGAGGAGCTCGCGGTGGACGAGGGCGTCCAGGAGCCGGACGGCGGGAGCGCGCCGCAGCCGCCGGTGCTCCTCCTGCACGGGTTCATCGACAATCGTTCGGTGTTCGTCCTGCTGCGCCGCTCGCTGCGGCACTCCGCTCGACGCCAGGTGGAGGGGATCAACTACTCACCGTTCACCTGCGACATCCCGGCCGCCGCCGCCCTGCTCGGCGAGCGCGTCGAGAGGGCCTGCCGGCGCACCGGTCATGACCGGGTGGATCTGGTGGGGCACAGCCTGGGCGGCCTGATCGCCCGCTACTACGTACAGCGGCTGGGCGGCGACAGACGGGTGCGCACCCTGGTCACGCTCGGCACCCCGCACGGCGGCACGCGCATGGCCCCGGCCTTCTCGCCGCACCCGATCGTGCGCCAGATGCGGCCGGGATCCGCGGTGATCCAGGAGTTGCGGCAGCCCGCACCGGGCTGCCGCACCCGCTTCGTGAGCTTCTGGAGCGATGCGGACGAGGCGGTCTCACCGGCCGAGATGGCACGTATCGACCACCCCGATCTCCTGGTGCGCAATGTGCGGGTGAAGGGGGTCGGGCATCTCGCGCTCCCCCTGCACCGGGCGACCGCCGCCGGCGTCTGCGAGGCCCTGGGCGTGAGCGGGACGGACGGCACGGAGGCGGTGCCGGACGCGGACCGCGCGAACACGGCAGGGGACACGCCGGGCGCGAAGAGCGCGGGAATCACCGGGGGCGCGAAGAGCGGAAAGGGCGCGAGGCGCGGCGGGGCAGACGCCTCAGGCGCCGCTTCGGTTGCCTGATCCGGCCGATCATTTACCGAACAGCAATCGAACACTCGACCAAGGAACGGCGCGCAGAACGCCGAAACGCGACCAAATACCTCTTCCCGCGCCCCTGGAGCCTTGCCGAAGATTGTCGCTGTCGCATACCGCCGGGTACAGTCGCCGCTAATTCTCCTGCTGCCGAGGCGAAAGAGAAGTTGGTGGTGAACGACCGTCACCCGTCGGGTCCTCAGTCCCCGACCGACCACGCTCCCGACGCCTCCCACTCCCCGTACTACGGTGAGGCCGGCGAGCAGCAGGGCGCTTCGCAGAGTCATGCCGGGTACGACGGCTACTCCACCGGCACCTTCAGCGGACTCGGCACGGCCTACGGCGAGGACAACCCGCTGTACGGCGGCTACGGTTCCCAGGACACCGGCCAGTACGGGTTCGGTTATCCGGGCGGGGGCACCGCCCAGGCCGGGGGCTTCGCCGGAGAGTTCGACACCGGGCAGTACGCCACCACCGCCTCCTACGCGGACGGCGCCTACAGCGGGATGAACTCCTCCGGGACCGGCCAGTTCACGGTCGACGCCTACGGGACGGGCCAGTTCGAGACCGGCGCGTACCCGACCGGCCAGTTCGAAACCGGCCAGTTCCCGACCGGCCAGTTCGAGACCGGTAGCCACGAGACCGGCCTGCACGGGACGGCCTCCTACGCCGATTCCGGGCAGTGGGACCTCGGGTTCGCCCAGCAGTCCGGCCTCCAGGACACCGGTTCCTTCACCACCTCCGGCTACGGCGACGGCGGCACGGACACCGGCGGCTACGACACCAGCGGCCTGTGGGGCGATCCGGCCCGGCAGCCCGGCGTCAGCATCCCCGCCCAGCAGACCACCGAGGCCACCGGCCAGTGGGACAGCGTCGGCCGATGGGACGCGCCGGCCGAGTGGGACACCCGCCAGTGGGCCGAGGACACGTCCTGGCAGGGCTCCACCGCACAGCGGACCGAGGGCGTGGACACCGGTCTGACGCAGACCTGGGACACCACCGCCTGGGCCACCGGCGACTCGGTGTACGAGCAGCGGTCGCCCGACCCGGACCCCGCGCCCAGCGCGGAGGACGCGGACCGCACCCCGGACCTGGACGACCTCGACCTGCCGTACGCGGCCGCCGAGCCCGGCCCCGGCGAGACCCCCGGCGTCGACGATGCCGACACGGACACGGACACGGACACCGCCGACGACCACGACAAGGAACCGGTCCTGGTCGGCGCGGCGGTCGGCGGGGGCGGCGGCTCCCGCGAGGACGGGGCGCGTGCCCGCCGCCGCACCGGTGCCTCCCGCCCGAAGCGCTCGGCGCTGCTGACCGTGGCGGTGCCCTCGGTGGCCATCATGGGCGTGACGGCCGTCGCGGCGGCCGCGGTCGGCATGGGGAACGACGGCAAGCAGGACAACTCCACCAACCAGGCCGCCCCGGACACCGGCGCGGTCAAGGCCTCGGTCGCCAACCGCAAGCTGGACACCCAGCTCGCCGGACTCTCGGACCGGGCGGACGACTTCGCCAACCGGGCCAGCCGCACCCAGGAACGCATCGACCTCAAGGCGCGCCAGGAGGCCGAGCGGAAGCGCAAGATCGAGGAGGCGCGGCGCAAGGAGGCCCTGCGCCCCAAGTTCGCGCTCCCGGTCAGCCAGCACGGTCTGAGCGCCACGTTCGGGCAGGCGGGCCTCAACTGGATGTCGGTGCACACCGGCATCGACTTCCCGGTGGACGAGGGCACGCCGGTGATGGCGGCCACCGACGGCACCGTGACCACCAAGTTCAACAGCGCCTACGGCAACATGGCGATAGTCACCTCCCCGGACGGCACCCAGACCTGGTACTGCCATCTGAGCAGCACCCGGATCCGGTCCGGTTCGGTGAAGGCCGGCGATGTGATCGCGTACTCCGGCAACACGGGCAACTCCACCGGCCCGCACCTGCACTTCGAGGTGCGCCCCGGCGGCGGCTCGGCGATCGACCCCCTGACCTGGCTCCGCAGCCACGGCGTCGACCCCACCTGATTCCCACCCGATCCAGCCACCCCCCGCGCCCTCAGGGGCGCTGGGGGTCCCCCGGACGAAGTCTGGGGGAGGAACTGCGCGACCAGCCCCCTACCTCCGCACCCGACAACACACCGCACCCAAAGAGACGCTCGGGTCCCCCCAGACGAAGTCCGGGCTTGGGGCCACCTTCCCGACGAACCCCCGGGGGGGGGGGGGGAGA
>NZ_SRID01000421.1 GCF_004684805.1 Streptomyces palmae
CCCTCGTGCCCGGCCTCTCCCCCGCCGGCAGCCACCGGAGCCCGATCCGCGCTACCCGCCCCCTCGACGCGTACGGCCCACCGGCCGGGTCGCCGCCGCGCTCCCCCGACGGCGGAGCACCGCACCAGCCCCGCCGCCCATCCCCGCCGCCGGACATCCGTGCAGGCGGGCCCGGAGGCCGGCTCCGCCTCGTTCTGTGGTGCGCCTCCGGGTGCCCTGAGACCATGGTGTCCGGCCGAGATGGGATGTGTGCGTATGCGCAGTGCCTTGGGTGGCGACGACTACCCCTTCGCCGTGTACAACACCGGCGCGGCCGTCGTGGACGCGGCGGGCACCGTGGTGGCCTGGACCTCGGCGGCCGAGGAGTGCCTGGGCCACCGGGCCGAGGAGGTCTGCGGTCGGCCCGTGGCCGAGCTGCTCGCGGGTCCGATCCATCGCGACGAGACGCTGGGCCGGCGGACGGACCGGATCTGGGACGGCCGGGCGCCGCTGCGGCACCGCGAGGGCGGCGTGGTGGAGCTCGGATTCCGGGTGGTGCCCCTCCAGGAGGGTACGGACGCACAGCCGGGCACGCCCCCGGGGGACGCCCCGGCGGCCGATGGCGACGCGCCCGAGCCCGGCGGCCCCTCCCCGTGGCCTGGGCGGCACGGAGGCCGGTACCTGGTGCTGTGCGCCCCCTATGAGCTGGTCACCCGCTGGCGGCAGGAACACGCGCTGGCCGGCGAGCTGTTCGAGCAGAACCGGATCGGACTGGCCCTGTTCGACGCCGAACTGCGGCTGATGCGCACCAACACCCCGCTGCTGCCCTACACCGGCGTGCCGGACCGGTTGGCCGGGCACCGGCTCGGGGACTTCCTGTGGGCGCAGGACGTGACGGCGGCGGAGGAACTGCTGCGGAGAGTGCTGGAGACCGGGGAACCGGTGGTCAACTTCACCACCCGGGTCCGCACCGTGGACGATCCGCGCAGCGGGGCGATGCTGCGGATCATGGCGTTTCCGCTGCAGGAGCCCAGTGGGCGGCTGCTGGGTGTGGCGGCCCTGTACCAGGACGTCACCGAGGAGCACCGCAGCCGGGAGCGGATCGCCGTGCTGCACCGGGCCACCGCGGTGCTCGGCGGCTCGCTGTCGGCCCAGCAGACCGGCGAGGACCTGGCCGCGGCCCTGGCACCGGCGCTGGCCGACACGGTGGCGGTGGACGTGGCGGAGCCGGTGTTCACCGGGGGTGAGCCGGTGCCCCACCGGCTCGAGCGGACCGCGCTGCGGCGCACGGCGGTGACCGGGGAGGGCGGTGACGCCCTGCGGGCGAACCTGGTGCCGCTGCTCTCCGACCTCCGCGACGGGCCGCACTCCCCGCCGACCACGGGACTGGGGACGCTGGTCACCGGGCTGGACCTGGTCGCGGTGGGCGATCCGCCGCCCGAATGGGCGATCGCGGTGCCAGGAGTCCGGTCCGCGATGAGTGTGCCGCTGATCACCCGTGACACCGTGATGGGGAACGTCACCCTGTGGCGGACCGCGGCCGGCCGGCCCGCCTTCGACGGGCACGATCTGGAACTGGTGCAGGAGATCGCTTCCCGGGCCGCGCTGGCCCTGGACAACGTGCGCCGCTACACCCGGGAGCATCTGGCCGCGGTGAGCCTCCAGCGCTCGCTGCTGCCGCCGGCCATCTCGGACACCGCCGCGGTGCGCACCGCCAGCGTCTACCTGCCCGCCGACCCCGTCGGCGGGGTGAGCGGCGACTGGTACGACGTGATCCCGCTGTCCTCGGCGCGGGTCGCCCTGGTGGTGGGGGACGTGGTGGGGCACGGGCTGCCGGCGACCGCGGCGATGGCCCGGCTGCGGACCGCGGTGCGGACTCTGGCCGATCTGGACCCCGACCCCGATGAGCTGCTCGCCCATCTGGACGACCTGGTACACCAGTTGGCGATGACCGGGGAGCCCGGCGAGCACACCGGGCAGACGGAGGCGGCGGACGACGCGCGGCCGCTGGAACTCTCCGCCTGGGGCCGCGAGCACGGCCCGGCGCCGGGCGACGCCGACGGCTCGTACGCCGCCACCTGCCTGTACGCGGTGTACGACCCGGTCAACGGACGGTGCTCGCTGGCCAGCGCGGGGCATCCGCCACCGGCGCTGCTCGATGTGGACGGCTCGGTGCGCTACCTCGACATGAGCCCGGGGCCGCCGCTGGGTGTGGGCGGCCTGCCGTTCGAGAAGACGGTGATGGAGCTGCCGCCCGGGAGCGTGCTGGCGCTGTACACCGACGGGCTGCTCGAGCGGGGCGCGGGGGATGTGGACGAGGGCATGGAGCGGCTGCGGAAGCGGCTGATGCAGTCCGGGGCGCTGAACCGGCCGCTGCACGACGCGGCCCGGGAGATCGTGGCGGCCCTGCCGCCGGCCCGGCTGCCGGACGATGTGACGCTGCTGGTCGCCGGGGTCCGGCGGCTGCCGGCGGGCGACACCGTGTGGTGGGCGCTGACCGCCGATCCCGCCGTGGTGGCCCAGGCCAGGGAGCTGGTCAGCACCCAGCTGACGGAGTGGGGTCTGGAGGCGCTGGTCTTCACCACCGAGTTGGTGGTCAGCGAGCTGGTCACCAACGCCATCCGGTACGCGGGCGGTCCGGTGCAACTCCGGCTGATCCGCACCGACGTGCTGACCTGTGAGGTGTCCGACCCCAGCAGCAGCCAGCCGCGGATGCGGCGGGCCCGGGTCACCGAGGAGGGCGGCCGCGGTCTGTACCTGGTCGCCCAGCTCAGTACGCGCTGGGGCAGCCGCTACACCCGCGCGGGCAAGACGATCTGGGCGGAACAGGCGCTTCCGCCCGCCGTGTAGCCGATCCGCGCCCCCTTTGCGCGGCTTGTGTGACCAGGCACGGGAGCACTAGGGTCGCAGGGCCTTGGTGCACGGGAAACCGGTGGAGAACCGGTGCGGCCCTCGCCACTGTGATCGGGAAGTCCGGTTCCACCCCTTCGGGGAGCCACTGGGACGGCGTGGGAGACCACGTCGCCCGGGAAGGCGGAGCCGGGCGGCATGACCCGTCAGCCAGGAGACCGGCCAGGGCGCGTTGTCCATCCACGAGGTGCTGGAGAGGTCTCCCAACCCATGCATATAGCCGAGGGCTATCTCCCCCCGCTGCACGCGGCGGCCTGGGGCGCGGCGTCCGCGCCGTTCGTCATCCACGGGGCCCGCGCGCTCAGCCGCGAGGTCAAGTCCCATCCCGAGAGCACCCTGCTGCTCGGCGCCTCGGGCGCCTTCACCTTCGTCCTGTCGGCACTGAAGATCCCCTCGGTGACCGGTAGTTGCTCGCACCCCACCGGCACCGGCCTGGGCGCGATCCTGTTCCGGCCACCGGCGATGGCCGTACTGGGCACCATCACCCTGCTGTTCCAGGCGCTGCTGCTGGCCCACGGCGGGCTGACCACGCTGGGCGCCAACGCCTTCTCGATGGCGATCGCGGGCCCCTGGGCCGGGTACGCGGTCTACCGGCTGCTGCGCAGGCTCGCGCTGCCGCCGATGGTGTGCGTGTTCTTCGGCGCGTTCGCCGCCGACCTGAGCACCTACTGCGTGACCAGTGTCCAGCTGGCGCTGGCCTTCCCCGACCCGAGCAGCGGGTTCGCCGGTGCGCTGGCCAAGTTCGGCGGCATCTTCGCGGTCACCCAGATTCCCCTGGCGGTCAGCGAGGGCCTGCTCACCGTGCTGGTGATGCGGCTGCTGAGCCAGTCCAGCACGGGCGAGCTGGTCCGGCTGGGCGTACTGGCCCCCGCGCGCCCGGACAGCACCGAGGCGGTGGCCCGATGAGCCGCAACGCGAAGATCAACACGCTGCTGCTGGCGGTGGTCGTGGCACTCGCCGCGCTGCCGGTCGTGCTGGGCATGGGCGACCACAAGGAGGAGCCGTTCACCGGGTCCGACGCGCAGGCCCAGACCGCGATCACGGAGAACGAACCGGACTACGAGCCCTGGTTCAGCCCGCTGTACGAACCGGCCTCCGGGGAGATCGAGTCGGCGCTGTTCGCCCTCCAGGCGGCGCTCGGCGCCGGGGTGCTGGCGTACTACTTCGGGTTGCGCCGCGGGCGCCGCCAGGGTGAGGAGCGCGCCGCCGCCGCGGCCGGCGCCTCCTCCGGCACCCCGGCGGAGTAGCCGGTGCTGCCCATCGACGCGGCGGCACACCGCAGTGGCTGGCGCCACCGACACCCCTTGGAGAAGGCCGTGCTGGGCCTGGGGCTGACCCTCAGCGCGGTGTGCCTGCCGGCCTGGCCCGGCGCCCCGCTGGTCGCCGCCGCCGCTCTCCTCGTACTGCTGGGTCCGGCCCGGGTGCCGGGCCGCCAGCTGTGGCGGGCGTTCCGGGTCCCGCTGGGATTCTGCGTCACCGGTGCGGTGCCGCTGCTGTTCCAGATCGGCGGGACCGGGGGGCTGGTCACCTGGGCCCCGGACGGCCCGGGCGAGGCAACGCGGCTGCTGCTGCGCACCTCGGCCGCCTCCCTGGGAGTGCTGCTGTTCGCGTTCACCACACCGGTGTCCGACGTCCTCCCCCGGCTGGTGCGGGCCGGGGTGCCGGCCCCGGTGGTGGACGTGGCGCTGGTGATGTACCGCATCAGCTTCCTGCTGCTGGACACCGTCGGCCAAATCCGGCAGGCGCAGGCGGCCCGGCTGGGCCACACCAGCCGGGCCGCGGCCTGGCGTTCGCTCGCCGGGCAGGGCGCGACGGTCTTCGTCCGTGCCTTCGACCGGGCCCAGCGGATGCAGGCCGGGCTCGCCGGGCGCGGTTACGACGGGACGCTGCGGGTGCTGGTGCCCACCGCGGCGGTCTCCGCGCGCTTCCTGGGCGCGACCGCCGGCCTGCTGGCAGGCATCGGCGTCCTCACCCTCGTACTCGAAAGGTTCGTGCTATGACCCCGCCGCCCGTCGTGGAGCTCGTCGACGCCGGTTACGCCTACCCGGACGGGCCGGCGGTGCTCACCGGGGTGCGCTTCGGCATCGCCGAGGGCCGCTCGGTGGCCCTGCTGGGCCGCAACGGCAGCGGCAAGACCACGCTGCTGCGCCTGCTCAGCGGCGGACTGCGGTGCGCCACCGGCGAACTGCGGCTGGCGGGCGTACCGGTGTCCTACGACCGCAAGGGGCTCACCCGGCTGCGTACCACCGTGCAACTGGTGGTGCAGGACCCGGACGACCAGCTGTTCGCCGCCTCGGTGGGGCAGGACGTGTCCTTCGGGCCGCTGAACCTGGGGCTGCCGGAGGCCGAGGTGCGCGAGCGGGTCGCCCGGGCGCTGGCGGCCCTGGACATCACCGCGCTGCGCGACCGGCCCACCCACCTGCTCTCCTACGGGCAGCGCAAGCGGGCCGCGATCGCCGGGGCGGTGGCCATGGGCCCGCGGGTGCTGATCCTGGACGAGCCGACCGCAGGCCTGGATCCGCACGGCCAGGAGCGGCTGCTCGAGGTCCTGGGGCAGCTGCGGGACGCGGGCACCACGGTGCTGATGGCCACCCATGACGTGGACCTCGCACTGCGTTGGGCGGATGAGGCCGCGGTGCTGACCCCGGACGGGCTGCGCACCGGGGAGACCGCCCGGCTGCTGGCCGAGCAGGAGCTGCTGGACGCCGCGCGGTTGCGGATGCCGTGGGGGGCGGCGGCGGCCCGGGTGCTGCGGGCGCGGGGGGTGCTGTCCGCGGG
>NZ_SRID01000422.1 GCF_004684805.1 Streptomyces palmae
TTTCGGGGGTGCGTGGGTGGCGCGGGCCGGTGGTTTCGGGGGTGCGTGGGTGGCGCGGGCCGGTGGCGGCGGGTTCCGGACCCGCCGGCGGGCCGTGGTGAGGCGGGTGGCCGGCCGGGGATCCGGCTGGTCCCGCCGTCACCGCGCGGCCTGGGCGAGCGGTCAGTACGAGGTCGGGTACGCGGGTGCGGGCGCCGGTGCCGGGGCGGGCCGCGGGCCGGGGCCGAGGATCAGGGCCGCCGGTCCCCCGTTGCGGCGCCGGCGCGCGGCGTGCCGGGACGGAGCATGACCGGGGGCTGCCGGCCGCAGCCGGTCCACCCGGGCGGCCAGCGGGCCGGTGAGCAGCCGCGCGCAGAGCACGGCGGTCAGGGTGCCCAGCGTGAAGCCGGCCGCCACGTCGTGCGGGTAGTGCACCCCGACGAAGACCCGGGAGAAGGCGAGCAGCACGGCCACCGGCAGCACCAGCAGGGCGATCCGCCGCCAGGCGAACACGATGCCGACGGCGATCGCGGCGGCCAGCGTCGAGTGGTTGCTGGGGAACGACCAGTCACCGGGTGGGGGGCACTCGGCTATCGAGGGTGCCGCATGGGCCACCGCCCGACAGGGGCGGTCCTCCTCGATCAGGGACTTCAACACCTCGCTGATGCCGTACGCCAGCACCGTCGCCAGCGGCACCAGCAGGGCCGCCGCCATCGTCCGCGCCGTGTCCTGGCGGGCCCGCCACCAGGTTGCCGCAGCCACCAGGAGCAGCAGCACTATCCCCCCGTCGGTACCGAATTCGGCCAGGCTGCGGAGCCATTCGGGGGAGTCGTGCGCGGCGTCGGTGACGTGGCGGTAGAGATCACTACTCGTCATACCGTCGACAGTATGGCCCATTACGAGCTCACCACATCGGGCTAAGGGCGGCGACCACACCTGACGAAAGTCATACTCCGTTGGCGGTTCCAGTCGGATGATGCGAAAAGTCGGGGTGTTCAGCGGCGGGTACTGGCTGGTCGAGTGTCAGATCTCTCGTAGAGTTTCCGCGTGGGATCTCTGCGCAATCCGATCGGGCCGCTTCCCTCCTCCATCTACTGGCGCCGGAGGGCAGTTGCCGTGCTGCTGGTCGCCCTCCTGGTGGCGCTGGTGGTCTGGGCCCTCAGCATGGGCGGCTCGGGCGGCGGCAAGAAGGACGAGGGCAAGGGCACGGGGAGCGGCGGAGCCGCGAACACCATCACCCCCGGGCCGTCCTCCACCACGCCCGTGCACAGCGGACGTCCGGGCGGCCGGGACGAGGCCGATCCCCAGGACAGCGGCGGTGGCACCGCCGGCGGTGGTGCTGACGGAGATTCAGACGGCGACGGCGGCCCCGGTGGGGGCGGTGCCGGCCAGGGCATCGGCACCGGCGACCGGCCGGTCGTCTCGGCCACCTCGCCGCTGCCGGACTGCAAGGCCGGCGCGGTGGAACTGACGGTGCGCAGCGTCAAGGACGGCAAGGTCAAGAACGACTACGAGCCCGGGGAGAAGCCGACCTTCGAACTGGTCGTCAAGAACTCCTCGGTGACCGCCTGCAAGGTGGACTTCGGGCATGAGTCGGCCTCGCTGACCATCACCAACGGCGACAACAAGCATGTGTGGGCCACCACCGACTGCCCCAAGGGCAGCGCCGTGGCCTATGTCGAGGTGCCGGGCAAGGGCGAGACCGTCCGCAGCCTGAAGTGGGACCGCAAGCGGAGCGCCGAGAACTGCGAGGACCCCGCCGGCAGCGCCACCGCCGGGCCGGACACCTACCTGGTCGAGGCGAAGGTGGGCCGTCTCGCGGCGGCTCAGGTCTCCTTCGTGCTGAAGAAGGACTGACGGCCGAACCCGTCCGCGTCGCGGGGGCCGTACCGTCGGCGAGGCACCGGATCCGCGACCGCGTCGGCCGCACCACCGCCGATCCGGCGGATCCGGGCGACCGTGTCGGCCGTACCGCGGCCGGGACGGCCCCGCGAGCGAGTCGGCACCGCGAGCCCGTGTCGGCACCGGGACTGAGACGGCACTGCGGTCGAGCCGGCACCGCGACCGCGTCGGCCGTACCGCCGCCCGCGCGGAGGTGCCGTGAGGTCGTCAGGCGGACCGGCGGTGCCGCCCCCAACGTACGGGGCCCCGCCGGACGGGGTCAGACGTACCGCTCCAGGATGGAGGACTCCGCGAGGCGGGACAGGCCCTCGCGGACCGAGCGGGCGCGGGCCTCGCCGACGCCGTCCACCGTCTGGAGGTCGTCCACGCTCGCCGCGAGCAGCTTCTGCAGTCCGCCGAAGTGCTCCACCAGCCGCTCGATGATCGCGCCCGGCAGCCGCGGCACCTTGGCCAGCAGCCGGAAGCCGCGCGGGGACACCGCGGAGTCCAGGGTCTCGGGGGAGCCGCTGTAGCCCAGGGCACGCGCCACGATGGGGGGTTCCAGCAGCTCGGCGTGGCTGAGCCGGTCCAGCTCGGCCAGGGCCTCGGGCACCGTGCGGGCGCGCTTGGCGGTGGGCTCCGGCACGTAGTCGCGGATCACCAGCTCACGCTCCGGCTCCACGCCCGCGATCAGCTCGTCGAGTTGGAGGGAGAGCAGCCGTCCGTCGGTGCCGAGCTCGAGTACGTACTCGGCGATCTCGGTGGCGATCCGCCGCACCATCTCCAGGCGCTGGGCGACCGCGGTGACATCGCGGACGGTGACCAAGTCCTCGATCTCCAGCGCGGAAAGGGTGCCCGCCACCTCGTCCAGCCGGAGCTTGTACCGCTCCAGGGTGGCCAGCGCCTGGTTGGCGCGGGACAGGATGGCCGCCGACTCCTCCAGCACCCGGCGCTCGCCGTCGACGTAGAGCGCGATCAGCCGCATCGACTGGCTGACCGAGACCACCGGAAACCCGGTCTGGATGGAGACCCGCTGCGCGGTGCGGTGCCGGGTGCCGGTCTCCTCGGTCGGAATGGAGGCGTCCGGGACCAGCTGCACACCGGCCCGTACGATCTTGGTGATGTCCTTGTCCAGGATCATCGCGCCGTCCAGCTTGCACAGTTCGCGCAGTCGGGTCGCGCTGAACTCGACATCGAGGACGAAACCACCGGTGCACAGCGACTCGACGGTCCTGTCCATGCCCAGGACGATCAGACCGCCGGTGTTGCCCCGCAGCACCCGCTCCAGACCGTCACGCAGCGCCGTACCGGGTGCGACCGCGCTCAGCGAGGCGCGCATCAGACCATCGGCCTTGCCGGGAACCACTGCCCGGTCGCCTGCTGCCACTGCACTCCTCCGTCGCCAGGTCCTTCGGTGCCGCGGACCGCTCAAGCCGTTCTGTGCCGAGCGTATGCCGCCAGACGGGATGCCGTCGTGACGGGCGAGACCAGGGCAAAGTCTACCGGCGCTCGACCTCCTCCCGTGGGGCCTCCCGGCGTACGCGCCGGGGCAGAACACGGAGCGCGTCCCCTATGTCCGCCACTTCCTGTACGCGCATACCGGGCGGCACCTTGCCCGGATCGGTGGGCACCAGAGCGTGGGTGAAGCCGAGCCGGGCCGCCTCGGCGAGGCGCCGCTGCACCCCGGTCACCCGGCGCACCTCGCCCGCCAGGCCCACCTCGCCGATCGCCACCAGGTTCTTCGGCAGCGGGGTGTCGCTGGCGGCGCTCGCCAGTGCCAGCGCCACCGCCAGGTCGGCCGCCGGCTCGGACAGCTTCACCCCGCCCACCGTGGCGCTGTAGATGTCGCGCTTGCCCAGCGCGCTGATCCGGCCGCGCTGCTCCAGCACCGCCAGCATCATCGACACCCGGGAGGTCTCCAGGCCGGAGGTGGTACGGCGCGGGGAGGGGATCTGCGAGTCCACGGTCAGCGCCTGCACCTCGGCGACCAGCGGGCGGCGGCCCTCCAGGGTGACCGTCAGACAGGTGCCCGGCACCGGCTCCGCACGGCGGGTGAGGAACAGCCCGGACGGGTCGGCGAGCCCGGTGATGCCCTCGTCGTGCAGCTCGAAGCAGCCCACCTCGTCGGTGGCCCCGTAACGGTTCTTGACACCGCGCACCAGGCGCAGCCGGGCGTGCCGGTCGCCCTCGAAGTGCAGCACCACGTCCACCAGGTGCTCCAGCAGCCGCGGGCCCGCGATGGCACCGTCCTTGGTGACGTGGCCGACCAGCAGGGTGGACATGCCGCGCTCCTTGGAGGCCCGGATCAGCGCCCCGGCCACCTCCCGCACCTGCGCCATGCCGCCGGGTGCGCCGTCGATCTCCGGCGAGGCGACGGTCTGCACCGAGTCCAGGATCAGCAGCGAGGGCTTGACCGAGTCCAGATGGCCCAGCACGGCCGACAGATCGGTCTCCGCCGCCAGGTAGAGGTGCTCGGACAGCGCCCCGATCCGGTCCGCGCGCAGCCGGACCTGGCTCGCCGACTCCTCGCCCGTGATGTAGAGGGTGCGGTGCTCCTCGCTCGCCGCCTTGGCCGCCACGTCCAGCAGCAGCGTGGACTTGCCCACCCCGGGCTCGCCGGCCAGCAGCACCACGGCGCCCGGGACCAGCCCGCCGCCCAGCACCCGGTCCAGCTCGTCCACCCCGGTGCCGCGGGCGGTGGCCTGCCGGCCGTCCACCTGGCCGATGGGCAGGGCCGCGGAGGTGACCCGGCCGGGGGCGGTGGTGCGAACGGCGGGCGCGCCGAACTCCTCGACCGTGCCCCAGGCGTGGCACTCGGGGCATCGGCCGAGCCACTTGGCGGTGGTCCAGCCGCACTCGGTGCAGCGGTAGGAGGGCCGGTCCTTGGCGGACGAGCGGGAGGTACGGGCAGCCATGCGGTAACGCTAGCGCCGCCCACTGACAGTGGGGCACGGGCCCAGGGGATCCGGTCGCCGCGGGCGGGCCCGTTCCCCGCCGCCCGCGGCCCCCGTCACGCCTCGTCGCCGTCAGACCCTGTCAACCGGAGTAGAGGCCCTCCTACCAGATTCCCCGGAATCACGGGAGGGCGCGTGTCCCCTTTCGAGCGAGAACATCACCTGTAAGGGTTAAAACTGCTCAAGTAGTGCCAGCGGGTCTGCATCATCCCCCTACGGTCACCGGGTGATGAGCACAAGGTCAGAGCACCCCATGCACGCCACCGGCGCACACCAGGCGCACTCTGGCGCCCCGAGCTCTCCTCCCGTGCGACCTCAGCGCCCCCTGGATCACTACGAGCCGTATCTGGACGGCCTCTTCACCTACTGCCTGTCCATGCTCTGCGATCACCAGGCCGCGAGCACCGCGCTCGGTGAGGCGCTGGCGGTGGCCGAGCGGCAGCGGCAGCGGCAGCACGGCCGCGGCCGGGGCGCTCGCGGCCACTGCCCCCAGGCCGACGGCGAGCAGCGCCGCGCCTGGCTCTACGCCCTCGCCCGCTGGGCCTGCCTGCGGGTGCTCGCCGAGCGGCGCGAGCAGGAGTGGGGCGCGGGGGAGTGGAGTGCGAGGGAGTGGAGTGCGGGGGTGCCCAGTGCCGAGGGGATCACGTGCGAGGACGATCCGGAGCGGGCGGCGGACGCGGGCGCGGGGGCGGCGGAGGCCCGGGCCGACCAGGTGCGCGGTGAGGTTGCGGGCGAGGAAGAGGTGGCCACGGGGGGCCCTGCGGACGCGGCGGGCCGTACGGGTCCGGTGGGCACCGGGGCCGGGGAGCGCGGCGAGCGGTCCTCGGGTGCCGAGGGTGGGCGG
>NZ_SRID01000423.1 GCF_004684805.1 Streptomyces palmae
GGGCTGGGGTCGGGGCCGGGTCGGCCGGAGCGCCGCCGGCCGACCCGAAGTCGTAGGCGGTCTCGGCGTGGAACGCCTGGTCGACGCCGCCGAGCTCGTCCTCCTCGGTGGCCCGGAAGCCGATCACCGCGTCCACGAACCTGGCCAGCAGCCAGGAGGCGGTGAAGGAGAAGGCCATCACCGAGAAGGCACCGACCGCCTGCTTGCCCAGCTGCCCGATGCCCCCTTCGCCGGTGGCCAGCAGGCCGACCAGCAGGGTGCCGACGAGACCGCCGGTGAGATGCACACCGACGACGTCCAGGGAGTCGTCCAGGCCGAACCGGTGCTTGAGGCCGACCGCCCAGGCGCAGACCACTCCGGCGACCAAGCCGATGGCGAGGGCGCCGAGGGGGTCGACGGACGCGCCGGAGGGGGTGATGGCGACCAGGCCGGCGACCGCGCCGGAGGCGGCGCCCAGCGTGGTGAAGGCACCGTGCCGGACGCGCTCCCAGGCGAGCCAGCCGAGCATCGCGGCGCCGGTGGCGACCTGGGTGTTGAAGGCCATGGCGGCGGCGGTGCCGTCGGCGGCCAGCTCCGAGCCGGCGTTGAAGCCGAACCAGCCGAACCACAGCAGTCCGGCGCCCAGCATCACCAGCGGCAGGTTGTGCGGGCGCGCCGGGTTCGTGCCGAAGCCGATGCGCCTGCCGACCACCAGGGCCGCCGCGAGGGCGCCGACGCCCGCGTTGATGTGGACGGCGGTGCCGCCGGCGAAGTCGATCACCCCGAGCCTGTGGAGCCAGCCGTCCGCCTGCCAGACCCAGTGGGCGACGGGGAAGTAGACGAGGCTGACCCACAGGGTGATGAACAGCGCCCAGGCGCTGAACCTCACCCGGTCCGCGAGCGCGCCGCTCATCAGCGCGGGGGTGATGACCGCGAACGTCAGCTGGAAGAGTGCGAAGGCCAGCACCGGGATGCCGTCCTCGCCGGTGAGCGTCTGGGGATCGATGCCCCTGAGGCCGAGATGCCCGAAGTCGCCGAGCAGCCCGCCGCCGATGTCCTCGCCGAAGGTGAGGGTGTAGCCGTACAGCACCCACACCACGCTCACGACGCCGAGTGAGACGAAGGACATCATCAGCATGTTCAGGGCGCTCCTGGCCCGCACCATGCCGCCGTAGAAGAAGGCGAGGCCCGGGGTCATCAGCATCACGAGCGCGGCACTGATCAGTACGAACGCGGTATCTGCGCCATTCACCGTCACGTCTCCTCGAAGCCGGCGGCCCCGTCCCGGACTCGGATGCCCGGGCGGGCCGGTTCAGGCCACGAGAGTGACGCGGCGCGGTTTCAGCGGATGCCGTCCGGGGTTTCGCCGCGATGACGAAGACCACGCGGGTGTTACGGACGGGTGAACCGCCGGATGACCACGGGGTGACCGCGGGTGTCGGGTCAGACGGCCTGGGGCTCGGCGGAGTCGGGCATCTGCTCTGCGACCTTCTCGCTCAGCTCGATCACCGCCGGCACCTCGCCGTAGTCGCGCACCGCGCTGGCCACGGTCTTGCGCAGCCGGTTGTTCACCCGCTCGGAGCGGACCTGCTGGGCGAACGGCAGGGCCTTCCCGGCCAGGACCGCACCCTGCTCGGGCTCCCGCTGGAGCAGGTGGACGGTGGCCATGCCGATCAGGTTGAGCGCGTACGACCGGTGGTGGCCGCCCTCCTTGCCGACCTCGGCACCGAACAGTTCCACGGCCCGCTCCATGAGAGGCGTGGCGAGGTTGGCGTAGGTGGGGCTGCGGCCGGCGACATAGGCCAGGTCGCGGAAGGAGTGGGCGTTCTCGGCGTTGAGTTCGGCCTCGGAGAAGAACCGGATCCAGTCCGGGTCCCCGTCGTGCTCGGTGCAGTCCTCGAAGGCGTCCTCGGCCATCCGCACCGCGCGGTGGCACTTGCTGGGCTGGCCGATGTTCGCGTAGGCGCGCGCCTCCATCGCGTACAGCATCGCCTGGGTGCGCGGGGTGGCGCTCTCCCGGCTGCCGTACTGGGCGAGGTGGATGAGCTCCAGGGCGTCGTCGGGCCGGCCCAGATGGATCATCTGGCGGCCCATGCTGGAGAGGATGTACGAGCCCAGCGGGCGGTTCCCGGCCTCCTTGGCCGCGTGCAGGGCGAGCACGAAGTACTTCTGCGCGGTGGGCTGCATGCCGATGTCGTAGCTCATCCAGCCCGCCAGCTGGGCGAGTTCGGCGGCGACCGTGAACAGCCGCCTGGCGGTGGTCTCGGTGTGCTGCTCCTGCAGCAGGTCGGTCACCTCGTGCAATTGACCGACAACCGCCTTGCGGCGCAGCCCGCCACCGCACTGCGCGTCCCACTGCCGGAACATCACGGCGGTGGCTTCCAGCAGCTCGAGTTCGGGCTTGGAGAGTCGGGTGTGCCGGCGGACCCGGTCGGGGTCGGCCGCCGCCGGGAGCGTGGAGCCGCTGGGCGCCGGCGCCAGCCAGCGCTGCATCGGCTCGACCAGGGCGGGGCCCGCGGCCAGCGACAGCGAGCTGCCCAGGAAGCCGCGCCGGGCGAGCATCAGATCGCTGCGGGAGAACTCGCTGAGCAGGGAGACCGTCTGCGGCGCCGCCCAGGGCAGGTCCACCCCGGAGTCGGACGGCGACTGGTGGACCGGGCGCAGCCCGAGGTCCTCGATGCCGACCACGCAGCCGAACCGCTCGGAGAACAGTTCGGAGAGGATGCGCGGGATGGGCTCCCTGGGCTGCTCGCCGTCCAGCCAGCGGCGCACCCGGGAGGTGTCGGTGCTGACGTGGTGGGCGCCCAGCTCCCGGGCCCGGCGGTTGACCTGGCGCGCCAGCTCGCCCTTGGACCAGCCGCTGCGCACGAACCAGGAACCCAACTGCGCATTGGGGCGCTTCTCAGCACTTCCGCCGTTGCCGCCCACTGGAACGCCCCCATCTCGCGAGTCCGGTTTGAATGACCATCAGAATGCCTGCCACCGGGGGCAGTTGTCGGATCGGACGGCCGTTTTCGAGCCATCCGGCTTCATCGACCCGGCCGAGGCTGCCTGCCGATGGCATATCCCCCGCCTTACCCAGCGGCCGACACCGGCATCCCGGATTGTGCACTGAAAGTAACCTGGTGATCACCGGTGTCGCGAGGTGGCCTTGGGAAACGCCACCATTCGCCACCCCTTTGAATGAACTGCGGTCCCGCCCCGCACGATTCACTTGACGCGGGTGATCTAGGGAGGAATCCGGGAGTCGGTGCATCGGCCTGAATCCACGGCGCGTGCGCCGTGGCTCACCACCATTCACGCCTCCTCGCGCCGCCGCCGTTCGGGTGGCGACCAGGTGTGCAGGTGGGACTCCGGTTCGTAACCATCGATGACGGCGACCCGTTGGAGGGGGCATGGGCTTCACGATCGGCGGCATCCGGGGCATCCGGGACAAGCAGTCCGGCCCGCGGCGCCGCGGGCGGGCATCCGACTGCACCACGGTGGCCGAGTACACCGGACTGTGGGGGTGGGACGTGGTGCCGGGCGCGCGGGCGGCCCGCGCCTCCGGTTCCGGAAGAAACGAATGCTCATGCGGTGACGTGCGGTGCCCCGCGCCGGGCGCGCATCCGCTCGCGTTCGCGCCACCGGTTCCGGCGGGCGCCACCCTGGACGACGCGGTGGCCGCCTGGTCCGAGGTGCCCGGGGCCGCGGTACTGCTCCCGGTGGGCCGCTCCTTCGACGTCCTGGAAGTGGCCGAGCGGGTGGGCCGGCGGGCGCTGGTCCGGCTGGAGCGGATGGGGCTGCCGCTGGGGCCGGTGGCCGCCACCCCGCACGGGCGCACCCAGTTCTTCGTGGCCCCCGGGGCCGCCGCCGAGCTGCCCGCCCTGCTCTACCGCATGGGCTGGGACGACGCCGATCTGGACCTGCGCTGCCTGGGGCCGGGCGACCACCTCACCGCCCCGCCCTCGGACCTCGGCGGCCTCGGCCCGGTGCGCTGGCTGCGCCCGCCGTCGCTGGACACCGCGGCCCGCCCGCCCGAGGCCCGGCTGCTGCTGGGCACCCTGGCGTACGTCTGCCACCGCTCGGCGCGCTGAGCCCCGCGGGTTCCAAGGCGCCGTACGAGCCCCCGAACAGCGCCGTACGAGCCCCCCAACAGCCGGGTGCCCCGCCGCGGAGCACGCGGCGGGGCACCCGGTGGTGAGGCTCCGGTCCGGCCCGTCAGCCGCCGTTGCCGATCAGCGCGTCGACGAACGCCTCCGGCTCGAACGGCGCCAGGTCGTCCGCGCCCTCGCCGAGACCGACCAGCTTCACCGGCACGCCCAGGTCCCGCTGGACCGCGACCACGATGCCGCCCTTGGCGGTGCCGTCCAGCTTGGTGAGCACGATGCCGGTGATGTCGACCACCTCGGCGAACACCCGCGCCTGCACCAGGCCGTTCTGCCCGGTGGTGGCGTCCAGCACCAGCAGCACCTCGTCGACCGTGCCGTGCTTCTCGACGACCCGCTTGACCTTGCCCAGCTCGTCCATGAGACCGGTCTTGGTGTGCAGCCGGCCCGCGGTGTCGATGAGCACCACATCGGCACTCTCCGCGATGCCCTCCTTGACCGCGTCGAAGGCGATGGACGCCGGGTCGCCGCCCTCGGGGCCGCGCACGGTGCGCGCGCCGACCCGCTCGCCCCAGGTCTGGAGCTGGTCGGCGGCGGCGGCGCGGAAGGTGTCCGCGGCGCCCAGCACCACGGACTTGCCGTCCGCGACCAGCACCCGGGCCAGCTTGCCGGTGGTGGTGGTCTTGCCGGTGCCGTTCACGCCGACGACCATGACGACGCCGGGCTTCTCCTCACCGTTGACGCCCACACCGCTCTCGGTGTGCACGCTGCGGTCCGCGTCGGTGCCGATCAGGTTCAGCAGTTCCTCGCGCAGCAGGCCGCGCAGCTCCTCGGGGGAGCGGGTGCCGAGGACCTTGACGCGCTCGCGCAGCCGCTCGACCAGCTCCTGGGTGGGGGCCACGCCGACATCGGCGGTGAGCAGGGTGTCCTCGATCTCCTCCCAGGTGTCCTCGTCCAGGTGCTCGCGGGAGAGCAGCGTGAGCAGGCCCTTGCCCAGCGAGTTCTGCGAGCGGGCGAGCCGGGCGCGCAGCCGCACCAGTCGCCCGGCGGTGGGTTCGGGGACCTCGATCGCCGGGGCCTCGGGGGCCTCGGGCTCGGCGGGCGCGGCCGGCGCCTCGGCGACCGGGAGGTCCACCTCCTCGATGGTCCGGCGCGGTTGTTCGCGCGTGGTGGGTTCGGCCTCCTCGCCGACGTGCGGCTCGGCGGGCGGCGCGGTGACGGACGGGCTGCTCGGCGGGGTCGGCGGCAGCTGCTTCTTCTTGCGGCTGCTGACGACGAGCCCGCTGATCGCGGCGAGCGCGATCACAGCGATGGCTACAGCAAGGATGACGAATTCCATAACCCCCTCAGTATCAGCCACGTATCGGGAATAGCGATCCGGTGTCCGCCGCTCAGGACCAAAGCCCCTAATGGGGGTAAGGGGGCCAAAGTACGATAGGCCCGATTCGCGTCGCGTGCGGGGCTCCAGGTCGCCCCGCCGCGGCCTTTCCCCCCACCC
>NZ_SRID01000424.1 GCF_004684805.1 Streptomyces palmae
CCACCCGGGCCTGGGCCGGCCCCCGTCCCTCGCGCCGCGCCTCCTCTCCGGCCCGCTCGCCCTGCCGGCCCTGCCGCTCCCCCGCCCCGGCCCGGCGCTCGCCCGGCTGCCGCTCCTCCTCGGCGGCGAGGGCCAGTGAGTGGGCGGCGGGGAGGTCGACGAAGCGCACGGGTACGTCCGCGGCGAGCGCCCATCGGATCGCCACCCACTCCGGGGAGAAGTCGGCCAGCGGCCAGAACGCGGCCCGCCCCGGGTCGTCCGCGGCGTGTGCCAGCAGCGCCACCGGCGGGCGCATGCCCTCCTCCGCGGCGAGGCCGACCAACGCGTCGCCCTCCGGCGGCCCTTCGATCAGCACCGCGCTCGGCCGGACCGCGTCGAGTGCCGCCCGGACCGCACGGGCCGAGCCGGGGCCGTGGTGCCGAATCCCTAGGAACACCGGCCCCGCCACGGCGGGTGGCGCCCCGGACCGCTCGGGCTCGGTCGTCATGCGGCCACCTCCCGGCAGGCGCGGTAGAAGTCCTTCCAGCCCTCGCGCTCGCGGACCACGGCCTCCAGGTACTCCTGCCAGACGACCTGGTCCGCCGCCGGGTCGCGGACCACCGCGCCGAGGATGCCGGCGGCCACGTCGGAGGCCCGCAGCACGCCGTCCCCGAAGTGGGCGGCCAGCGCCAACCCGCCGGTGACCACGGAGATCGCCTCGGCGGTGGAGAGCGTGCCGGAAGGCGACTTCAGCTTGGTGCGGCCGTCCTCGGTGACGCCCTCGCGCAACTCGCGGAAGACGGTGACCACCCGGCGGATCTCCTCGATGCCGTCCGGTGCCGCCGGCAGGTCCAGCGAGCGGCCTATCTGGGAGACCCGCCGGGTGACGATGTCCACCTCGGCCTCCGGGGTGGCGGGCAGCGGCAGCACCACGGTGTTGAACCGACGGCGCAGGGCGCTGGAGAGTTCGTTGACCCCGCGGTCGCGGTCGTTGGCCGTGGCGATCAGGTTGAAGCCCCGCACCGCCTGGACCTCCTCGCCCAACTCCGGGATCGGCAGGGTCTTCTCCGACAGCACGGTGATCAGGGTGTCCTGCACATCGGCGGGGATCCGGGTCAGCTCCTCGACCCGCGCCGTCATGCCCCGGGCCATCGCCCGCATCACCGGACTGGGCACCAGCGCCTCCCGGCTGGGGCCGTGGGCGAGCAGTCGGGCGTAGTCCCAGCCGTACCGGATGGCCTCCTCCGGGGTGCCGGCGGTGCCCTGCACCAGCAGGGTGGAATCGCCGCTGACCGCCGCCGCCAGGTGCTCGGAGACCCAGGTCTTGGCGGTGCCCGGAACCCCGAGCAGCAGCAGCGCGCGGTCGGTGGCCAGGGTGGAGACGGCGACCTCCACGATCCGCCGCGGGCCCACGTACTTGGGGGTGATCACGGTGCCGTCCGGCAGCGTGCCGCCGAGCAGATAGGTGGCGACCGCCCAGGGCGAGAGGCGCCAGCGCTCCGGACGCGGGCGGTCGTCGGCCGCCGCGAGCGCCGCCAGCTCCTCCGCGAAGGCGTCCTCGGCGTGCGGCCGCAGCGCCTGCGGCCCCGGCCGCGCGCCGCTCGTCCGATCGGTGGTGACATCGGGTCCGGGCACAGTCATGTCAGCTCCCCCAACTCGCACTCAGTGCGTCTCCGGATGCTGGAACCACCTTGCACCCGACCACTGACAGTCCCTCTCGGCATCTGTGTCTCCGCAGGTCACAGCGATTGTCAGTGGCGCCTCCTAGCGTTTGTGACATGAATCCGCAGGGGGAACGTTGGACGGCGGAACAGGTGCTGGCACTGGCTCCTGACACCGCATCACGCATAGCGGGTGGCGAGCTCGGCACGGCGGGTCCGTGGTCGGGGACGGGCAGCGACGCCCAGAGTGTGTGGGGGTTGTGCCAAGGGGGCGGCAGCGCCCCGTACCAGACCGTCGTGGACCTGGAGGGGGCCGGCGGTCCGGGGTACCGGTGTGGTTGCCGGAGTCGGAGGTCTCCGTGCGAACACGCCCTGGGCCTGCTGCTGCTGTGGGCCGGCGAAACGGGAGAGGGGAGCGTACCGAAGGCGGCGGCTCCGCCGGAGTGGGCCGGGGAGTGGCTGGCCGCGCGGCGGAGTTCGGCCACCGCGCCGGGCGTCGCGGAGGGTGCCGAGACGGCAGACGGCACGGCTGCCGCGGCGGGGGCCGACCCGGTGGCCGCCCGGCGCCGGGCGGAGCAGCGCGCGGCGCGTATCGAGGGGGGCGCGAGCGAGTTGGAGCAGCGGTTGACCGACCTGCTGCGGGACGGCCTGGCCTCGGCCGATGACGACTCACACGCCGGGTTCACCGTCTGGGGGGAGACGGCGGCCCGCATGGTCGACGCGCAGGCGCCGGGGCTGGCGGCCCGGGTGCGCGAGCTGGCGTCGGTGCGGGCCTCCGGGCCCGGCTGGCCGGGCCGGATGCTGGAGGAGTGCGCGCTGACCCATCTGCTCAGCCAGGGCTTCCTCCACAGGGAGGAGTTGCCGGAGGGGTTGGCCGCCACCACCCGTTCCCGGGTGGGCATCCCGGTCGGCACGGCCGGGCTGCTGGCCTCGGGGCCGGCCGTGCGGGACCACTGGTCGGTGCTCGGCCGCCAGGACAGTGAGGAGGGCAGGTTGACCGCCCGCCGGACCTGGCTGCGCGGCCGGCGCACCGGGCGGATGGCGCTGCTGCTCTCGTTCGGCGCGGCCGGGCGGGCCCCCGAGCCGGCCCTGCCCACCGGTCTGGTGCTCGACGCGGACCTGGTCTACTACCCGTCGGCCCGTCCGCTGCGGGCGGTGCTGGGCACCCGTTACGGGCGGCCCGCGCCGGAGTCGGAGGCGACCGCGCCACCCGGGACGGGGATAGCGGAGGCGCTGGCGGACTACGGCGAGGCGCTGCGCGACGATCCCTGGCTGGACGCCTGGCCCACCGTTCTCTCCGGTGTCACGCCGATACCGGGGCAGGGTGGCTGGCAGTTGGCCGACGCCCGGACCGGCACCGCGGTCCCGGTGGACCCGCGCTGCCTCCAGCGCACCAACCTCTGGCAGCTCACGGCGGTCTCCGGGGGCGGTCCGGTGACCGTCTTCGGGGAGTGCGGGCACCGCGGCTTCGCCCCGATCACCACCTGGGACCCGCACCCCGTTCCGCTCTGAGCCACCGCCCTCCGGCAGCCGACCGCCCCGGACCGACCCGTACGACCGACCGACCCGTACGAAGGGACGCCGTGACCAGGACCACGACGACCACGACCACCACCGCAGGCCCTCCGGCCGGGGACGGCACGGCCGGCACGACGGCGCCCGAGAACGGGATCGGTTCCGCGGGAGGAACCAAGACGGTGCCTGAGGGAGGGGCCATGGCGGAAGCCGGAAGCGGGGGGCCCGAAGGGGGAGCAGAGACGGCGCCCGGAGGCGGGGCCGTGCCCGAGGCCGATGCGTGGGGGGATCTGCTCGCCGCGGCGCTCCTGGGCACGGAGCGCCGCAGGCCACCGGTGACCGTCCGGCCCGGGCAGGATCCCGCGGCCGCGCTGCTGGACGCCGCCGCGCTGAGCACGGTCGCGCGCCGGGCGGGGGTGCGCCCGGCCGCCGCCTGGCCGCTGCCGGCCCCCGCACCGGCCGACCCGCGCCCGGCGCTGCCCGCCGCCGCACGCCGCCGGCTGGGGTTGCTGCTGGCGGACCGCGTCGGCCAGGGGCCGTCCGGGCCGCGTGCCGCCCCGGACCTCACCGAGTTGCTGCCGCAGTGGCTGGCCATGGCCAACGGGCACGGCTACCGCGCCCCGGACGCTCTGCTGCCCGCACTGCTGGACGCGGCGCGGGCGCGCACCGACCTGCGTCCCGACGCGCTCGCCCTGGCCGGGCCGCGGGGGCTGTGGCTGGCCCGGCTGAACGCGGAGTGGAAGTTCGCGCTGCGCGGCGGTCCGGGCCGGGGCACCGGCGGGCTGTCCGAGTCGGCCACCCCCGAGGAGGTGGCGAAGCTGTGGGAGGAGGGCCTGTTCGCGGAACGGGTGTCCCTGTTGTCGATGGTGCGGCACCGGGACCCCGCGGCCGGGCTCGCGCTGCTCGCCGGCACCTGGGCGACGGAGCGCGCGGAGGATCGGCTGATGTTCCTGGACTCGCTGCGCGACAACCTGTCGCCCGGGGACGAGCCGTTCCTGGAGCAGGCGCTGGCCGACCGCAGCCGCAACGTACGGGCCACCGCGGCCGAGTTGCTGTCCGCGCTGCCCTGTTCGGCGCTGGCGCGACGGATGGCCGAGCGGTCGCGAGCCCATGTGCGGCTGGAGGATCCGGCCGGGGGCGCCGGCGCGCCGCGGATCGTGGTGCGGGCGCCGGAGGAGTGCGACAGCGCGATGCAGCGGGACGGGGTGGTCCCCAAACCGCCCTCCGGCCGAGGCGAGAAGGCCTGGTGGCTGGGGCAGTTGGTGGAGTCCACCCCGCTGGAGTGCTGGACCGAGTGGTTCGGTGGGCGGGGCGCCGCGGCCGTGGTGGCGCTACCGGTCGCCGACGGTTGGCAGCCCGATCTGCACGCGGCCTGGTGCCGGGCGGCGGTCCGGCAGCGGAACACCGCCTGGTCGCGGGCGCTGCTCGGCTCCCCGGCGGCGCCGCTCAGCACCCCGCCGATCGCCGGGGAGGCCGCGCTGGCGGCGGCCGTGACGGCGTCCTGGCGGGATCCGGCGAAGCTGCTGTCCGCCCTCCCGCCGGAGGAACGGGCCGGTTGGGTGGCGGAGTTCATCGCCGCACACGGGCTGTCGGACGCGTTCCGGCTGCTGGGGGTGTGTGCCGTCCCGTGGTCCGAGCCGCTGGGTCGGGCGGTGGTGGACGCGTTGGACATCGCCCGGGACGCGGGCAGCTACCCCTGGAGCTTCAGCGGGGTGATGGGGCTCGCCGAGCGGTGCCTGGACCCGGCGCAGGCGGACCGGCTGGAGGTGCTGACCGCGGTATCGGACGAGCCGGAGGACGGTTCGCCGGGTGCCGTGGGCTACTGGTCCGAATCCTTCCAGCGGCTGGTCGGCACCCTGCGGCTGCGGGCCGTCATGCGCGACGAACTGAACGGCGCCGGGGAGACACCGTCCAACTCGCCGGAGACCCCGACTTCGGCACCCCCGCCAGACCCGGCTCCACCAACCGCACCACAACCGGCGGCCGACCCGACCGCAGCCCGCACCCCCCACCAGACCACCCCGCCGGAGTCACACCCACCAACCGCACCGCAACCAACAGCCGACCCCACCGCACCCCGTACTCCGGGCCTGGCGGAACCCAGGCCCGCGGCCCGTACACCACCCCGCATGCCGGAGTAGTGCTCCACGCGTGGATCGCGAGCTGACGCGGCGGCATCCACGGGGAATCGGCTGACGAGGAGGATGCTGGCCGGGCACATCGGCGCGGTCCGGATCCCCTGTTCGTTCAGCGGATGCCCCGGGCGGGGCGGCTCACGGCCGGGTGCCTCGCTCGGCGGCGTCGAACGCGGGGGCGAGTGGGGCCAGCGCCGCGCGGAGTTGGGCGGGCAGTGAGCCGGAGGGCACGACCAGCCCTCCGGTGCCGAGCCCCCCGGCGG
>NZ_SRID01000425.1 GCF_004684805.1 Streptomyces palmae
CTCCGGCCGAGGTGGCCCGCGCCGGGGCGGGGCGCACCGCCCCCTATCTGGCCCGGGCGCTCTCCGCCGGCCGGCCGCCCGGCGCGGCGCGGCCGGACGGCGGTTGACGGAGCGGCAGGCCGCGGCCCGCCGCCGCGCGGCACCGACCGCCGCCGGGCACACTGGTGGCATGCCGGAGCTGCCCGAGGTGGAGGCCCTCGCCGGGTATCTGGCCGAGCACGCCGTCGGCCGGCGGATCGGCCGGGTGCACCCCGTCGCGGTGAGCGTGCTCAAGACCTACGATCCGCCGCTGACCGCGCTGGAGGGCCGTACGGTGACCGGGGTCGGCCGGCACGGCAAGTTCCTGGACCTGGCCACCGACACGGGCACCCGGCTGATCGTGCATCTGGCCCGGGCCGGCTGGCTGCGCTGGCGCACCGACCTGCCCGCGGCGCCGCCGCGGCCGGGGCGCGGACCGCTGGCCCTGCGCGTCCTGCTGACCGAGCCGGGCGGATCCCCGGGGCCCGACCCGGACAGGGCCACCGGCTTCGACGTGACGGAGGCGGGGACCAAGAAGGCCCTGGCGGTGTACTGCGTCACCGATCCGCGCCAGGTGCCGGGCATCGCCCGGCTCGGCCCGGACCCGCTGGAGGAGAGCTTCGACCGCGCCGCCTTCGCCGGACTCCTGCGCGGGGTCCGGCACCGGATCAAGGGCGTCCTGCGCGACCAGACGGTCATCGCCGGCATCGGCAACGCCTACTCCGACGAGATCCTGCACGCCGCCCGGATGTCGCCGTTCCGGATCGCCGCGGACCTCACCGAGCACGAGACCACCGTGGTCTACCAGGCGCTGCGCGACACCCTGGCCGACGCCGTGGAACGCTCCCGGGGGTTGGCCGCGGGCGAACTCAAGGCGGAGAAGAAGATGGGTATGCGGGTACACGGACGCACCGGGGAACCCTGCCCGGTGTGCGGGGACACCATCCGGGAGGTCTCCTACAAGGACTCCTCGCTCCAGTACTGCCCCACCTGCCAGACCGGCGGCAAGCCGCTCGCCGACCGCCGGCTGTCACGGCTGCTGAAGTAGCGGGCGCCGGCGAGCGGCCCGCGTGGTCAGGCTGCCCCACCAGGGGTCAGGAGGCGCCGTCCATCGCCTCGGCCAGGCTCCTGGGCCGCATGTCGGTCCAGTTGGCCTCGATGTAGTCCAGGCACTCCTGGCGCCCGCTCTCCCCGTGCACGACGGTCCACCCCTGCGGCACCTCCGCGAAGGACGGCCACAGCGAGTGCTGGTTCTCCTCGTTGACGAGCACGTAGTAGGACGCGTCCGGGTTCTCGAACGGGTTGGTCATCGTCTCTCCCCTTGGTCTGCTCGGCGCTTGGGCACTTCGGCACCGGGACGTATGGGTACGGGGATACCAGGTGGACGTCGAGCCCGGCTCGACCGGACCCTGACCGGCCGGGGGACACGCCGACCGGGATGCCTGCGATGTGCTGTACCTGCCGGTGGACCGGGATGCACACTGGGCACCTTCGCCGCCGTCCGTGAGGGAGCACGTACCGGGCTGTCGTTGACATGATCAGGATCATTCGACTCGGCGAGGACGAGGGGCTCGCCAAGGGGGAGACGTCGATGCCATGGAACCCGCTGTCCCGACTCCGGATAGCGCGCCTACGCGCGGAGAACGCCGCGCTGCGCGCCGAGGCCGCCGAACTCCGCGCCGAACAGCGCCTGTGGCGCGCCGAGACGGACCACCCGCACCCGGTGGTCCCCGAACTGCTGGTGCTCGCCGACTGGTTGGCCGACCTCACCAAGCAGGGTGCCGAGGAGACCGACCCCGAGCAGGCCGCTACCGCGCTGCGCTGGCTGGACGGCCGGCTGATCCGCCTCTTCGCCCTCTGCGATGTCGCCGACCTGCACGACGAGGGCCCGGTCGATCCGGTCCGCCACGAGATCGTCGGCAGCCGGCCCGCCGACGACGGCCGGCCCGCCGGGTCGATAGCCCGCACCGTACGGCACGGCTATGTCTGGCGCGGCCGGGTGCTGCGCCGCCAGCAGGTGATCATGTACGCCGAGGAGCCGGACTGAACCGCGGTCCCGGCCCGCCGGCGGCCCAACCTCCCCGGCCGCGGCACCCGTTGGAGCGGCCCCGTGCCCCGGAGAGGACGCCGGAACGCCGCGGAGACCCCTCGGACACCCCCTAAGCTGCGCACCAGCGGTTCGGGGACCGCCCTCGGGTGCCACCGGGGCGGACGGCAGGGCGCAGGCGGCCCGGTGCCACGCTCCCGCGGGCCGCCCACCTGCCCGTACCGAGCCCTGGAGCAGCATGACCGACGCCTTGATCATCGGCGGTGGAATCGCCGGAGTGGCGACCGCCCTGGCCCTGCGCAAGGCCGGGATCGACGCGGTCGTCCACGAACGGCGGTTCGAGGGCGAGGACGAGGGCGGCGCCTTCCTCACCGTGTTCGCCAACGGCATCGCCGCCCTGCGCACCATCGACGCGCACCAGCCGGTGCTGGAGGCCTCCTTCGGTGCCGACCGGGTGGAGTTCGTCGGCAACACCGGCAAGCTGCTGGGCACCCGGCCGATCGCCGGCGGCCAGGACGGGACGGGGGGCGGCCCCCGCACCCTCAAGCGAGCCTCCCTGAACCGGGTGCTGCGCCATGAGGCGAACCGGCTCGGCGTACCGATCCGGTACGGCAGCCGCTTCGCGGCGGCCCACACCGCGCCCAACGGGCGGATCGTGGCCTCCTTCGCCGACGGCGCACGCGCCCAGGCGGACGTGCTGATCGGTGCCGACGGGATCCACTCGGCCACCCGCAAGACCATCGACGCCGCGGCGCCCCGCCCCCGGTACACCGGCCAGGTCACCGTGTGCGGCTACACCCGCGACGCCCCGGACGCGCCCGCACCGGGCGCCTACACCATGGTCTACGGCAAGCGCGCCTTCTTCGGCTGCACGGTGGCCCCGGATGGCGAGGTCTGGTGGTTCGCCAACGTCCCCAGCCCCGAGGTCTCCCGGGCCGAACTCGCCGCCACCGGGGCCGACCGGTGGCGGGAGCGGCTGACCGAACTGTTCGCGGCCGACCGCACCCCGGCCGCCGGGATCATACGGGCCAGCGGGGAGACCATCGTGGCCGCCGCCGGATACGAGATCCCCACCGTCCCCACCTGGTCCGGTGAGTCCATGGTGGTCATCGGGGACGCGGCCCACGCCGCCGCGCCCAACGCCGCCCAGGGCGCGTCCATGGCCATCGAGGACGCGGTGGTGCTCGCCACCTGCCTGCGCGACCTGCCCAGGCGGCAGGCGCTCGCCGCCTACGAGCGGCTGCGCCGGGAGCGGGTGGAGCGCCTGGTCGCCGCCAGCGCCGCGATGGCCCGCCACACCGCCCCCGGGGCCGTCGGCAGGGTAGTGCGCGACACCCTTATCTCCCGCCGGCTGGACCGGGGCAGCGCCGGCGCCGACGACTGGCTGACCGGATACCGGATCGACTGGTCGAAGACCGTCACCCACCGCACCGCGCCGTGATCCTGTGTTCCGGCGGGCCGATTCCCGTACGCTGCTGTTCAGCGGTCATGACAACGGCGCCAGCCCGCGTGCGCGGCGCCAGGACGGGGGAGCCATGGGTGAGGACGCGCACGGTGGCTGAGCCCGGCTCAGGAGGAGTCGGCACCGGACTCCGGTTCCTCCAGACGGAAGCCCACCTTCAGGCACACCTGGTAGTGCTCGATCCTGCCGTCGGCGATATTGCCCCGGATCTGCCCGACCTCGAACCAGTCCAGATGGCGCAGCGTCTGCGCGGCACGTCCGATGCCGTTGCGGATGGCCTCGTCGATGCCCTGGTGCGAGCTGCCGACGATCTCGGTCACCCGGTAGGTGTGGTGCGACATGGCGGCCTTCCTCGTCCGTGCGGTGGTCCGATGGCACCTCCCACGGTGCCCCACCCGGCCGCGCCGCGCGAGCCGGACGAGCCGCCCGCGCACCCCGGCACACCGACCCGCGGCGCACCCCGCCGCGTACCGCCGGGCCGGCCGGCGGGCCCTGGGGCGGCACCCGCCGGGGACCATGGATTACGGGCCGGTGGCCCCGCGCCCGGTGGGCGCGCGGAGCCGGCCCGCCGCGGCCGTGAGGCCGACACCGGCACCGGGCCACCGGGGCCGGTCCTGCCGAGCACCGCACTGTGAACGCCACCGTACGACAGGAGAATCAATTGGGCGGCACGCACCGGGGCGAGCTTCTCGCCATCAGTGATCTGCACGTGGCCTACGAGGAGAACCGGGCGATCGTGGAGCGGCTGCGGCCGGGCTCCGACGAGGACTGGGTGATCGTCGCCGGGGACGTCGGCGAGGTGTTCAGCGACATCGAATGGGCGCTCGGCCTGCTCAGCGAGCGGTTCGCCAAGGTGATCTGGGTGCCCGGCAACCACGAGCTGTGGAGCCACCCCAAGGACCCGGTGGAGGAGCGCGGCGTCGCCCGCTACCAGCGGCTGGTCGAGATGTGCCGGGCCAAGGGCATCGTCACCCCCGAGGACCCCTACCCGGTCTGGCAGGGCAAGGGCGGGCCGCTGACCCTGGCCCCGCTCTTCCTGCTCTACGACTACACCTTCCGGCTGGACGGCATCGACAGCAAGGAGGCGGCGCTCGCCCACGCGCACCAGGCCGGCGTGGTCTGCACCGACGAGCACTTCCTGCACCCCGACCCGTATCCCACCCGGGACGCCTGGTGCCGGGCCCGTATCGAGGAGACCGAGCGCCGGCTCGCCGCCTGCGACCCCGCGCTGCGCACGGTGCTCATCAACCACTGGCCCCTGACCCGGCTGCCCACCCGGGTGCTGCGCTACCCGGACTTCGCCCTGTGGTGCGGCAGCGAGCTCACCGCCGACTGGCATGTGCGCTTCCGCGCCGAGACCGTCGTCTACGGGCATCTGCACATTCCCCGGGTGACCGTGGAGGACGGCGTGCGCTTCCAGGAGGTGTCGGTCGGCTACCCCCGCGAATGGAAGCGCCACGGCAGGCTGCCGGCCGACCCGCTGCGCCGGATCCTGCCCGTCCCGGTGGGCTGAACGGATCGGTGCACCCGGGCTGTAGTGGGAGTCCAGTGATTCCTGAGCGTCCTTCCGCACAGTGGGAGCGGCGAACAAGGAAGCGAGGCGACATATGGCCCAACCCGAAGGCAACGCCGTTCTCCGGGGTGCTCCGGCGCTCCTGTCGGCGGACACGTCCCCCGAGGACGAGCGGATCGTGACGGTCGACGACCTCGACCAGGTCGTCAAGCTCCCCCGGGGCAGCCACTACGACCACTACGCACCCACGGCCGAATGGCAGGAGAGGGCGGGACGGAACCTGCGGGTCTTCGTATGGAGCCGCCGCACCTACGTCGCCGAGTGAACCAGGCGGGCGCCGGGGACCACAGGCGGTAGCGAGGGGCGGGGCGTCGCGATGCGGCGCCCCGCCCCTTTTCGTGCCGGGAACCGCGAGCACACCCCGGCGTCAGGTGTCCGACCGGTGGCCTGGACCAGGAGGGGCGGAGCCACCCGTGGCCCACCCCTAACCC
>NZ_SRID01000426.1 GCF_004684805.1 Streptomyces palmae
TGAGATGGGTATAAGAGACAGGGGCGGTGGGGCGCACCAGGCGGCCGGTGCGCTTCTGCTCCAGGATGTGCGCGCTCCAGCCGGCCGTGCGGGCGCAGGTGAACATCGAGGTGAACATGTGCGCCGGGACCTCCGCGAAGTCCAGCACGATGGCCGCCCAGAACTCCACGTTGGTGGCGAGCACCCGGTCCGGGCGGCGGTTGTGCAGCTCCTCCAGGGCGGCCTTCTCCAGCGCCTCGGCGATCTCGAAGCGCGGGGCGCCCAGCTCCTTGGCGGTGCGCCGCAGCACCCGGGCCCGGGGGTCCTCGGCGCGGTAGACGCGGTGGCCGAAGCCCATCAGCCGCTCACCCCGGTCCAGGGCCTGCTTGACGTAGGCGACCGCGTCCCCGGTCCGCTCGATCTCCTCGATCATGCCGAGGACGCGGGAGGGCGCGCCGCCGTGCAGCGGGCCGGACATGGCGCCGACCGCCCCGGAGAGCGCGGCGGCGACGTCGGCGCCGGTGGAGGCGATGACCCGGGCGGTGAAGGTCGAGGCGTTCATGCCGTGCTCGGCGGCGGAGGTCCAGTACGCGTCCACCGCGGCCACGTGCTTGGGGTCGGGCTCGCCCCGCCAGCGCCGCATGAAGCGCTCCACCACGGTCTCCGCCTTGTCGATCTCCCGCTGCGGGACCATCGGCAGCCCCTGGCCGCGGGCCGACTGGGCGACGTAGGACAGGGCCATCACGGCGGCCCGGGCGAGGTCCTCGCGGGCCTGCTCGGCGTCGATGTCCAGCAGCGGGCGAAGGCCCCACACGGGCGCCAGCATGGCCAGCGCGGACTGCACGTCGACGCGGATGTCACCCGAGTGCACCGGGATCGGGAACGGCTCGGCGGGCGGCAGGCCGGGGTTGAACGCCCCGTCCACCAGCAGGCCCCAGACGTTGCCGAAGGACACCTTGCCCACCAGGTCCTCGATGTCGACGCCCCGGTAGCGGAGTGCGCCGCCCGCCTTGTCGGGTTCGGCGATCTCCGTCTCGAACGCGATGACTCCCTCGAGTCCAGGTACGAAGTCGGACATCAGGCGGCTCCTCATGATGTGGTCGACGGGGGACTGGCGGCTCTTGACCGGGTCTCAGCGGCGTACCGGTGGTCGTGGTCGGGCGGTGCCGGACGGCTCCGCGGTCGCGGCGGCGACTCGCGGTCTCAAGCGGTCACCCCGGTGCTACCCCGTACGCGGATGGCGGTCACCCAGCCGCGCGGGAGGCGGTACGGGGCGGACACGATAGCGGTCGGTGCCCGGCGGCCGCAGGGGGCCGGAACATGATTTTCGATGGGTTCGACACCTTGTGGGAAGGGTGATGAGCGGCACACCCGGCAAGGTCGCGGGAACAGGGTTATCCGGGTGTCACCGAGGGCAAAGTGAATGGTCGCACGGCCGGTGCGGCCCGGCGGTCCGCGCCGTGCCGGAGGGTTCCGCCAATCGGATGGCGGGGGCGGGACGGGAGCCGGGGGAAAGTCCCTGGGCGTGCCGCGGCCGGTGTTGCAAGATAGGCGGGTGCCTCACCTTGATCCGCACGACCCGTTCGCCGGTGTGACCGTCGACCCCGCCGTCATGCGCAAGCAGTACCGCTCGGAGGGGCTGGCCGAGACCGAACTGGCGGAGAGCCCGTTCGAGGAGTTCGCCCGCTGGTTCATCCAGACCGTGGAGAGCGGGCTGCCCGAGCCCAACGCCATGGTCGTCTCCACGGTGGACGAGGCCGGCCGACCCAGCTCCCGTACGGTGCTGCTGAAGTCGTACGACGAGCACGGCTTCGTCTTCTTCACCAACTACGGCTCCCGCAAGGGCCGCGAACTGGCCGCCAACCCGAACATCTCGCTGCTCTTCCCCTGGCACGCGCTGGCCCGCCAGGTCGTGGTGCGGGGGACCGCGCAGCGCACCGGGCGGGACGAGACCGCCGCCTACTTCCGCACCCGCCCGCACGGCTCCCAGCTGGGCGCCTGGGCCAGCGCCCAGTCGACGGTGGTCGCCTCCCGCGAGGAACTCGACCAGCGCTACACCGAACTGGCCGAGCGCTACCCGCAGGAGCAGGTGCCGGTGCCCCCGGAGTGGGGCGGGTTCCGGGTGGTGCCGGACGAGGTGGAGTTCTGGCAGGGCCGCGAGAACCGGCTGCACGACCGGCTGCGCTATGTGCGCGAGGGCGACGCCTGGCGGGTGGAGCGGCTCTGCCCGTAGGCCGGCGGACGCTCCCGGGGGCCGGGCGTCCGGCCGCGAGCGGATCGGATGCGCGGCGTTCCCGGCATTCCCGGCGTTCTCGGCGTCCTCGCGGCCGCTGACGGGTGTCCCGGCGCGGATGGCGCGGGGTGCGGCTCCGCGGGGCCCTGGGCCGGCAGGCGTCGTACGGGCGTCCCGGGCGCTCACCGCACCCGCTCGGCCAGGAAGTCCTCCCAGGTCCGCTCGCCCCGGACGGCGTCCACCAGGTTCAGGTTCCCGCCCTCGCGGTAGATGCGGCCGGCCTTCCCGGGCATCCGCATCGGCAGCAGCGGCCGGCGCTTGCCGCGGGCCGCGAGGTAGCCGCGGAGCAGCTCGGACAGCTCGTACACCCGCGGTCCGGCCAGGTCGGGCACCAGGCCGGCCGGCGCGCCCAGGGTCAGCTCCACCAGCCGGGTCGCCACCTCTCCGGAGTCCACCGGCTGGAACCGGATGCCGGGGGCGGGGATCACCGGCAGCTTGGCCATCTTCTCCGCCACGGTGAACACCAGGTCGTGGAACTGGGCGGCGCGCAGCGTGGTCCACGGCAGTCCGGATTCGGCCACCACCTGCTCGGAGGCGGCCTTGGCGCGGTAGTAGCCGAGCGGGAGCTTGTCCGCCTCGATGACCGAGATGTACACCAGGTGCCGCACCCCGGCACGGGACGCCGCCCGCACCAGGTTCCGGGTGGCCTCGTCGTCCCCCTTGGGTCCGCCGGCCAGGTGCAGGACGATCTCCACGCCCGCCACCGCGGTCTCGATCCCCTCGTTCTTGCGCAGGTCACCGGTGACGTACTCGATGCCCTCGGTGGACTGGTGGCCGTGCCGGCTGAGCACCCGCACGGTCCGGCCGGCCTCGCGCAGCTGCGGTACGACCTGCCGGCCGAGGGTGCCGGTGCCGCCGGTGACCAGGATGGTGGACGTCATGATCGCTCTCCAGGAAGCCTTCTGACCGGGCCTCGGCTCCGGTCGTACCGATAGGTTTTCGCCGTTCTGCTTCCCTGACACGTGGCGATCGAGGAATGTGACACCGATGAACCAGCAGGTTTTGCCCGCGGAGCGGTTCGAGGCCGACCGGGCCCATCTGCGGGCCGTGGCCTATCGGATACTCGGCTCGCTCAGCGAGGCCGAGGACGCGGTGCAGGAGGCGTGGTTGCGGGTCAGCCGTGCGGACGCGGCCGAGGTGGAGAACATCACCGGCTGGCTGACCACCGTGGTGTCCCGGGTCTGCCTGAACATGCTGCGTACCCGGCAGACGCGGCGCGAGGAGCTGCTGGAGGAGCAGCCCGCCGAGCCGGTCGCCGACCCGGCGGGCGGGGCCGACCCGGAGGAGGAGGCGCTGCTGGCCGACTCGGTCGGGGTGGCGCTGCTGGTGGTGCTGGACACCCTCTCGCCGGCCGAGCGCATCGCCTTCGTACTGCACGACATGTTCGCCGTGCCCTTCGAGGACATCGCGCTGATGCTGGAGCGTTCCCCCGCCGCGACCCGGCAGTTGGCCAGCCGCGCCCGCCGCCGGGTGCGGGGCGGCAGCCCGGCGGCGGGGACCGACCCGAACCGGCGCCGCGGGGTGGTGGACGCCTTCCTGGCCGCCACCCGCGGCGGAGACTTCGAGGCGCTGCTGTCCCTGCTCCACCCGGACGTGGTGCTGCGGGCGGACGCCCTGGTCGTGCCCACCCCCGAGCCGATCACGGTCCGCGGCGCCGAGCTGGTGGCCCGGGGCGCGATGGCCGCCACCGGACGGGCCGGGTTCACCGGGGTGGCCCTGCTGGACGGCTCGGTCGGACTGGTCATGGCACCGCGGGGCCGGCTGCGCCTGGTGCTGGCCTTCACGATCACGGACGCCGGCATCACCGAGATCGACGTGATCGCGGACCCGGAACGCCTCGCCGGCATCGAACTGAACGTCCTGGGCGAATAGCGGGGCTCCGTACGCCCCGGGTGCGGCTGCGGTACGGGCGTGGCGCATCCGGGGACCTCGGAAAACATCCGAAGACATGCGAAGACATGCGAAGACATGCGAAGACATGCGAAGACATCCGGAGACATCCGGGAAAACAGACGACCCGTGGGCTGACTTCCCTCGGAGAGGGAACCGGCCGGACGTACCGGCGAGCCCACGGGTCGGGTGACTGCTTGGGATTGGGCCGGCGAGCGCCGGCACCGAACTCCTGGCGGAGCCCGGGGAAGGACTGCTAGCCCGCAGCCACCTCACGCGTCCGGTTGCCATACATCTGCCGAACCACCTCCCTTCTCGTGTGCTCCACAGCCTAGGAACCCGCCGAGAGGGGTTCAACCGAATTTCCGAGCAGCAACGATTTCACCGAACCAGGTGTGGCCCCTGTCACGTTCGAGTTGAATGGCCCGTCGTGCGGCAGAAGCAGCGGACGCGGCGGCCCACCCCGCCGCGGTGCGCGCGACGCACGCGGATCGTGCAGGTCATGTAGGTCAAGCAGGTCGAGTCGAGCAGGGTGCGCGGTGCGGGCAGGGGGTCCCGGCAGACCGTGCGGCCGTGTATCGCAGGGGGTGTCCGATGTCCGCTTCGCAGCGTTCCGAGCCTGTCCCGCCGACCCCGGCCGGGGATCCGGCGAGCGACCCCGACCGTCCCGAGGGCGCGGCGCCCGGCGGCCTGCCCGGGGCCGGCGGGGTGGACTCCGACCTGCTGGCCGCGCTGCTGAACGGCATGGACGCCGGGCTGTTCGCGCTGGACGCCGACGGCACCGTCACCCACTGGAACCGCGAGGCCGAACGCGTCCTGGGCTGGTCGGCGGCCGAGGCGATCGGGCGCCGGGGCCTGGGCGGCTGGGCGGCGCGCGACGCCGACGCCGGGGCTATGGAGGACCGGCTGCTGGCGGCCATGGCCTCCCCGGGTCGCCAGGTGCACGAGTTCCCGCTGCTCACCAGGGACGGCGGCCGGGTGCTGGTACGCGCCCAGTCCTCCGCGGTGCCGCGTTCGAGCGGGCGGTCGCCCGGGGTGTACTGCGCGTTCAGCGAGGCGCACACCCAGATGGACCTGGAGCGGTCGGTGGCGCTCAGCGAGGCGCTGCTGGACAGCACCGCCTGGGGGGTGGTCGTGGTCGACGCCGATCTGCGTCCGGCGGTGGTCAACAGCCATGCGGCCCAGGCGCTGCGGACCGGGCGCAGCACCATGCTGGGGCGCCCGCTCGGCGATCTGCTGGTGGAGGGGGCGGAGGAGGTGGAGTCCGCGCTGCGGCACGTTCTGGCGGAAGGGGCGCCGCCCGCCCCGGCCGAGCTGTGGGTGACCTTAGGCGGCGGGCGCCCGGCCGGGGCGCCGGCCAGGAG
>NZ_SRID01000427.1 GCF_004684805.1 Streptomyces palmae
GCCCTGGGTGCCGGGCGCGGGAGGGGTGGTGCCCTGCGCGGGCCCGGACTGCCCGGTGGCCTGGCCCGGGACGGGCGTGCCGTCCTGCGGTTCGGGGGTGCCCAGCGCGCGGATGGTCAGGGTGCCCCGGTCGCGTCCGCTCGGCGCCGGGCCGGCCGCGGGGTCCACGGCGCGCAGGGTGAGGGTGCCGTCGCGCGGGCCGCCCTCGCCCGGTGTGGCGGCTTCGGCGCCGGCCGGGGCGGGGGCGGTGCGGCTGTCGGCCTGGGCGGGCACCGTGCCGGGGGTGGTCTGCCGGCCCGTGCCGCCGTCGGCGCCCGGCGTCGCGTCGGGGCCGCCGGGTGCCGGGTCCCGCTCCGCGGGCGGCTGTGTCCGGGCGGCGCCGGCACCGGTGGCGCGGCGGGGGTCGGCGGCTTGGCGCTGGTCGTCCACCCGGCCGCCCGACTCGCCACTCCCCTGGCCGGGCAGTGCGCCGGCACGCGGGGCCGACCCTCGGGCACCCGGTGTGTCCTCCGTGCCCCAGGAGATCCGGCGGTCCCGCTCGCCGGGGGAGTTCGCCCCGGTGGCGCCCCAACCGAGGCCGCTCTGCCGGGAGGCGTCGGCCTGCCAGGCGGTGGCGGGTTCGGGGCGGCTGCCCTGCCCTCGGCCCGGCCCGTCCCCGGCCGGCGGAGCCGACGAGGCGTCACCCGGCAGGTCGACGGTGGGCTCGGCGGAGGCGGCGGCCCCGGCCGCTGTCGCCCTACCCGCGCCGGTGGGGGTCTCACCGCTCCGGGGCCGGGGCTCCGGCGGCTGGTCGAGGAACATCGGACCGGTCTCGTCCGGCACCGCACCGGCCAGCTGGGTGGTCTCGCTGACGGAGGGCGCGGCGACACCGGGCGGGGGAACCGGCAGCGACTCGCCCTCGGCCGGGGCGGGCCGGCTGGTGCCGGGGACCCAGGACACGCCGTTCCAGTAGCGGATGTAGTGGGGGATGGATGGGTCCGGGTAGTAGCCGGGGATGGAGCTGCCGTCCGCGGATCCTGAGGTAGGAGCGCTCATGATCTCCGATGTCCCGTGTCTGCTGTGCGGTCGGGTGGGGCCTATGCAGTCTGCCGCACAAGCGCGAGGGGCTGTATATCGCTCCACCGGTCTGGCGCACCCCGGGGCGGTCCGCGGGGCGGTGTCCCGGTTCTATCAGACGGGCCTGCCGCCAGGGCCCGCACCGCGTCCGCCACCACTCTCCCGTGCGAGCGAAAAGAATTTCCGACTGATTGCGAGAAAGCGTGTAAGGAACCGGCGGCAGCGGCCTCTCACCAAGTGTCGGCCCACCCAGGGGTCGGCGACTCAGGGAGTGCGAGAGAGAGGTCGCGAGCGATGAGCAGGACTGTGGTGGAGCGCGAGCTGGAGATGAACCTGGTGCTGTCGCCGGAGTACAGCATCCCCGTGCCGGCCCGGCTGACCTACCGGACCGATGACCCGTACGCGGTGCACATCACCTTCCACGTCGGCTCCGAGGCGCCGGTGCACTGGACCTTCGCCCGCGAGTTGCTGGTGGAGGGGGTGTTCCGGGCCAGCGGTGACGGTGACGTGCGGGTGTGGCCGGCCCGGATGGCCGGGCGCTCCATGGTGGTGATGGCGCTGAGTTCACCGGACGGGGACGCGCTGCTGGAGGCCTCGGCCCCGGCGGTGTCGGCCTGGCTGGAGCGCACCCTGCGGGTGGTGCCGCCGGGCCGGGAGGGCGACCGGCTGGACGTGGACGAGGCGCTGGACGTCCTGCTCGCCCGCATCCCCGGCCATGACCGCCGGCCGCGCGGACCCTGGTCCGCGGAGGGAACGCCGGAGGCGGGGGCGTAACCGGATGCCGGGCGTGAGGGAATGTGCCGGGGTGGCGCCCCGCGCGCGGGTGCCGGCGCCGGCTGCCCGGAAACCAGCCGCCGGGGGCGGCGGCCCGCGCACAATCATCGGGGCGGCGGCCCGCGCACAGGTGCCGGGGGCCGCGCCCCGCGCGCGGGTGCCGTCCGACCGCCCCGTACCCGGGCTCCGCGGCCCCGCTTCCGGGATTCCCGGCCCGGGCAGGGCGGCGGCCCCGCCGTTCCTTCAGAGGACCTTGCCCGGGTTGAGGATGCCCAGCGGGTCGAAGACCTGCTTGATGCCGCGCTGCAACTCCAGCCCCACCGGGCCGAGTTCGCGGGCCAGCCACTCCTTCTTCAGCAGGCCCACCCCGTGTTCGCCGGTGATGGTGCCGCCCAGGGCCAGGCCCAGCGCCATGATCTCGTCGAAGGACTCGCGGGCCCGCCGCGACTCGTCCGGGTCGGTGGCGTCGAAGCAGACGGTGGGGTGGGTGTTGCCGTCGCCGGCATGGGCGACCACGCCGATGGTCAGGTCGTACTTCTCGGCGATGGCGGCGGTGCCCTCGATCATCTCGGCCAGCCGGGAACGCGGCACGCACACATCGTCGATCATGGTGGTGGACTTGATGGCCTCCAGCGCGGGCAGCGCCGACCGGCGGGCCTGGAGCAGCAGTTCCGACTCGGCCTCGTCCTCGGCCGGGACGACCTCGGTGGCCCCGGCCGCGGTGCACAGCGCCCCGACCGCGGCGAGGTCGGCGGTGGGGTCCGGGGTGTCGAAGGCGCACAGCAGCAGGGCCTCGGTGCTCTCCGGCAGGCCCATCTTCGTCATCCGGTTGACGGCCCGTACACAGGTACGGTCCATCAGCTCCAGCAGCGCCGGAGCGTGCCCGACCCTCACCGGGCCGGTGCCGGGCGGTGACCCCGGCCCACCGCCCTCGTCCGGCGGGGCCGCGTCCGCCTGCGATCCGCCCATGATCGCGCAGATCGCCTCGCAGGCCGCGGCGGCGGACGGGAACTCCGCGGCCAGCACCAGCTGCCGCGGCGGGGCCGGCCTGAGCGCCAGTATCGCCTTCACCACCACGCCCAGGCTGCCCTCGGAGCCGACGAACAGCCGGGTCAGGTCGTAGCCCGCCACGCCCTTGGCGGTGCGCCGGCCGGTGGACAGCAGCCGCCCGTCTGCCAGCACCACCTCCAGGCCCAGTACGTATTCGGCGGTGACCCCGTACTTCACGCAGCACAGTCCGCCGGAGGCGGTGCCGATGTTGCCGCCGATGGTGCACTGCTCCCAGCTGGAGGGGTCCGGTGGGTAGTACAGGCCCTGCTCCAGCACCGCCCGGGAGAGCGTCGCGTTGACCACCCCGGGCTCCACCACCGCGATCCGGTCCACCGGGTTGATCTCCAGGATGCGGTCCATCTTCACCAGGGACAGCAGGATGCAGCCGTCGCTGGCGTTGGCCGCCCCGGACAGCCCGGTGCGCGCCCCCTGCGGGACCACCGGCACCCGCAGTTCGGTGGCGGTCCGCATGACGTGCTGGACCTGCTCGACGGTGCGGGGCAGCACCACCGCGGCGGGCGTGCCGGCGGCGCAGAAGCTCGCCATGTCATTGGCGTACGAGCCGGTGACGTCGGGATCGGTGAGCACGGCCTCCGCGGGGAGCCCGGCGCGCAGCTGTGCGATCAGGTCGGCCATGGCACCAGACTCGCACCGCCCCACCGCTCCGGGGAAGATCGCGGCGACCGCGCGTCGCGGTACGGCCCCACCCCGGGAACGCCGACGGCGCGCGGCCGAAGGGGCCGCGCGCCGTCGTGGAGCCGGAGCGCCTGGAGTGCGGGGAGACACCCGGGACGCTCCCGAAGGGTGGTCCTGGGGGCGGGTTGTGCCCTACAGGTTGCCGCGCCGCTCCTGCTCGCGCTCGATCGCCTCGAACAGGGCCTTGAAGTTGCCCTTGCCGAAGCCCAGGGAGCCGTGCCGCTCGATCATCTCGAAGAAGACGGTCGGCCGGTCCTGCACCGGCTTGGTGAAGATCTGCAGCAGGTAGCCGTCCTCGTCGCGGTCGGCGAGGATCTTCAGCTCGCGCAGCGTCTCGATCGGCACCCGGGTCTCGCCGACCCACTCGCCGAGGGTGTCGTAGTACGAGTCGGGGGTGTCCAGGAACTCCACGCCGGCCGCCCGCATCGCCTGCACGCTGGCCACGATGTCGTTGGTGGCCAGGGCGATGTGCTGCACGCCGGGGCCGCCGTAGAACTCCAGGTACTCGTCGATCTGCGACTTCTTCTTGGCGATGGCCGGCTCGTTGAGCGGGAACTTCACCTTGCGGGTGCCGTCCGCGACCACCTTGGACATGAGCGCGGAGTACTCGGTGGCGATGTCGTCGCCCACGAACTCCTTCATGTTGGTGAAGCCCATGACGTTGTTGTAGAAGCCGACCCACTCGTCCATCTTGCCGAGCTCGACATTGCCCACGCAGTGGTCGATGGCCTGGAAGAAGCGCTTGGCCGGGGGTGCCACGATCGGCTTGGCGGCGGTGTAGCCGGGCAGGTACGGGCCCTCGTAGCCGGTGCGCTCGACCAGGGTGTGCTTGGTCTGGCCGTAGGTGGCGATGGCGGCGAGCACCACGGTGCCGTGCTCGTCCTTGACCTCGCGCGGCTCCTCCAGGCCGGTGGCGCCGTGCTCCAGCGCGTAGGCGTAGGCGGCCCGGGCGTCCGGCACCTCGATGGCCAGGTCCACCACGCCGTCGCCGTGCTCGGCGACGTGCTGCGCGAGGAACCGGCCGTGGTCGGTGGTGGCCTTGATGACGGAGGTGAACACGAAGCGGGCACCGCCCGAGACGAGGACGTAGCTGGCCGTCTCGCGGCTGCCGGTCTCCGGACCGGAGTAGGCGACCAGCTGCATGCCGAAGGCGGTGGCGTAGTAGTGCGCGGCCTGCTTGGCATTGCCGACGGCGAAGACGACCGCGTCCATCCCCTTCACCGGGAAGGGGTCGGCCTGCCGGGCGGTGTGGGGGGTCTGATCGATGGTCTCAGTCATGGCCGCAGGTTCCCGCTGAACCACAAGGTGCGCAATAGTTGTCGTGATTGCTGGGCAGCCTGCATAGTGACATCGCAGATTCATCGGGCGTTCTGTACAGGATGACCAGCCTCGGCGGCGATGCCAGGGGCAGGGCGCGGAGGGACATGGCATGGGGATCGACGAACTCGACGCCCGGCTGATCGGGCTGCTCGCCGAGGAGCCCCGGATCGGTGTGCTGGAGGCGTCCCGCCGGCTCGGGGTGGCGCGCGGCACCGCGCAGGCCCGGCTGGACCGGCTCCAGGCCCGGGGCGTGATCCGCGGCTTCGGGCCCGAGGTGGATCCGGCCGCGCTCGGCTATCCGGTGACCGCGTTCGCCACCCTGGAGATCAAGCAGGGCCAGGGCGGCGACGTCCGGGCCCACCTGGCCACCGTCCCCGAGGTGCTGGAGCTGCACACCACCACCGGCCACGGCGACATGCTCTGCCGCCTGGTCGCCCGCTCCAACGCCGACCTCCAGCGGGTGATCGACCGCGTGGTCGGCTTCGCGGGCATCGTGCGGGCCTCCACCGCCATCGTGATGGAGAACCCGGTCCCGCTGCGGATCATCCCCCTGGTACGCCAGGCGGCGACGGACGAGTGAGCGGTGGCCCCGCGCGCTCGCGGCGGGGGCGGGGGCGGGTTTGCCG
>NZ_SRID01000428.1 GCF_004684805.1 Streptomyces palmae
GCGGGGTGACGACCGGGGCGGTCCCGCCCGAGGGCTCGCCGGGGCTCCGCACCTGGGCGAGGTCGGCCAGGTAGTCGGCGTCGCTGGAGTGGTGGGGGAAGCCGGTGTCCTGGGCGGCGTCCTGAGCCGCCATGTGCGCCCCGAGTTCGTCGGTCGGGCGGGCCCCGAGCAGCTTCTGCCGGCCCCGGCCGACCGCCTCCAGGGTCTTGGCCAGCACCGCCGCCACCGCGCCCAGCTTGGTGTCCACGTACTCGTCGGCGCGCTGCCGCAGGACCATCGGGTCGGCGCTGCGCTCCGGCTCGTCGCCGGGGTCCTCGCCGAGTGCCCCGGCCGGCGCCCGGCCCAGCAGCTTCTCCCGGCCGCGGTCCACCGAACCGAGGGTCTTGGTGAGGACGACCTCGAAGTTGGCCAGCTTGCTGTCCACGTAGTCGTCGGCCTCGGCGCGGATCTCCTCGGCCTCCTGCCGGGCCTCGGTCAGGATCCGGTCCGCCTCCGTCTGGGAGCGGCGGGCGATCTCGGTGTCGGCGATCAGCGAGGCGCGCTCGGCGTGTGCGGACTCGATGATCCGCTCGGCCTCCCGGCGGGCCTCCTCGACCACCTGTTCACGGCCGCCGAGCACCTGCTGGGCCTGGGCGAGCGACCCGGGGAGCGCACCGCGCACCTCCTCCAACATGGCGAGCAGCTCGGCGCGGTTGACCACGCACGAGGCCGACATGGGCATCGACCGGGCGCTGCCGACGGCGGCGACGATCTCGTCGAGCTTCTTCGCTACGTCCACCTGGTGCTCGCCACTCTCTTCGACCGTTGGGAACGAACGGGGACGACTGTACGGCCACCGGTGCCCCATGGGACACCGGGTGGCGGCACGGCGGGGCGGTCAGCGCCGGGGCAGCCGCTCCTTGAGCGCGGCCAGCACCTGCGGGGGCACCAGGTGGGACACGTCGCCGCCCCACGCCGCCACCTCCTTGACCAGGCTGGAGGAGAGGAAGCTGTAGGTCGGGTTGGTGGGGACGAAGAGCGTCTCCACGCCCGAGAGCCCGTTGTTCATCTGGGCCATCTGGAGTTCGTAGTCGAAGTCGCTGACGGCGCGCAGCCCCTTGACGATGGCGGGGATGTCGCGCTGCTTGCAGAAGTCCACCAGAAGCCCGTGGAAGGCCTCCACCTGGACGTTCCCGTACTCGGCGGTGACCTGGCGGAGGAGGTCGATGCGCTCCTCCACGGTGAACAGACCCTGCTTCGACTTGTTGATCATCACGGCGACGTGGACGACGTCATAGAGCCGGGAGGCTCGGGCGATGATGTCGAGGTGTCCGTTGGTGACGGGGTCGAACGACCCCGGACAGACTGCGCGGCGCAACAGTGGTTCCTCGCTCTCCGGTCCGGTCATGACGCGTTGTCGCACGTCGAGGCGGCGTGACCGTACCAAAGCGTGCCCTCGCCGTAGCGACGGGCCCGCAGCCCCTCGAACTCGGCCGGCCACTGGAACTCCCCGCCCCTGGTGCTCCGCTCCACGGTGACCAGCGCCCGGGGCGCGAGCCAGCCATTGCGGCCGAGTGTGATCAGGATCTCCCGGAGCTGCTCGTCGCCCACCGCGTAGGGCGGGTCGAGGAAGACCACGTCATACGGGCCGTCGGGGGCCTGCTGGGCGCTGATCTGCTCGGCCTTGGCGGTCCGCACCTCGGCTCCGGGCAGCCCGACCGCCCGGACGTTCTCCCGGATCACCCGGGCCGCCCGGCCGTCGGACTCCACCAGCAGTACGTGCTCGGCGCCGCGGGACAGCGCCTCCAGGCCGACCGCGCCGGAGCCCCCGTACAGATCCAGCACCCGGGTCCCGTGCAGCGAGCCCAGCAGCGACTCCCAGGTGGAGAACAGGCCCTCCCGCGCCCGGTCCGAGGTCGGGCGGGTGCCGGTGCCCGGCGGTACGGACAGGCGGCGGCCACCGGCGGCGCCGGCGATCACGCGGGTCATGGCGGAAGCAGTCCTTCGGGTGGGGTGCGACGGGGCGGCGAGCGGGTCGTACCCACCGCACCACCACGATATGCCGGGCCGGCCGGGGCCCGGGCGGACCCTGGGAAACCCGGCTCAGCCCTTGTCCAGGTAGCGCTCCCGCTCGGCGTCCAGCAGCGCGTCCAACGCGGTGCGCAGGGCGGGCAGTTCGGCCAGGTCGGGATCGGCGGCGACGACCGCCGAGGCCTCCTCACGGGCCGCCGCGATCACCTCCTCGTCCTCGATCACGGCGAGCATCCGCAGGCTGGACCGCACCCCGGACTGGGCCTGCCCCAGCACATCGCCCTCGCGCCGCTGCTCCAGGTCGATCCGGGACAGTTCGAAGCCGTCCAGGGTGCCGGCGACCGCGTTCAGCCGGGCCCGGGCGGGGCTGGCCTCGGGCATCTCGGTCACCAGCAGGCACAGGCCGGGGGCCGAGCCGCGGCCCACCCGGCCGCGCAGCTGGTGCAGCTGGGAGACGCCGAACCGGTCCGCGTCCATGATCACCATGGCGGTGGCGTTGGGGACGTTGACGCCCACCTCGATGACGGTGGTGGCGACCAGCACATCCACCTCGCCGGCCGCGAAGCGCCGCATCACCTCGTCCTTGAGCTCCGGCTGGAGCCGCCCGTGCAGGATCTCCACCCGCAGCCCGCGCAGCGGCCCGGCGGCCAGTCGCTCGGCGATCTCCAGCACGGCCAGCGGCGGGCGCTTGTCGGCCGCCGCTTCTGTGGACTCGGCGGCCTCGCTGGACTTGGTGGACGTGGTGGACTCGGTGGATTTCCCGCCGCCCTTGCCGGGCCCGTTCTCGTCCAGGTCGTCGCCGATCCGCGGGCAGACCACATACGCCTGGTGGCCCGCCGCCACCTCCTCGCGCACCCGCTCCCAGGCGCGGGCCAGGAAGTGCGGCTTGTCCTGCGCGGGCACCACATGGCTGGCGATCGGGGACCGCCCGGCCGGAAGCTGGTCCAGCACCGAGGTCTCCAGGTCGCCGAAGACCGTCATCGCCACGGTGCGCGGGATCGGGGTCGCGGTCATCACCAGCAGGTGCGGGGGCTGCTTGCCCTTGGCGCGCAGCGCGTCCCGCTGCTCCACGCCGAACCGGTGCTGCTCGTCCACCACCACCAGCCCCAGGTCGTGGAAGAGCACCTTGTCCTCGATCAGGGCATGGGTGCCGATCACGATCCCGGCCTCACCGGTGGCCAGGTCCAGCAGCGCCGAGCGGCGGGCCGCGGTGCCCATCGACCCGGTGAGCAGCACCACCTTGGTGCCCTGCCCGGCTCCGTCCGGAGCGGCCGCCGGTCGCCCGCCCTCCTCGTCCGAAGGCGCTCCGCGCCACAGCCCCCAGTTGTCCGCCAGGTCGCCCATCATCTCCACGATGGAGCGGTGGTGCTGCTGGGCGAGCACCTCGGTGGGGGCCAGCATCGCGGCCTGTCCGCCGGCGTCCACCACGGCGAGCATGGCGCGCAGCGCGACCATGGTCTTGCCGGAGCCGACCTCGCCCTGGAGCAGCCGGTGCATGGGGTGCTCGGTGGCCAGGTCCTCGAAGATCTCCCGGCTGACCGTGCGCTGCCCCTCGGTGAGTTCGAAGGGCAGCCGGGCGTCGAAGGCGTCCAGCAGGCCGCCGGGGGTGGGGCGGCGGGCGACGGCGGGCAGCTGGGTGTCGCTGTGCCGGCGCCGGGCCAGGGCGACCTGGAGGACGAAGGCCTCGTCCCACTTGAGCCGTTCCCGGGCCACCGCGATGTCCGCCTTGGTGCTCGGACGGTGCACCTTGAGCAGGGCGTCCGGGAGGGTGGTCAGCCCGCGGCCGTCGCGCAGCGCGGGGGGCAGCGGGTCGGTCAGGCCCTCCCAGCCGGTGGCCTCCATGCTGTCCAGCACGGTGCCCACGGCCTTCTCGATCTTCCAGGACTCCAGCTGGGCGCAGGCCGGGTAGAGCGGTCGCTGGTGGTGCGCGAAGGCCGCCACCGCCTCCGCGCCGTCGTCCTTGCCGAGCATCTCGTACGCGGGGTGGGCGAGCTGGCGGACCTGCCGGAAGACACCGACCTTGCCGGCGAACATGCCGCGCCGCCCGGGCAGCAGCTCCTTTTGGTGGGCGTAGATCGAGCGGCCGAAGAAGACGAGCTGGAGCCGGCCGCTGCCGTCGGTGAGGGTGACCTCCAGCCGCTGGCCCTTGCCGTTGTTGAACTTCAGCACCCGGGCGTCGGCGACCTGGGCGACGACCGTGACGTGCTCGTCCAGCGGCAGGTCGGACAGCCGGGTCAGCTCGCCGCGCTCGGCGTACCGCCGGGGGTAGTGGTGCAGCAGGTCGCCGACCGTGTGCAGGTCGAGGTGGTCGGCCATCACCTTCGCGGTGTTGCCGCCGAGGATCTTCTTCAGGGGTTCGTCGAGCGCGGGCACGCTGTCCATTGCACACCACCGGTGTGACATCCGGGCGCGGACACCAGGGGCGGCGGTGTCCGGGCCGGCTACTCGACTCCGATGATCAGCGGGACCGACCGCTGTCCGCCGTGGTACACCACGGTGTCCACGGCCAGGTGTGCCGCGCGCACGTGCTGCTCCAGGCGGTCGGCGACGGCCTCGGGCACCTCCGCGCCCAGCACCAGGGTGACCAGTTCCCCGCCGGCCGCCAGCATCCGGTCCAGTACGGCCCGGGCGGCCTCGGTCAGATCACGGTGGATGACGGCCACGTCCCCGCCGATCAGGCCGAGGACGTCCCCGGCCTGGCAGACCCCGGCCATGGTCCAGGACTCGTGCTCGGCCACCACCAGCTCGGCGTACCGGGTGGCCCCCGCGGCGGCGGTCATGGCCACCATGTCCTCCTCGAAGCGCCGGGCCGGTTCGTGCACCGCGAGCGCCGCGATGCCCTGCACCGCGGACCGGGTCGGGATCAGGGCGACCCGGGTGCCCTCGCCGCGGGCCTGCTCCACGGCTGCCGCGGCGGTGTGCCGCAGGGCGTCGTCGTTGGGCAGCAGCACCACCTCGCGGGCGTGCGCCCGGCGGACCGCCTCGACCAGCTCGCCGCTGGCCGGCGGCTCCCCGGGGCGTGCGGTCACCACGATGGCGCCGGCCTCGGCGCAGAGCGCGGCCAGTCCGTCCCCGGGCACCACCGCGATCACGGCGCGGGGAGCCCTCCCCCAGGCGTCTCCCCCGGCTTCCTCCCCCGGCTGCGGCCGGGAGCCGTCCCCGGGGCGGTCCGTCCAGGGGTCCCCCGCCGCCCGCTCGGCCGCGGGTCCGCCGGTCGTCTCCCGGTCCGCCCGCCGGGTCCCGCGCGCGGCGTCGGAGGCGAAGTGGGTGATGCGGATCCGGTACGGCCGGCCGGCCTGCACCCCCGCCTCCACGGCGGCGCCCGCGTCGTCCACATGGACATGGACGTTCCACAGTCCGTCCCCGCCGACCACCACCAGGGAGTCGCCCAGGGCGTCCAGCCGGTCCCGCAGCCGGTCCACCGCGGTCTGCTCCGCCTCCAGCAGGTAGATCACCTCGAAGGCGGGGGTCGCGGGCTCGGGGCCTGCCCCGGGGCC
>NZ_SRID01000429.1 GCF_004684805.1 Streptomyces palmae
GGGGTGGCGGGTGTGAGCTGGGTGCGGTGGTCGAGGTGTGTGAGGCGGCTCCACGCGCCCTCGGACGCCGGGGCGGCCGCGTCCCGCGTCTCCGCGGGGCCGGCCGTGCCGGGGGTTGGGCCGCCCGGTCGCGTCGCCGGGGCGCGCGCCGGGCCGCTTGGCGGGTGCCTGGCCCGGCCGTCGGACGTGAGCCCGACCGCTGGACGTGGCCTGACTCGGCCGTTGGGCGGGAGCCCGGTCGCTGGACGGGCCTGACCCGGACGTCGGACGGAAGCCTGCCCCGGCCATCGGCGTGCCCCTGGCCTGCCGTTGGGTGCGGCCTGGGGCCGGCCGTTGGACGTGGGCCGGGTTCTGCCGTCGGAGCGGGCCTGGTCCCGCCGTCGGGCGTGGCGGGTCGGCCGTGCGGCCGGCGCTTGGCCGGCCCGGGCCTGCCCGTCGGCGGGCTGTGGGCACGTCCGTACGGCGGGAGGCGGCCCTGGCCGGGGCCGGTTCCGTCGAGGCCCGGCCCGGTGGTCGCCCGGGAATCGGCCCCCGCCCGGCCGGAGCCGGTCCGCGGCGGCTCGCTACTCCGCCTTCACCTCGGCCATCTGCGTGATCGTGTGCTGGGCGTCCATCGTGACGTCCCAGATGTCGCCGTGGCAGGACTTCGGGTTCTCCGGCTCGCGCTGACCCGCGTCGTAGTCGTCCGTCTTGCCTGAGGCGGCGCACATCTTCACATGCCCGAGCCCGGTGTAGCGCGGGCCGTCGCTGTCACCCGCCCTGGGCTCCCGCAGGACGGTCACCTTTCCCTCGGGGGAGAAGCGGTAGTACTTCTCCTCGCCGGTGGCGGTGTAGGTGACGCCGCTGCCGCAGTCGGCCTTCGCCTCCCTGGCGATGATGTTGTTCATGGCCCCCTCGACGCCCGAGACCTTCAGGAACATGTGGCCCGCGGCAGGCGTGGGGCAGTCCTGGGCGGCGGTGCCCTGAGAAGAGGCGGCGGCGCCGGGTGAGGCATCCGAGCCGGAGCCGCTGTCGGACTCCGGGTCGCAGGCGGTCAGGGTGAGTGCCGCCGAGGCGAGCAGGACCGCGGTGAAGGCATGGCGAATGGAAATGTCGAACCCCCCGATTGAGCACGCCCGGCCAGTGAACGGCAGGGCGGTAGCCGTGGCCGGCACGGTCCGCCGTGATCGGCAGACGGTGGCCACCGCGGAATCGTACAGTCGTGCGGTATTGGTTGGATCTTGACGCGGTAAAGACTTGGTCATGCCCCGTCAGGAACGGATGGCTCAAGGAACGGGCCGGCAGGGCCTTCGAGCGTGTGCCTGCCGGGTGTTGCGGGAGGCCATGCCGCCGCGGGGATCCCGCGCCGAACCTAGGACCCGCGACGGAGTGGAGTTCCGCCCTCTGGCAGGTGTCAGCCGCGGAAACCCCTCTTACGCTGGCCGAATGACCACAGTCGACCCAGCGCGGGGCAGTGACCTCGCGGATCGTGAAGAGGAATCCGCCGTCGAGGCGGCGGAGACCGTGCTCAGCCGACGCTACCGGGCCCTGACCCTGGGCATCATCACCGTCGTCTCGCTCATCGCCTTCGAGGCGAGCGCGGTCAACACCGCGATGCCGGTGGCCGCGGACGCGCTGCACGGGGTCGAGCTGTACGCGTACGCCTTCTCCGCCTACTTCACCGCCAGCCTCTTCGCGATGGCGCTGTCCGGCGAGTGGTGCGACCGGGCCGGGCCGATGGCCCCGCTGTTCACCGGGATCGCCTGTTTCGGGGCCGGCCTGGTCGTCTCGGGTTCCGCACAGCAGATGTGGATGTTCGTCGCGGGGCGCGGCATCCAGGGCGTCGGCGGCGGACTGGTCATCGTCGCGCTCTACGTGATCGTCGGCCGCGCCTACCCCGAACGGCTGCGGCCCTCCGTCCTGGCCTCCTTCTCCGCGGCCTGGGTGGTGCCGGTGATCGTCGGCCCGCTGGTGGCCGGCTCGGTCACCGAGCACGTCGGCTGGCGCTGGGTCTTCCTCGCCATACCGGTGCTGGTGCTGCCGCCGCTGGCCGTGATGCTCCCCGCGCTGCGCAAGCTGCCGGCCGACGACCGCAGCCCCGCCATGGACCGGCGACGCATCCTGCTCGCGCTGGCCGTCGCGGCCGGCGCCGGCCTGCTCCAGTACGCCGGACAGGCGGTGACCGGCGGCGACCACTGGGCGGCGGCGGCCACCGGCGTACTCGGCGCGGCCCTGCTCATCCCCTGCATCCTGCGCCTGCTGCCCCGCGGCACCTTCCGGTCCGCTCGCGGGCTGCCCTCGGTGATCCTGCTGCGCGGGGTCGCCTCGGGCGCCTTCGTGGGCGCGGAGAGCTTCGTTCCGCTGATGCTGGTCAGCGAGCGCGGTCTGTCCCCCACCCTGGCCGGGCTCTCCCTCACCGGTGGCGGCCTGACCTGGGCGGCCGGCTCGTTCACCCAGTCCCGGCCCCGGCTGGAACGCCACCGGGAGCGGCTGATGGGCCTGGGCATGCTGCTGATAGCCGCCTCCATCGCGCTCGCCCCGCTGGCGCTGGTGGACGGCGTCCCGGCCTGGATCGTGGCCGTGGCCTGGGTGATCGGCGGCTACGGAATGGGCCTGGCCATCTCCAGTGGCAGCGTGCTGCTGCTCAAGCTCTCCAGCCCCGAGGAGGCGGGCGTCAACTCCGCCTCCCTCCAGGTCTCGGACGCGCTCGGCAACATCCTGCTGGTGGGCATCAGCGGCGTGCTGTTCGTCTCCTTCGGCGGCGGCTCCACCGCGATCGGCGACCAGCCGGCGGGCGGCGCGGGCAGCCACCCGGCCGCCTTTGCCGCGGTCTTCGCGGCGATGACGGTGATGGCCCTGGTGGGCGCGGCGGTCACGACCCGACTGCGGCCCGTGGAGCGATAACGCCACACCGAGTGGTACCAGAATGACCCCACCCCGGTGGTACCATTCTGGTATGGCTATGAACCTGCGACTCCGTGACGATCAAGCCGACGCTCTGAAGCAGCGCGCCGAGCAGGAGGGCTTGAGCATGCACGCCATAGTGCTTCAGGCCGTCGACGACTACCTGTCCCGTACCGCCCAGCAGGCCATGGTTCGCAAGACGGCCAAGGAGCAGGCGGCCAAGTGGGCCGAGCTCTTGGAGCGGCTCAAGTGACGTTCATCTACCTCTCGGCCGAGGATGTCCTGGACGTCGCGGAGATCGCCTGCAGCGAAATGGAGGTGGTGGTCCGCGACGCCGGATTGCTGGAGTCCGCGGTCCACCGCCCGGCCGCCGCGATGTTCGGACAGGAGGCGTATCCGGACCTCCTCGACAAGGCGGCCGCGCTGTTGCAGTCACTCACGATCAACCATCCGTTCTTCGATGGCAATAAGCGGACCGCTTGGACGTCGTGCGTGACGTTTCTCGCGATGAACGGCGTTCAGCTCAGGCCTGACATCGACGCGGCCGAGAGACTGGTGATCGCGGTGGCGACGGGGGCGTTGGACGAGGTCAAGACCATCGCGGAGGGCTTGCGCGAGCTGCTTGCGCAGGATGTGAGCTGAGTCCCACCCGGGGGTGGACCCCCGCTGTTCCCCCCGGGCGGGTCCCGTCGCACAGGTAGGCTGACGCGGTTGCCGATCCCGAGTCCCGAGCCTTTCCGACGGAGACCGTGACTACCACCGCCGCATCCACCTCCAGTCATCACCTCTCACCGGCCTTCCCCGGCCGGGCTCCCTGGGGCACCGCGAACAAACTGCGGGCCTGGCAGCAGGGGGCGATGGAGAAGTACATCCAGGAGCAGCCGCGCGACTTCCTCGCCGTCGCCACCCCCGGCGCCGGCAAGACCACCTTCGCCCTCACCCTCGCCTCCTGGCTGCTCCACCACCACGTGGTGCAGCAGGTGACCGTGGTGGCGCCCACCGAACACCTGAAGAAGCAGTGGGCCGAGGCCGCGGCCCGGGTGGGCATCAAACTCGACCCGGAGTACAGCGCCGGCCCACTGGGGCGCGACTACCACGGTGTCGCGGTGACCTACGCCGGTGTCGGGGTGCGCCCGATGCTGCACCGCAACCGCTGCGAGCAGCGCAAGACGCTGGTCATCCTGGACGAGATCCACCACGCCGGCGACTCCAAGTCCTGGGGAGAGGCCTGCCTGGAGGCGTTCGACCCGGCGACCCGGCGGCTGGCGCTGACCGGCACCCCGTTCCGTTCGGACACCAATCCGATCCCCTTCGTCACCTACGAGGAGGGCAACGACGGGATCCGCCGCTCCGCCGCCGACTACACCTACGGCTACGGGAACGCGCTGGGCGACGGCGTGGTCCGCCCGGTGATCTTCCTCTCGTACAGCGGCAACATGCGCTGGCGCACCAAGGCCGGCGACGAGATCGAGGCCCGGCTCGGCGAGCCGATGACCAAGGACGCGGTCTCCCAGGCCTGGCGCACCGCGCTGGACCCGCGCGGCGACTGGATGCCCAATGTGCTGCGCGCCGCCGACAAGCGGCTCACCGAGGTGCGCAAGGCCATTCCGGACGCCGGCGCGCTGGTGATCGCCACCGACCAGGACTCGGCCCGCGCCTACGCCAAGCTGATCCGCGAGATCACCGGCACCAAGGCGACCGTGGTGCTCTCCGACGACTCCGGCGCCTCGCAGCGCATCGAGGACTTCAGCCACAACGACGACCGCTGGATGGTCGCGGTCCGCATGGTGTCCGAGGGCGTGGACGTACCGCGGCTGGCGGTCGGCGTGTACGCCACCACCATCTCCACCCCGCTGTTCTTCGCCCAGGCCGTGGGCCGCTTCGTACGGTCCCGGCGGCGCGGCGAGACCGCCTCGGTGTTCCTGCCCACCATCCCCTCGCTGCTCGGCTTCGCCAACGAGATGGAGGTCGAGCGCGACCACGTCCTGGACAAGCCGAAGAAGGAGGGCGAGGAGGACCCGTACGCGGAGGAGGAGAAGCTCCTCCAGGAGGCCGAGCGACAGCAGGACGAGGACACCGGCGAGCAGGACATGCTGCCCTTCGAGGCCCTGGAGTCGGACGCGGTCTTCGACCGGGTGCTCTTCGACGGCGCCGAGTTCGGCATGCAGGCCCACCCCGGCAGCGACGAGGAGCAGGACTACCTGGGCATCCCGGGGCTGCTGGAGCCCGACCAGGTGCAGCTGCTGCTCCAGAAGCGGCAGGCCCGGCAGATCGCGCACAGCCGGCGGAAGCCGGACGCCGAGGCGGACCTCCTCGAACTCCCCGCCGAGCGGCGGCCGGTGGTCACCCACAAGGAGCTGCTGGAGCTGCGCAAGGAGCTCAACTCGCTGGTGGGCGCGTACGTCCACCAGAGCGGCAAACCGCACGGCGTGATCCACACCGAACTCCGCAGGGCCTGCGGCGGCCCACCCAGCGCGGAGGCCACCGCGGGACAGATCCGCGAACGCATCAAGAAGGTACGGGAGTGGGCCACCCGCATGCGGTGACGCCTGCCGGCGGGGGCTCGGCCCGGAGCACCCCGGAGTCCCCGGAGCCCCCGGGGCGGCGGGGCGGCGG
>NZ_SRID01000042.1 GCF_004684805.1 Streptomyces palmae
GCCCGAGCCACCGCACCCCGCACCGGCACCGGCACCGGCTCCCGCCGACCGTGCCCCCGAGACCGGCGCCCCCGCCGCACACGCAGGCCGGCTGCCGCGGCTGCGGGTCAGGCGGCGGTGGACCCGCCGGGCGGCGGCCGCGGCGAGCAGGGCGCTCGCCGTCGCGGCGGTGGCGACCAGCCATCGCGGTACGGCCGTGAAGCGGGTGGTCGCCGAGTCGGCGGCCCCGGTGCCGGAGGTCGCGGTGAGTGTCACCCGTACCGAGTCCAGGTCGGGCGCGTCGGCCCAGCGTTCGGTGAGTCGGGCGCGGTGGCCGGGGGCCAGGTGGATCGGGAGGCGGCGGGCAGGCCGCCTCAGCACCTCGCCGAACAGCCCGGCGGCACGGACCGCGAGCCGGGGCTCCAGCACCGTGTTGCCCCGGTTGACCAGGGTGTAGTGGATGACCACGCCTCCGTCCCGGTGCCGGACCACCCTCGGTTCCTCGACGGTGAGCGCGGGCAGCGCCCGCCCGCTGACCCGCAGCCGTAACGGAACCTTCGCCTCCCGCCCGCTGCCGCCGGTGACGCGCAGCGTGCCCGGGTGGTCGCCGGGCGGCGCGTCGGCCCGTACGGTCACGCTGAAGGGGACGTCCGCCCGGGTGTGCGGCGGCACCGTCACCTGCCGGGCCGCGAAGGCCACCCAGGCCGCCGGGGTGCCGTGCAGCGCGCCGCGCAGCCGGACCGTACGGGGCCGCGTCCCGGGGTTGCTGACCGAGAGGGTGTCCCTGAGCACCGTGCCGGGCCGCCCTTCGAGGTAGAAGGAGGTGCGTCCGGATCCCGACGGCCCGGCCGTCCAACCGCTCGGCGGACCGCTGCGCGGCGAGGTGTCGGCGGCCTGGGACGGTGGGGCGCCGCAGAGCAGCAGCAGGCCGGCCGCCATGAGTGCCGCCGCGTGGCGGGCGGGGGTCCGGCGGGCGGTGGTCCGGCCCGCGCGGCTACAGGGCGACATCGGCGCGCCTCCTGGTCATCCCGGGTGTCGGCCCGTACCGGCCGGTGTCAGCTCGCGGTGCGGCGGCGGGTGAGCCAGAGCGTGCCGGCCGCTCCGGCGAGGAGCACCGTGCCGCCGAGGGTGCCCAGGGCCACGGCGGAGTCGGCCGGTCCGGTCTGCGGCAGGTCGCCGGGCGTGCCGGCGGCTCCCCCGGTGCCACTCGAACCACCGCTCCCCGAGCCGCCGTCGGCGGCTCCGCCGCCCGCGTCCGGGGCGCCCGGCGCCTTCACGTCGAGGGTCAGGGCGGGCCCGGGCTTGTTCCTGGGTTCGCAGGTGGTCGTGGTGCCCAGGGCCTTGATGGTCAGGGTGCCCGCGGTGAAGGTGACCTTGCCGCTCTTCTTCGGGGTGTACGTACCCGTCAGGTCGCTGATCTTGATGGGGGTGTCGGCCGGGATCGCCTGGTCGTTGGCGGGCCCGCTCATCGCCACCGTGCCGGTCTCCGCGCCGCCGAGCCTGATCAGCGCGCTGGGCTTCATCGCGCCCTTGCCCAGTTCGACGGGGCTGGACGAGACGCCCTTCCGGAAGGACATGGTGAGCTTGTACGAGGAGCCGCTCGGCACGCTCGTGATGTCGATGGGCGACACCGCGCCCTTGTTCCCGATCGGGGTCTTGCACTGGTAGTCGACGTCCACCTGGTCGGCCCGTGCGGCGGGGGCGGCGACGGCGAGGAGCGCAGCGGGTCCCACCAGAGCGGCGGTGGCGAGTGCGCGGCGTGAAGAGCGGGACACCTCGGTTCCCCTCCCATGTCTGACGGCGCATCAGATGTGGTCGCTGACGGTACGCCGGAGACCTTGACGAGGGAAGAGAGGGAACAGGCCGGATCCGTACGGCCTGGCACGGCCCCGGCCGCGCGCACCGGAGCCCGGGCGGAGAACGCCGCCCCGGCACCACCCCGGGCACAGGCGTCGGGACTTCGGCGGAGAACGCCGCCGGGATCAGGCGGGGGCGGCCAGTTCGGCCCAGACCGTCTTGCCGGCCCCCTGGGGGTTGCGGAGCACGCCCCAGTCCAGGCAGAGCCGCTGGACGATGAACATCCCGTGCCCGCCGGGGCGCCCCGCGCGGTGCGGGGTGCGGGGCGCGGGCGTGCCGGCGCCGAGGTCCACGACCTCCAGCCGGAGCACCTTGCCCTGGCAGCCGACCCGCAGCTCCTCGGGGCCGTCGGCGTGCAGGCAGGCGTTGGTGACCAGTTCGGAGACGACGAGCAGGACGTCCTCGGCGGCGGCCCGCTGGTCCGCGTTGGCGGCGGGCAGCCAGCCCCAGTCGCGCAGCGCCTCCCGGGTGAAGTCGCGGGCGCGCGGGACCGCGCCGCTGGCGCCGGTCAGACGGAGCCTGCGGAGCTGACCACCCGGCGGCGGCGCCGGCACTCCGGCAGCGCCGTCCGACTCCGGGCCGAGTTCGCCCGGTGGGTACGGCCGGGTGGTGCTCATCAGCGCTTCACCTCACCGATTCACCGATTCAGGGACATGGATTATCCGACACGTTCAACAGGTTCAGAGGTGTTCAACCGGATTCAGCTGTCTCCTGCCCGACCGAAGCGCGAGAACACCCCCGCCTTCGGGATGGGGCATGTGACGGAGGCAACGCGTGCGATGTCTCACGACTCATTCTTCTAGTGCGGTCGCCAACGTGTCATGAACAGTAAAAACCGCTTCGGCTCCGGTGATCTCGAACACCCTGGCAACGACGGGGCGCATCGCGGCCAGGTGCACCCCGCCACCCTTGGCCTCGGCCTTCAGCCGGGCACCGAGCAGCACGTTGAGACCGGTGGAGTCGCAGAACTCGAGCTTCGAGCAGTCCACGACCAGGCGGACCCGCCCTTCTTCCACGCTTTTCTCCAGCGGTTCGCGCAGCAGCTCGGCGGTGTGGTGATCGAGCTCACCCGCCGGCGTCAGAACCGCACTCGTCCCGTGGTGCCGGACGTCGACCTGGAGCCGGCCCCTGCTTGTGCTGCCGACCATCCCGCGGTCCATGTGCGCACCTCTTCTGGCGTCTCGTGGCTGTCGATTGCGCGCGTAGAACACTACGCCTTCCTTACGTCCTCCGGTACCGGAACAATTCGCAATCATCTCCAAATATGGACATCGCGGACTTGCGATCGTCGTGCGAATCCCGGTAGGGCTAGTGAGGACACAACCGACCCGCCGGCTTTGGAGGCGCCGCTCACCGCAGGCTCACGTTGATGGCTTCGGCTGCCATATGCCGAGAATCATGGAGGGACACACATGTCACCCCAGCTCGACGAAATGCGTTCCCGTTCCCCCGAGGACACGGAGCACTCCCGCTCCGCGGACGCCGCCTCGTCGACCCCCTCGCCCGAGGAACCCGCCCTGCCCAAGCAGTCCGCGCACCTGGCAGAGCTGGCAGACCTACCCGAGATTCCGCCGTACGACGAGGTGGGACCGGTGGATGCGAGGGCCCTTTCCAAGACCCTCTTCGAGCGCCTGGAAGTGCTGGAGGAGGGGACGCACGAATACGCGTACGTACGCAACACGCTGGTTGAACTCAACCTGGCCCTGGTCAAGTTCGCCGCCTCGCGGTTCCGCTCCCGCAGCGAACCGATGGAGGACATCGTCCAGGTCGGCACCATCGGCCTGATCAAGGCCATCGACCGCTTCGAGCTCAGCCGGGGCGTGGAATTCCCCACCTTCGCGATGCCGACCATCGTCGGCGAGATCAAGCGCTTCTTCCGCGACACCAGTTGGTCCGTGCGCGTGCCGAGAAGGCTCCAGGAGCTCCGCCTCGACCTGGCCAAGGCCGGGGACGAGCTGGCGCAGCGGCTGGACCGCGCGCCCACCGTGGCCGAGTTGGCCGAGCGGCTGGGCATCACACCCGACGAGGTGGTCGAGGGCATGGCGGCGAGCAACGCGTACACCGCGAGCTCGCTGGACGCCCAGCCCGAGGAGGACGACTCCGAGGCCGCGCTGGCGGACCGGATCGGCTACGAGGACCACGGCCTGGAGGGGATCGAATATGTGGAGTCCCTCAAACCGCTCATCGCCGAACTGCACCCGCGCGACCGGAAGATCCTCGCGCTGCGGTTCGTGGCGAACATGACCCAGTCCGAGATCGGTGAGGAGCTGGGCATCTCCCAGATGCATGTCTCCCGCCTGCTCTCCCGCACCCTGGTGCGGCTGCGCCGCGGGCTGCTGGTCGAGGAGTAGCCACCCGGCGGAAGACGTTCAGGGCCCGCCCGGAGTCCAGTGCTCCGGGCGGGCCCTGGGGTGGGTGCCCCCACCGGTCGTCAACCCGCGGTCAGGGAGCCGGTCTCCAGGCTGCCGCCCTGCCAGACCGCCGCCACCAGCGGCACCCCGGGGCGGTAGGCCAGGTGCACGTGGGAGGGCGCGTCCAGCAGCACCAGATCGGCCCGCGCGCCGGGGGTGATCCGGCCGACGTCGGTGCGGCGCAGGGCCAGGGCACCGCCCGCGGTGGCCGCCCACACCGCCTCGTCCGGGGTCATCCGCATGTCGCGCACCGCCACCGCGATGCAGAACGGCATGGAGCTGGTGAAGGACGAGCCGGGGTTGCAGTCGGGCGAGAGCGCCACGGTGACGCCCGCGTCCAGCAGCCGCCGCGCGTCCGGGTAGACGGCGCGGGTGGAGAACTCGGCACCGGGCAGCAGCGTGGCCACCGTGCTGCCGCCGGCCAGCGCCTCGATGTCCTTCTCGGTGAGGTGGGTGCAGTGGTCGGCGGAGGCCGCGCCCAGCTCCACGGCCAGTTGCACCCCGGGCCCGTGGGAGAGCTGGTTGGCGTGCACCCGGGGGATCAGGCCGCGGGCCGCCCCGGCGGCCAGGATCGTACGGGCCTGGTCGCCGTCGAACGCGCCCTGCTCGCAGAACACGTCGATCCAGCGGGCGTGCGGGGCGCAGGCGTCCAGCATCGGGCCGGTGACCAGCTCCACGTAGGCGTCCGGGCGGTCGGCGAACTCCGGGGCGACGATGTGCGCGCCGAGATAGGTGGTCTCGTCCGTGTGCGCGGCGGCGATCTCCAGGGAGCGCGCCTCGTGGTCCACGGTGAGCCCGTAACCGGACTTGATCTCGATGGTGGTGGTGCCCTGGCGGCGCGCCTCGGCGACATAGCGGCCGACGCCGGCGTGCAGCACGTTGCGGGAGGCGGCGCGGGTGGCGGTGACCGTGGTGCGGATGCCGCCCGCGGAGTAGGGGCGGCCCGACATCCGGGCGTTGAACTCCTCCGTGCGGTCCCCCGCGAAGACCAGGTGGGAGTGGGAGTCCACGAAGCCGGGGATCACCGCCCGGCCCTGGGCGTCGACCCGGTTGTCGGTGGCGGGCGCCGCGCTGGACGGGCCGACCCAGGCGATGCGGTCGCCCTCGATGACGACCGCCGCGTCCTGGATCAGCCCGAGGGGGCCCTCACCGAGGACGGGATCGTTGGTGACCAGACGGGCGATGCCGGTGATCGCGGTGGTGTCCGCGCCGCGGGGGCCGGTGGGCGCGGCCGGCGCGGCGAGCGGGGTGTGGGTGTGCGGGTGGGGCTGGTGGCTCATCGCGGAAGTGCTCTCCTTGGTCGGCCGCCCGGGTGGCGGCTGGGTCGGCCGCGCGAGGTCAGGGCCTGCCCTCCGGATCCTGCCGGGTCTGGCCCGCAGGGTTCCGGAGGGCGGACCCTGGCCGCCCAGTGCCGGGGGCGGTCAACCGCGCAGCGCTTCGATGGACTCGGACAGGGCTCGGGACGCCTCCGGCACCAGCTGGTGGTGGCCGTCGCAGACGATGTGCCGGCCGCCCACCACGGTGTGCCGGACGTCCGCGCCACTCGCCGCGAACACGGCGGTCTCGGCGCCGAGTTCGGGCCGCGGGCCCGCGGTGCGCACCGAGTCCAGGGCGATGGTGGTGAAGTCGGCGAGCCCGCCGGCGGCTATCCGGCCGCCGTTCTCCCACCCCAGGGCCCGGTGGCCGTCCGCGGTGGCGGCGCGCAGCAGCTGAGCGGCCGTCCAGTGGCCGCGGGTGCGGGTGCGCAGCCGTTCGTCGAGTTCCATGGCGCGGGCCTCTTCGAACAGGTCGATCACGGCGTGGCTGTCGCTGCCCAGGCTGAGCGGGCTGCCCGCGTCCCGCACCTGGACGGCCGGGCCGATGCCGTCGGCCAGGTCGCGTTCGGTGGTGGGGCACATGCAGACCCCGGTGCCGCTGTCCCCCAGCAGCCGGATGTCCTCGGCGGTGAGGTGGGTGGCGTGCACGGCCGTGGTGCGCGGGCCCAGCACCCCGTGCTCGGCCAGCAGCCCGGTGGGGGTGAGCCCGTGGGCGGCCTGGCAGGCCTCGTTCTCGGCGGTCTGCTCGGAGAGGTGGACGTGGAGCGGTGCCCGCCGGTCGGCGGCCCAGCGCGCGACGGTGGACAGCTCCGCGGCCGGCACCGCGCGCACCGAGTGGACGGCGGCCCCGACGCGGGCGTGCGGGCGGTCGGTGAGCGCCCCGGCCCGCTCGGCCCAGGCGTCCGCGGTGCCGTCGCTGAAGCGCAGCTGGGGCGGGGTGGGCGGTTCGCCGAAGCCGGCGGAGAGGTAGGCGGTGTCCAGCAGGGTGATCCGGATGCCCGCCTCGGCGGCGGCCGCGATCAGCGCCTCCCCCATGGCGTTGGGGTCGCGGTAGCGGGTGCCGCCGGGCGCGTGGTGGACGTAGTGGAACTCGCCCACGCAGCTGATGCCGGTCAGCGCCATCTCCGCGTACACCGCCCGGGCCAGGTCGAAGTAGGTGTCCGGGGTGAGCCGCTCGGCGACCTGGTACATCACCTCGCGCCAGGTCCAGAAGGTCCCCGAGCCCGCCTGTACGGTGCCGCGCAGTGCCCGGTGAAAGGCGTGCGAGTGGGCGTTGGCCAGCCCGGGCAGGGTGAGGCCGCGCAGCCAGACGGCGCCGGGCGGGGGGACGGTGACCCCGCTGGTGACGCCGGTGATCCGGCCGTCGGAGCCGGTCTCCACGAGGACGTCCGAGGCCACCCGGAGGGCGGCCTCGCCGGCCGCCCCGCCGGGTGCGGGCCGCTCGCCCGTCGCGCCGGGGGCGGGGAGCAGGGCGTACTCCGCCCAGTAGGTCTGCACTGTCAGTGACACGCCAGGCCCTCCAGTACGTCGGCGAGTGCGGTCACGCCGGCCAGGCAGTCGTCCTCGCGCGCCGTCTCGGCGGGCGAGTGCGAGACACCGGTGGGGTTCCGTACGAACAGCATGGCAGTGGGCACCGCCGCGGAGAGGATTCCGGCGTCGTGTCCCGCCCCGGTGGGCAGGACGGGGGCACCGCCCAGCAGAGCGGAGAGCCGGTCCCGCAGCGCGTGCCCGAACTCCACCACCGGAGTGAAGGACTCCCGGGCCACGCTCACCCGCACGCCGTCGCGGGCGCCGCGCTCCTGGGCCGCCCGCTCGATCTCGGCGACCACCGCGTCCAGGGTCTCCTGGTCGGCGGCCCGGGAGTCCAGCCAGCCACGGACCAGGGAGGGGATGGCGTTGACGCCGTTGGGCTCCACGCTGACCTTGCCGAAGGTGGCCAGGGCGCCGGCCAGCCGGGCCTTCTTGCGGGCGGCCAGCACCGTGTTGGCGTAGGTGAGCATGGGGTCGTGGCGGTCCTCCAGGCGGGTGGTGCCCGCGTGGTTGGCCTCGCCGTGGAAGTCGAAGCGCCAGCGGCCGTGCGGCCAGATCGCGGAGGCGATGCCGACCGGGTCGCCGCTCAGGTCCAGGGCCCGGCCCTGCTCCACGTGGAGTTCCACGAAGGCGCCGATCCGGGCCAGCCGCTCCGGGTCGGGCCCGATGGCCTCCGGGTCGTGGCCGGCCCGCTCCATCGCCTGCGGCAGGCTGATCCCCTCGGCGTCCCGCAGCCGGTGGGCCGCCGCCGTGGTCAGCTGTCCGGCGGCGAGCCGGGAGCCCACGCAGGCCAGGCCGAAGCGGGCGCCCTCCTCGTCGCCGAAGTTGACGACGGCCAGCGGCCGGTTCGGTCGGGCCCCGCGGGCGGCCAGCTCGTCCAGGGCCGCGAACGAGGAGACCACGCCGAGCGGGCCGTCGAAGGCGCCGCCGTCCGGGACCGAGTCCAGGTGGGAGCCTGTGACCACGGCGTCCCCGGCGGCCGGGTCGCCCAGCCAGGCCCACTGGTTGCCGTTGCGGTCCAGCTCGTAGCTCAGGCCCCGGGCGGTGGCCTGGGCCCGGAACCAGGCGCGGCAGTCCGCGTCGGCCCCGGTCCAGGCGTAGCGCCGGTACCCTCCGCTGTCCGGGTTCCGGCCGATCGGCAGCAGCTCGGCCCACATCTCGTGGAAGGAGGCACCCGTTTCGAGCGCCGTGCCCGCGGCGGGCGCGGATTCCGCCGGAAGGCCGGTCATCCCTGGTCACCCTCGCGCATCGGCACCCGGACGCCGCGCTCGTCGGCGACCGACTCGGCGGTGTCGTACCCGGCGTCCACGTGCCGGATGACGCCCATGCCCGGGTCGTTGGTCAGCACCCGGCGGATCTTCTCGCCGGCCAGCTCGGTGCCGTCGGCCACGGTGACCTGGCCGGCGTGGATGGAGCGGCCCATGCCGACGCCGCCGCCGTGGTGGATGGAGACCCAGGAGGCGCCGGAGGCGACGTTGACCATGGCGTTGAGCAGCGGCCAGTCGGCGATGGCGTCCGAGCCGTCCAGCATGGCCTCGGTCTCGCGGTACGGGGAGGCCACCGAGCCGCAGTCCAGGTGGTCGCGGCCGATGGCGAGCGGGGCCTGGAGCTCCCCGGAGGCCACCATGTCGTTGAAGCGCTCGCCGGCGCGGTCCCGCTCGCCGTAGCCGAGCCAGCAGATACGGGCCGGCAGGCCCTGGAAGTGGACCCGCTCGCCGGCCATCTTGATCCAGCGGGCCAGCGACTCGTTCTCCGGGAAGAGGTCGAGCATCGCCTTGTCGGTGGCCGCGATGTCCCTGGGGTCGCCGGACAGCGCCGCCCAGCGGAAGGGGCCCTTGCCCTCGCAGAACAGCGGCCGGATGTAGGCGGGCACGAAGCCGGGGAAGGCGAAGGCGCGCTCGTAGCCGGCCAGCTTGGCCTCGCCGCGGATCGAGTTGCCGTAGTCGAAGACCTCGGCGCCGGCGTCCTGGAAGCCGACCATGGCCTCCACGTGGCGGGCCATGGACTCGCGAGCCCGCTGGGTGAACTCCGCCGGCTTCTCGGCCGCGAAGTCGGCCATGTCCTCGAAGGCCACGCCCAGCGGCAGGTAGGACAGCGGGTCGTGGGCGGAGGTCTGGTCCGTCACGATGTCGATGGGCGCGTTCATCGCCAGCAGCTGGGGGACCAGCTCGGCGGCGTTGCCCAGCAGGCCGACGGAGAGCGGGCGGCGGGCGTCCCGGGCCTCCACGGCCAGCTGGAGGGCGTGCTCCAGGGAGTGGGCCCGGACGTCCAGGTAGCGGTGCTCGATCCGGCGCTCGATGGCGCGCGGGTCGCAGTCGATGCACAGCGCCACGCCGTCGTTCATGGTGACGGCCAGCGGCTGGGCGCCGCCCATGCCGCCGAGTCCGGCGGTGAGGGTGATGGTGCCGGCCAGGCTGCCGCCGAACTTCTTGGCGGCCACCGCGGCGAAGGTCTCGTAGGTGCCCTGGAGGATGCCCTGGGTGCCGATGTAGATCCAGGATCCGGCCGTCATCTGGCCGTACATGGTCAGGCCGAGCTGCTCCAGGCGGCGGAACTCCTCCCAGTTGGCCCAGTCGCCGACCAGGTTGGAGTTGGCGATCAGCACCCGCGGCGCCCACTCGTGGGTCTGCATCACGCCCACCGGGCGGCCGGACTGGACCAGCATGGTCTCGTCCTGCTTGAGGGTCTTCAGCGTGCGGACCATGGCGTCGAAGGACCGCCAGTCACGGGCGGCCTTGCCGGTGCCGCCGTAGACGACGAGCTTCTCCGGGTGCTCGGCCACCTCGGGGTCGAGGTTGTTCTGCAGCATCCGCAGGGCGGCTTCCTGCTGCCACCCCTGAGCGCTCAGCTCCGTGCCACGCGGCGCCCGCACGGGTCGCGGTCCTGACATGGGACGTGCCTCCCTCTTCTCGGCCTGGATCAAGATATTCACATCTTTTCGCTGCTGAATACCTCTAGTCAACACTGCCGAGCGGGCGCGCCGCGGGTGGGCCGCACGGCGGCCCGTACACCGGGGGGAGGCCCAGGCCCCCGGGGACGCCCGCGGGGCCCCCGGAAGAGGCAGGCGGGTTTCGCGGGCGAGGGGTGAGCCCGGCCGCCGCCAGGGGAGGCCTGGGCCCCGGAAGGGGCAGGCGGGTTCGCGGGCGAGGGATGGGGATCGAGCCGGCCGACGCCGAGGCGAGCCGGGCGCCGGCTCGGCCGGTAGGCGCCCCAGCCGTTCCGTCGACCGGGCGCCACACCGCGCCTCAGGGCAGCAACGTGAAGGCGTCCCTGCGCGCCGGACGGACAGCCGAGAAGTGCCGACGGTCGACGGTGGCGATCTCGGTGAGTCGGAGCCGCTCAGCCACGGTGACCACGGAGGCATCGACGGTGCTCTGAGCGGCCCATACCAACGAAGGCGCCGAACCCTGGCCGATCGGCGGCGGGCACCCCCTCGTCTCCGGTCGTGTACACGGCAAGCTGCGGATCCGCGTCGGCGATGGCCCGCAGATGGCGGAGTTTGGCGGGCGGCGGCCGGTCCAGCAGATGACGCAGGTGGGCGTAGTCCTCGGCTGCGGTCACGGGTCCGAGCGGTCCTGGTAGCCGTGGAGCCCACCCATAAGGGTGACGCTACGCACCCATGGTGATGTGGGTCGGCCCCGTGCGCCCTCGCCACGGCACCGCACTGGGTGGCAGGACGCGCCTGGCACGGCGAACGCGCCGCGCCGGCGCCCTGGCCCTGCCGGCCGAGTCGGCGTCCGGCGCGCGGAGGCGGGCGGCCGGTCCTGGGGTCAGTCGAGGAACAGGCCGCGGGCAGCCGCCTTCGCGTCGAACTCCTCCAGCCGCGCCTGGGCGTCCGGCAGGGCGTCGAACATGGCCTCCAGCAGGACCCGGCCCAGCAGCATCGGGGCGCAGGCGGTGTCGAAGGCGAGCCCGGTGCCGACGGCGGCGGGGAGGACCAGGTCGCTGTGCCGGGCGACCGGGGCGAAGGCGCTGTCGGCCACCGTGATCACGGTCAGGCCCGCCTGCTGGGCGTGGTCGAGGGCGTCCACCACCTCGCGCGGGTGGCGGGGCAGGGCGAAGCAGATCAGGGCGGTGGCTCCGGCTCGTACGGCGGCGTCGACCCGGTCCGCCAGCATGCTGCCGCCCTCGTCCAGCAGCCGTACGTCGGGGTGCACCTTGCGGGCGAAGTAGGCGAAGCCGGCCGCCTGGGCGGCGGAGGCGCGCAGGCCGAGCACCGGCAGCGGCCGGGAGGCGGCCAGCAGCCGGCCGGCGCGGGCCACCGGGGCGGGGTCGGCCAGCAACGAGGCCAGGTGCCGCAGGTTGTCGATCTCCGCGTGCACCGCCTGCTGGTACTCGTTGAAGCCACCGCCCGGGGCGGCCGGCGCGGGAGCGACCTCCCGCAGATGCCTGCGGAGCGCCGGGTAGCCGTCGAAGCCGAGGGCCACCGCGAAACGGGTCACCGAAGGCTGGCTGACCCCGGCCAGCTCGGCCAGTTCCACGCTGGACAGGAACGGCGCGTCGGCGGACCGGCGCACCATGCAGTGGGCGATGCGCCGCTGGGTGGGGGTGAGCCGGTGCCCCTCGAAGAGCTTCTGCAGGCGTGCCGCGCTCCCGGCTGCGGCCTGCACTCCGGCGGTGTGGTCATGAGCGGTCGGCGGAGTGCCGGGCCCGTCCTCGGTACGACCTCGATCCTCGTCGCTGCCGGTGTTCATGGCGTCCGTACCCCTCCGCCCTATTCACATGCCCAGGCAAGCGCATAACTATATGCGGAGGGTGCGCCGAACGCCTCGGGGATCCCTGGATCGGCCCGTACGGGGCAACCGGCCGGCGGTCGGGCCCGCCGGGGTCCGCTCGGTTCGGGGGTCGGCCCGTACGGGATTGGCGCGCGGGCCCGTACGGAGGTGCGGCGACCAGGCCCCTGACGGAGGTGGCGGTCAGGCCCCGTACGGAGCCGGCGGCAGGTTCGTACGGGGCGGGGGCACCCCCAGTGATCCGGGAGGCGGTGCTCAGTCAGCCGTGCCGTATGCCTCGCCGGCGAGGCGCACCGCGGTGGCCAGCCCCAGGTCCGGCTCGGCCTTGCGCAGTGCGCGGATCACCGAGATCCGGTCGGTGCTCTCGTCCACCCCGGAGCCGGCCAGCGCGCGCCGGGTCCACCGCACCCGCAGGTCCGCGTCGCTGAGCGCGATCTGCTCGTCCACCAGGGCCACGGCTCGCTCCAGGCCGGGACGCTCGGCGTCGTCCGCGGTGGCCAGGGCCTGTCGGAACGCGAGGGCGAGTTCCTCCGCGTCACGCAGCACCAGCACATTGAGACCCTGGTTATCGAAGCCGAGCATGCCACTCCTTCACATACATTCCAGGCGAATCAAGCCGTGCCCCTGGGAACTACGGAGTTCCGGCCTCAGGAACCGTACGTCCGGTGTCCGCGTGCGGGCATCAGCCGCCAGGCCGGTCCGGGCCCCCTCCGATGGGCGGGGGCCCGGACCGACCGCACGCGTGACCGAGGCCGGGATCAGACCGGCGGCAGCAGCTTCTTCTGGGGCTTGCCCATGGCGTTCCGCGGCAGCGCCTCCAGGAACCGGACCTTCCGCGGCCGCTTGTGCACCGACAGCCGGCCGGCCACGAAGTCGACCAGGTCCTTCTCGCCCACCCCGTCGGCCACCACATAGGCGACGATCTCCTGCCCCAGGTCCTCGTGCGGGGCGCCGACCACCGCGGCCTCGCGCACCGCCGGGTGGTCCAGCAGCGCGTTCTCCACCTCGCCCGCGCCGATCCGGTAGCCGCCCGACTTGATCATGTCGGTGGAGGCCCGGCCGACGATCCGGTGCCAGCCGTCCGGCTCGACGGCCGCGATGTCGCCGGTACGGAACCAGCCGTCCGCCGTGTAGGCGGCCTCGGTCGCCTCGGGCTGGTTCAGGTACCCGGCGAAGAGCGTGGGCCCGCACACCTCCAGCTCGCCGATCTCCGCCCCCTCCTCGGCCACCACCCGGGTCCGGACGCCGGGCAGCGGGGTGCCCACGTATCCGGGGCGGCGCTCGCCGTCGGCCCGGGCGGAGATGGTGATCATGGTCTCCGTCATGCCGTACCGTTCCACCGGCCGCTGCCCGGTGAGCAGTTCCAGGTCCCGGAAGACCGGTGCGGGCAGCGGGGCGCTGCCGGACACCAGCAGCCGGGCACCCCGCAGCGCCCGCGCCGCCGTGGCGTCCTTCGCCACCCGGCCCCACACCGTGGGCACCCCGAAGTAGAGGCTGCCGCCGGCCGCCGCGTACGCCTCCGGGGTGGGCCGTCCGGTGTGCACCAGGCGGCTGCCGGTGCGCAGCGCGCCCAGCACCCCCAGCACCAGCCCGTGCACATGGAACAGCGGCAGTCCGTGCACCAGGGTGTCCTCGGCCGTCCAGGCCCAGGCGTCGGCCAGCCCGTCCAGGCAGGAGGCCACCGCGCGCCGGGAGATCAGCACGCCCTTGGGCGCCCCGGTGGTCCCGGAGGTGTAGAGAACGAGGCCGGTGGCCTCCGGCTCCGGCTCGGGCTCCGTCCAGGCGGCCCGCTCCGCCGGGTCCACGGGCAGCACCTCCACTCCGCCGACCGGCTCCTCCCCGCCGAGCAGCAGCGCGGCCCCGGAGTCGCGGAGGATGTGGTCCCGCTCCGCGGGCCCGGAGTCCGGCGGCAGCGGCACCACCGGCACCCCGGCCAGCAGCGCGCCGACCACCGCGGTCACCGTCTCCAGGCTGGGAGTGGCCCGTACCGCGACCACCGGGGCCCCTGCGATCCGGGCCGCCATGGCGGCCGCGGCGCCCAGCAGGTCCGCGCGGGAGCAGGCGCGTCCGGCGATGGTCAGTGCGTCCGGGCGGTCACCGCCGGACTCGGTCAGCGAGGTCAGCAGTGGTGCGGCCATGGACTGCTCCTTCGGCAGGGGGGCGAACCCGATCGACTTTCCGGGGGCTAGCCCTACTTACAACGGCACTGCGGTGACCGTACCGTCGCCACCATGGACGCCCGCGACCCCGAACTGAAGAGAGAACTCGACGCGACCATCCAGACCCGCAAGGAGCTGGGTGACGAGTACGAGTCCGCGCTGGTCGAGTCCTTCCTGGAGAAGGTCGAGCAGCGCTTTGACGACACCGCGGACCGGCATGTGCGGCGGCACATGGCGGAGCGGCAGATGGCCGCCGCCCGCGGGGCCCGGCACCCCTCCCCGGGCGGCGGCCAGCAGGGCGAGGGCATGGCCCTGAGCGAGCGCTTCGGCTTCGTGGCGGTCTCCCTGGTGCTGGCGATCCCGCTCTCCGCGATAGCGGTGACCAACGAGGGGCTGCCCGGGCTGCTGGTCGCCTGGGGCGGGATATTCGGCGTCAACGCGGTGCACGCGGTGACCGGGGCCGAATGGTTCAAGCGGAAGCCGCGGGAGGAGGACTGAGCAGCCGTGCGGCGGCCGCGAAGGCTGGTCGCCACCGGAGGAAGGCGCGCCCGGCGGTGAACCGGGCCGGGACATGCGCGGGAACCGCCGCACCCAGGTGTGAGTACCGGGGGCGGGACAGCGGCGGTTCCCGCGGAGGACGCGGGCCCGGTCAGTCCGGGCCGGCGCGTCCGGGCGACCGGGAGGTCCGGGAGCCGCTCCGGAAGTCCGTGTCGCCGCACCGGGTGTCGGTGCCGTCCTGCCGACGCCCTCCACTGTGCCCGGCCCGTGTTAAGCGCGTGCTGCGGGCGCGTGACGTATACGTACTTCTTACGTCCGGCCGCGCCCGCAGCCCTTTCCTTGACGGCCACCTGACGGCCACCTGACGGCCGACGACCGCCTGATGCCTCGCGGCCGCCTGACGCCCGGCCGCTGTCCGACGCCGGACGGCCACCTGACGCCTCACGGCGGCCTGGCGCCCGACGCCTGATGGCCGCCTGACGCCCGACGGCTGTCCGACGCCAGACGGCCACCTGACCCCTCACGGCGGCCTGGCGCCCGACGGCTGTCCGGCCCGCTGGCTCCGGCCCGGCACCCCGTCGGCTACCCGGGACCCTGGCGGCCGGCCTGCGTCACTTGTGGTTCTTGGCCAGGTAGGCGAGCAGGTCCTGGCGGCTGACCACGCCCTTCGGCTTGCCCTCGACCAGCACGATGGCCGCGTCCGCGTCGCCGAGCGCCGTCATCAGGTCCTCGACCGGCTCGCCGGAGCCGACCTGCGGGAGCGGGGCGCTCATGTGCTTCTCCAGCGGGTCGCCGAGGGAGGCGCGCTGGGTGAAGAGCGCGTCGAGCAGCTCGCGCTCCACCACGGAGCCGACGACCTCGGCGGCCATCACGTCCGGGTGGCCGGCGCCCGGCTTGACGATCGGCATCTGGGAGACGCCGTACTCCCGCAGCACCTCGATCGCCTCGCCGACGGTCTCCTCCGGGTGCATGTGGACCAGCGAGGGCAGGCCGCCCTCCTTGCCCTCCAGTACGTCACCGACGCGCACGGCCGGGCCGGGCTCGTCGAGGAAGCCGTAGTCGGCCATCCAGTCGTCGTTGAAGATCTTCGAAAGGTAGCCGCGGCCGCTGTCCGGCAGCAGCACCACCACGGTGTCGTCCGGGCCCAGGCCCTCGGCCACCCGCAGCGCGGCGACCACGGCCATCCCGCAGGAGCCGCCGACCAGCAGGCCCTCCTCCTTGGCCAGCCGCCGGGTCATCTGGAAGGCGTCCTTGTCGGAGACCGCGATGATCTCGTCGGCGACCTCCTGGTCGTAGGCGGTGGGCCAGAAGTCCTCGCCGACGCCCTCGATCAGGTAGGGGCGGCCGGAGCCGCCGGAGTAGACCGAGCCCTCCGGGTCGGCGCCGATCACCTTGACCTTGCCGCCGCTGGCGTCCTTCAGGTAGCGGCCGGTGCCGCTGATGGTGCCGCCGGTGCCCACGCCCGCCACGAAGTGGGTGAGCTTGCCCTCGGTCTGCTCCCACAGCTCGGGGCCGGTGCTCTCGTAGTGGGAGCGCGGGTTGTTGGGGTTGCTGTACTGGTCCGGCTTCCAGGCGCCGGGGGTCTCGCGGACCAGGCGGTCGGAGACGTTGTAGTACGAGTCAGGGTGCTCGGGGGCCACCGCGGTCGGGCAGACCACGACCTCCGCACCGTAGGCCCGCAGGACATTGATCTTGTCCATGGAGACCTTGTCCGGGCAGACGAAGATGCACTTGTAGCCCTTGCGCTGGGCGACCATGGCCAGGCCCACGCCGGTGTTGCCGGAGGTCGGCTCCACGATGGTGCCGCCGGGCTTGAGCTCCCCGGACGCCTCCGCCGCCTCGATCATGCGCACCGCGATGCGGTCCTTCACGGAACCGCCCGGGTTGAAGTACTCGACCTTGGCGAGGACCGTCGCCTCGATGCCTTCCGTCACATGGTTGAGCTTCACCAGCGGGGTGTTGCCGATCAACTCAATCATCGATTCGTAGTACTGCACGCCCTACTCCTGGGTAAGCGGGATCTCCGCGGTCAAGGGTGACCGCCGACGCGGTCCCGTTCGATCAGCGTAATCGGGGTTCGCCCATGTTCCGGCGAGTTGCTCGGATGCCTACCCGCCGCAACGGGGTATTGACAGTGTGTACGAACGGAGGTGGCGTCCGAATGTCGATGTCCAGGGCGAGAGTCGCGCGACGGATCGCCGCCGCCGCGGCGTACGGCGGTGGCGGGATCGGACTGCTCGGCGGGGCGGCCGTGGGTGTGCTGCTGACCGAGGTGTCGCTGGCCCGCCGGGTGATCGGCGGCAGCGCGGAGCTGCCGCCGTTCGCGGACGGCCGGTACGGGTTCGCGTTCGCCCTGCGAGACGGGTGCGGTCCGCTGCGGCTGGGCTTCCTCGGCGACTCCACGGCGGCCGGGCAGGGGGTGCACCGGCCCAGCCAGACGCCCGGCGCGCTCCTCGCCTCGGGACTGGCCGCGGTGGCCGAGCGGCCCGTGGACCTGCGGAACACCGCCGAGCCCGGGGCCCGCTCCGATGACCTGGAGCGGCAGGTGGACCTGCTGCTGGAGGATCCGGAGAACCGCCCCGACGTCTGCGTGATCATGATCGGCGCCAATGACGTCACCCATCGGGTGCCGCCCGCCAGGTCGGTGCGGCTGCTCGCCGCGGCGGTGCGGCGACTGCGCGACGCGGGCTGCCAGGTGGTGGTCGGCACCTGCCCTGACCTGGGCACCATCGAGCCCGTCTACCAGCCCTTGCGCTGGATCGCCCGGCGGCTGAGCCGGCAGTTGGCGGCCGCGCAGACCATCGCGGTGGTGGAGCAGGGCGGGCGCACCGTCTCGCTGGGCGATCTGCTGGGCCCGGAGTTCGCGGCCCGCCCCCGGGAGCTGTTCGGCCCGGACAACTACCACCCCTCGGCCGAGGGCTACGCCACGGCCGCGATGGCGGTACTGCCCGCCCTGTGCGCGGCGCTCGGCCTGTGGCCGGAGGACGCCCTGGAGCGGCCCAGCGGCGAGGAGGGGCTGCTGCCGGTGGCCACCGCGGCGGCGGAGGCGGCGGCCGAGGGAGGTACGGAGGTCACCGCGGCGCGGGGCCCGTGGGCGCTGCTGCGCCGCCGCCGCAGGCATCTGCCGACGGAGACCGAGGCGGTCGGCCAGCCGTCCGGCCCGGAGCCGTCCCTCCCGAACTGAGGCGCCCCGCCGCACCGACGCCCAGCCCGGGGACCGCCCGCCGCCCGGGCATCTCCATGACCTGAGCGGTTGCTTAGAAAAGAGGTCGGCATCACAGCCGGTAAACCGTGACCCGTGCCATACGGCCGGGTAATTTCCCTTCAGTCCAGCCTTCTCCCCCTATGGAGCCGTGATGCCCGAAGCCGTGATCGTCTCTGCCGCCCGCTCCCCCATCGGTCGGGCCTTCAAGGGCTCGCTGAAGGATGTCCGGCCGGACGACCTGACCGCCGAGATCATCCAGGCCGCGCTCGCCAAGGTGCCCGAGCTGGACCCGCGCGAGATCGACGACCTCATGCTGGGCTGCGGTCTGCCCGGTGGCGAGCAGGGCCACAACCTGGGCCGGATCGTCGCCGTGCAGATGGGCATGGACCACCTGCCGGGCTGCACCATCACCCGGTACTGCTCCTCCTCGCTGCAGACCTCCCGGATGGCCATGCACGCGATCAAGGCGGGCGAGGGCGACGTCTTCATCTCGGCCGGTGTCGAGATGGTCTCGCGCGGCGTCAAGGGCACCTCGGACGGTCTGCCGGACACCCACAACCCGCTGTTCGCCGACGCCGAGGCCCGTACCGCCGCGCGCGCCGAGCAGGAGGGCACGGACTGGCACGACCCGCGCGAGGACGGTCTGATCCCGGACGCGTACATCGCGATGGGCCAGACCGCCGAGAACCTGGCGCGGCTGAAGGGCGTCACCCGCCAGGAGATGGACGAGTTCGGCGTACGGTCCCAGAACCTGGCCGAGGAGGCCATCAAGAAGGGCTTCTGGGCCCGCGAGATCACCCCGGTCACCACGCCCGACGGCACCGTGGTGAGCAAGGACGACGGCCCGCGCGCCGGCACCACCCTGGAGGGCGTGCAGGGCCTCAAGCCCGTGTTCCGCCCCGACGGCCTGGTGACGGCCGGCAACTGCTGCCCGCTCAACGACGGCGCCGCGGCGCTGGTGATCATGTCGGACACCAAGGCGCGGCAGCTGGGCCTGACCCCGCTGGCCCGGATCGTCTCCACCGGTGTCTCCGCCCTCTCTCCCGAGATCATGGGCTACGGGCCGGTCGAGGCGTCCAAGCAGGCGCTCGCCCGCGCCGGGCTGAGCATCGGCGACATCGACCTGGTCGAGATCAACGAGGCGTTCGCGGCGCAGGTCATCCCGTCCTACCGGGACCTGGGCATCGACATCGACAAGCTCAACGTCAACGGCGGCGCGATCGCGGTGGGCCACCCCTTCGGCATGACGGGCGCGCGCATCACCGGCACGCTGATCAACTCCCTCCAGTTCCACGACAAGCAGTTCGGCCTGGAGACGATGTGCGTGGGCGGCGGCCAGGGCATGGCGATGGTCATCGAGCGGATGAGCTGAGCCGAGCGGAGGGTACGGGTCGCCCGAGGCACGAGGGCGGCCTGTGCCCGCAGCGGAGGCGAAGCTCAGCGCGACCACAGGCACGAGCGGATGAGCTGAGCCGAGCGGAGGGTACGGGTCGCCCGAGGCACGAGGGCGGCCTCCCCCGCCCGCGGTGAAAGCGCAGCCCAGCTCGGCCGCGGGTACACGCTCCGCGTGACCATGGGGCGGGCGGCCGGAGCAGGTTGCGTGGGCCCGCCCTCACCGCCGTCTCCCGCGGGATGCGGGCGGCATCCGAGTTGTGACCGAATCTCCCCCAGGATGTGACCTACATCCTGGGGGACTCGCGTCTGTGCAGGTCAGAGCGGCACGGATAGGGGCCCTGGGACGTTGTACCCGCCCCATTGGTGACGTTATGCACTGACAGCCGACCACGGCACAAGCCAAGCTGGGGTAGGAAGTCGGGGGATCAACAGCAACCGGGAGTTTGTCAGTGAGCGCCATGACTCTTGCCCTCCTGCTGGCCGCGGGCTCTGCCACGGCCGTGGGCACCGCCGCCCTGCACACCGCTCGCGGCCTGCGCCGGCAGATCACCGAGCTGCGGGGTGAGCTCGCCGAGACCGCGCTGCTGCTGCGGGAGCGGACCGCCGCGGTGCCCGGTGCCCGCCCCGTCCCGGCGGAGGAGATACGTGAAGCGGTGGCGGACGCGCTCGCCGAGGAGCGGGAGCGCGAGCTGGCCGAGGCCCGGGCGTTCTGGGCCGCGCAGGAGGCTCGCGACATGACCGGCGCCACCGCCGCGGACGCCCCCTCGCTGCTGGGCGGATTGAGCGGGCTGGGTGACGACTCCCCGCTGGACGCCTACCCCGACGCCCAGCTCTTCGTACCGCGGCAGGCGGACTTCGCGGGCCTGGAGCCGTCGGTGAGCTTTGACGCGGAGCTGCCGGTGTTCGGCCCCGAGGTGTTCGATCCGGCGGGCGAGCTGGAGCTGGACACCGACCCGATCGAGCCGGCGGAGCTGGCCGCCGCGCGCCGTCGCCACCCCTCGCACCCCGACTTCGTACCCGCCCAGGGCGCCGGCGATCCCGAGCGCACCGCGGACCGGCTCGCCGAGCTGGCCGAGGCCCGCACCCCGCTGGCCGATGTGCGGCCCGGGCCGCTGGGCACCCTGGACGTCTATGTCTTCACCGACGGCACCACCATGTGCATGACGCCGGGCCACCGGGAGACCGCGGACCGGCTCGCCGGCGCGCTGCGTGAGGGCGTCACCCCGATACTGCTGGGCAGCTCCGGCGTCTCCGGTGCGTACGCGCTGACCTTCGCCTGCGGCGAGGAGAGTGTCTACGTCCTGGCCGACCGGGTCATCGCCGCACTCTGAGTCCGGGAGCCCTTCCCTGAGGGCCCGTCACCGCCCCAGGACCGACCGCGGTCGCCTTGGTCGCGGTGATCGCCCCCGTCCGCCGGTCACCGCGTGCCGGGACCGATCCCCCGAGCCGTCTCCGTCACCAGCCGCAGCGCCTCGGCCGCCTGATCGGCACCTCCAGAGGTGCGGCGGAGGATCTCGGCCAGATCGTGGCCGGCCACCGCGAGCTGATCCGCCACCATGAACACGCCTGCCTCCGGCATCAGGCGCGGCTCGGCGTCGGGCGCCTCGAGCCGCTGGGCACGCCGGGCCAACTCACGGGCCAGGGCGAGCCCCTGGGCCGCCGCCCCCTGGGTCAGGGCGGACTGGGGCATGGCGCGCAGCCGGTCGGCGAGGCGGTCGACGGCGGTCAGCAACTCGGTCACTTCGGTCACGATGCGAGCCTATGCGCCGCCCATGGACTGTTGCCAACGGGCCGGGGCTCGGGCACGGTGAGCTGAAGACGAAGCCACCGGCCCCACCGAATGGGGCGGGACGGACCGAACCGGAGGCGCCGATGCCCCACGTCTTCTCCGAGGAAACCCACCGAAACCTGCTTGCCCGTATCCCCGAGCGCACCGGCCGCGAAGTGGCCGACTGGATGCGCACGGTCGACGAAGGACCCTCCCTCATCCGCTTCGAAGAGAAGGTCAGTTGGCTGCGCGGCGCGCATGGACTGGCCTATGGGCACGCCAAGGCGATCATCCACGAGCACGACCTGCGCCGGGCCGCACGCAAGCTGCGTTAGGGTCCGCGAGCGGCGGTGATCGGGAACGGGCCGGGACGAGGCCCTTGATCCGGATCACCCAGATGTGAAGGTCGAGGCCGGCGGGGCGGCCCTCAGGGAGCCCGCGCGTCGTGGGACGTCGCCTCGCCGAACCTTCGGCTTACCGAGCCCGCGCTCGCCGGCGCCTGCCCATCCACGCGAGAACCGGCCTTCTCGCAGACGCGCGCCCGGCGCCGACCGGGGCAAGGTACGACGAGGGGCCCGCAGCAAGCCGCGGGCCCCTCGTGTCGCCGGCTCTCGGAGCCGGCCTGACCACACCGTCCGACTACAGCTCTCGCAGGATCGCGAGCAGCCGCAGCAGCTCCAGGTAGAGCCACACCAGCGAGAGGGTGAGGCCGAACGCGGCCATCCAGGACTCCTCGCGCGGAGCGCCGTACCGGATGCCGTCCTCGACCTGCTTGAAGTCCATCGCCAGGAAGGCCGCGCCGAGCAGCACGCCGATGATGCCGAAGACCACGCCGAGGCCGCCGCTGCGGAAGCCCAGGCCGTCACCGCCACCGAAGGCGGCGAACAGCAGGTTGGCCGCCATCAGCAGCACGAAGCCCATCGCGGCGGCGATCACGAAGCCGGTGAAGCGGGCGTTGACCCGGATGAGCCCGGTCTTGTAGGCCACCAGCACGCCGACGAAGACCGCGGTGGTGCCGAGCACCGCCTGCATCGGGATGCCGCTCCAGCGCTCGTTGAACGCCTGGCTGATGACACCGAGGAACAGGCCCTCGAAGGCCGCGTACGCCAGGATGAGCGCCGGGCTGGCGGTGCGCCGGAAGGACTGCACGAAGCCGAGCACCATGGCCACCAGCGCGGCGCCGAAGCCGACGCCCATCGGCAGCTTGGTGGCCCAGGCCACCGCCGCGGCCACGATGACCGTGCCGAGCGTCATACCGGTGCGCATGACGACGTCGTCCATCGTCATGCGGCCGGTCTGCAGCGGGCCCGCCGGCGGGGCGCCGTACATCTGCTGCAGCTGGTCAGGGGTCAGATTGTGCTGGTCGCCCAGGGCGTACGGGTTGCTCGGTGCCTGCTGCTGCGCGTACGGGTTGCCCTGCGGCTGCGCGTACGGGTTCCCCTGGGCGGCGGCGGGGCCCCCGGCCTGCGGCGCCGCGCCGAAGCCCGCATAGCCGCCGGCGCGGCTGAACCCACGTCGCGAGAAGACCGGGTTGCTGCTCCTCATCTCACTCCTCCATGGCCGCCGTGCGCGACCTTGCGTCAAGAGTAATGGGTAAGCAAAAGATGCACCCTAGTGCTCAAGCAGGATATTAGGAGGAAGTTCGGCCGCCGTCCCGCCGGTCCCCGGACCGATGCCGGAACGTAGTGCGACGGGGTCCGCACGGAGTGTGCGCCCGGATGACCTGGAGGTGCCCGGAGCCGGACTTGAACCGGCACGGCCCGAAGGCCAGCGAGGTTTAAGCTCGCCGTGTCTGCATTCCACCATCCGGGCGTGGCCCTCGGGCCGCACGCACGACCCTCGCCATGGAGCATGGACGAGCCTATCCGGGGAGCCGTCCCCGAACAGTGGAACGACGAACCGAGGTTGTCTTATTTTATTGGCAACTGAGGGATCATCAGCAGGGGGTCAAGGCCCTTGGCACATGCCTATGGCCCGGTCACCCTGGTCACCGGCTGCGCTGCACTCGTGACAGGGAATGACGGAATCTCGTCGGTCCCTGGCCGTACGAAGCCCTCTCGCCGCCGGGTCCCCGCCTGATCTCCGCCCGGTCCTCGCGCGATCCCAGCCTGATCTCCGCCCGGTCCTCGCGCGATCCCAGCCTGATCTCCGCCCGGTCCTCGCGCCGTCCTCGCACGGTCCCAGCCCGGCCGACGCCCCGGCCCGGACCCGCGGGGCCCGGTCTCATACCCAAGTAGGACACGGCCCGCGCCAGTACCTCTTGAGGCCCCCCTGAAGACGAGCGCGCGGGCTGATTCGCGGCGCTGAACCGGCAGGGAGGATGGAACCCATCGAGACCTCCCCGATCCGACAGGAGCCAGAGCCGTGACCACGACCCCCTACGGCGCCCAGACCGCCCCCCGCACCCGCGTGGCAGCCGCGGTCGCCACGGACCTGACCAAGGTCTACGGCCAGGGTGAGACCCAGGTGGTCGCCTTGGACGCGGTCTCGGTGGAGTTCCAGCAGGCCGAGTTCACCGCGATCATGGGGCCCTCCGGCTCCGGCAAGTCCACCCTGATGCACTGCATGGCCGGCCTGGACACCGTCTCCGGAGGCTCGGCGCGGATCGGGGACACCGAGCTGACCGCGCTGAAGGACAAGAAGCTCACCCAGCTGCGCCGGGACAAGATCGGTTTCATATTCCAGGCGTTCAACCTGCTTCCCACGCTGAACGCCCTGGAGAACATCACCCTTCCGATGGACATAGCGGGCCGGAAGGCCGACAAGGCGTGGCTGGACCAGGTGGTCGCCACCGTCGGCCTCTCCGGGCGGCTCAAGCACCGGCCGAACCAGCTCTCCGGCGGTCAGCAGCAGCGTGTCGCGGTGGCCCGCGCACTGGCCGGCCGTCCCGAGATCATCTTCGCCGACGAACCCACCGGCAACCTGGACTCCCGCTCCGGCGCCGAGGTGCTCGGCTTCCTGCGGAACTCGGTGCGCGAGCTGGGCCAGACGGTGGTCATGGTCACCCACGACCCCGTCGCCGCCTCCTACGCGGACCGGGTGGTCTTCCTCGCCGACGGCCGGATCGTCGACGAACTCCGCGACCCGACCGCCGAGACCGTGCTCGACCGGATGAAGCGCTTCGACGCCAAGGGCCGGGTCAGCTGAGGCGCGGCGCCCCGCCGGCTCCGCCCCGCTCACCCCCCGCCCACGGCCGACCTCACAGGACTCACCGACCATGTTCCGTACCGCCCTGCGCAATGTGCTCGCGCACAAGGCCAGACTGCTGATGACGATGCTCGCCGTACTGCTCGGCGTGGCCTTCGTCTCCGGCACCCTGGTCTTCACCAACACCATCTCCCAGGCGTTCCAGAAGAGCTCTGAGAAGGGCTTCACCAACGTCGACGTCGCGATCAAGCCGGACACCGACAACGACAAGCGGATCGGGCCCGCCCCCCATCTCAGCCAGCGGCTGCTGGACCGGGTGAGCGCGCTGCCCGGCGTGGATTCCGCCACCGGCATCGTCCACGGCTACACGGCCCTGTCCGACAAGGACGGCGACACCCTGCGCTCCGGCTTCTCCAACGCCGGCGCCAACTACTACCCCGGCAAGGACGGCAAGGACGCCCGCTACCCGCTGCGGGACGGTCGGGGACCGCGCTCCGCCGACGAGGTGGCGCTGGACGCCAAGACGGCCGACGCGGGCCACTACAAGGTCGGCGACACCATCCGGCTCTCCGTCGACGGCCCGGTGCTCAGCCAGAAGGTCACCGGCATCTTCACCACCGACGACGGCAACGTCGCGGCCGGCGGCACCCTCACCCTGTTCGACACCGCCACCGCGCAGAAGCTGTTCGACCAGCCCGGCCAGTACAGCGAGATCGACATCAAGGCCGCGGCCGGCACCTCGCAGACCGCGCTGAAGGCCGAGGTGGACAAGCTCCTGCCGAAGGGCGACGCCAAGTCCTACACCGGTCAGAAGCTCTCCGACGACCAGGCCAGGGACATCAAGAACGGCACCAGCACCCTGCGCACCGTCCTGCTGGTCTTCGCCGGCATCGCGCTGTTCGTCGGCATCTTCATCATCGCCAACACCTTCACCATGCTGGTCGCCCAGCGCACCAAGGAGCTGGCGCTGATGCGCGCGGTCGGCGCCAGCCGCCGCCAGGTCACCCGCTCGGTGCTGATCGAGGCCACCCTGGTGGGCCTGGTCGCCGGTGTCGCCGGCATGCTCGCCGGCATAGGCATCGGCGCCGGCCTGCGCTCCCTGCTCGGCTCCACCGGCGTCACCTTCCCGGACGGGCCCCTGGTCATCACCGGCGGCACCATAGCCATCTCGCTGGCCGTGGCCGTGGGGGTCACCGTGCTCGCCGCCTGGCTGCCCGGCCGCCGGGCCGCGAAGATCCCGCCGGTCGCCGCGATGAACAGCGTCCACGCGGTCGCCACCACCCGCAGCCTGGTGGTGCGCAACACCATCGGCGCGCTCTTCGCCGGCGCGGGCATCACCGCGGTGCTGGCCGGTACCACCATGGAGGACGGCAAGGGCGTGATGGGCCTGGGCGCGGTCGTGCTGCTGATCGGCGTGTTCGTCCTGACCCCGCTGCTCTCCCGCCCGATCATCGCCGCCGCCGACCCGCTGCTGAGGGTGTTCGGGATGCCCGGCAAGCTGGCCCGGCAGAACGCGGTGCGCAACCCGCGCCGTACCGCCGCCACCGCCTCCGCGCTGATGGTCGGCCTCACCCTGATCACCGGTCTGACCGTGATCGCCGGCAGCATGCAGAAGAGCATCGACAAGATGGCCACCGACTCGCTCAAGGCGGACTACGTCGTGAGCATGGGCGACATGGGCGCCATGCCGCTCTCCCCCGAGGTGGCGAAGAAGCTGGCCACCCTGGACGGTGTCACCGCCAGCAGCCCGCTGCGCCTCGCCGACTCCCGGATCGACGGCGAGGACGAGAACCTGGTGGGTGTCTCCGGCAAGTCCCTGGACAAGCTGCTCCAGGTGGACTTCGAGCAGGGCTCCTTCGCGGCCCTGAGCGCCGGCAAGGCCGTCGTGGACCAGGACACCGCCGAGGACAAGGGCTGGAAGGTCGGCTCCACGCTGAAGGTCACCTATGAGGACCGCAGCACCGGCACCCTGACCATCGCCGGCGTGTACCACGGCAACGAGATGATCCGCGGCCTGATGGTGGACAACTCCGTGCTCACCCCCCACCTGCGCGAGGTCAAGGACTTCCAGGTGATGGTGAAGACCGCGGACGGTGCCAGCGACGCCACCAAGGACCGGCTGGAGAAGGCGCTCGGCGAGAACCCGGCGATCCAGGTGCAGGACAAGGAGGACGTCTCCAACGACATCGCCCAGATGTTCACCATGATGCTGAACATGCTCTACGGGCTGCTCGGCATGGCGGTGATCGTCGCGGTCCTCGGTGTGGTCAACACCCTGGCGATGTCGGTCTTCGAGCGGTCCCAGGAAATCGGGATGCTCCGCGCGATCGGCTTCGACCGCCGCGCCATCAAGCGGATGGTGCGCCTGGAGTCGCTGGTCATCTCGCTCTTCGGCGGGGTGCTCGGCATCGGCCTCGGGATCTTCTTCGGCTGGGCGGCCGGTGAGATCATCGCCAGCAGCATCTCCACCTACGAGCTGGTCCTGCCCTGGGGCCGGATGGGCGTGTTCCTGCTGCTGGCCGGTCTGGTCGGCGTCCTGGCCGCGCTGTGGCCGGCCCGCCGGGCGGCCAAGCTCAACATGCTGGCGGCCATCAAGGCCTGACCGGCGAGCCGCCCCAAGGGGCGCGGGATCAGGACAACAGAGTGCGGGGCCCGGAACACAGCGTTCCGGGCCCCGCGCGGTCGCGGTGGGCCGGGACGGGACGAGGCGGGGCGGGGCAGCGCGGGCCGGGTTCAGCCGCGCCAGTCGCGGGCTCGCAGTGGCAGGCCCGAGGTCCCCGACCTCGGAGTGCGTACCGCCAGCACCTGGTTGACCCCGATGCGGTTGTGTTCGAACGCCAGCGCCGAGGCCGCCATGTACAGCCGCCACACCCGGGCCCGGCCCGGCGAGGTGGCGCGTACCGCCGCCACCCAGTTGGCCTCCAGGTTGGCCACCCAGTGCCGCAGCGTCAGGCCGTAGTGCTCACGGATCGCCTCCACGTCCCGGATCTCGAAGCCCGCCTGCTCCAGTTGGGACACGGTGCGGCCGAGGGGTGCCAGCTCCCCGTCCGGGAAGACGTAGCGGTCGATGAACTCGTCCACGTGGTAGGCGGTTTCGTCCGGCTCCGGGCGGCGGGCGATCTGGTGGTTGAGCAACCGGCCGCCGGGCGCCAGCAGCCGGTACAGGTGCCCGGCGTACTCGGCGTACTGGACCGAGCCGACGTGCTCGGCCATGCCGATGGAGGAGATCGCGTCGAACGGCCCGTCCGCGACCTGCCGGTAGTCCTGGGACCTGATCTCCACCAGTTCGCTCAGTCCGGCCTCCGCGACGCGCTTGCGGGCGTAGCCGGCCTGTTCCTCGGAGAGGGTGATGCCGACCGCCCGCACCCCGTACTCGCGGGCCGCGTGCAGCGCCATGGAGCCCCAGCCGCAGCCCACGTCCAGCAGCCGCTGCCCGGGCGCCAGGGCCAGCTTGCGGCAGACCAGGTCGAGCTTGGCGCGCTGGGCCTCCTCCAGGCTCCCCAGCCCCTCCGTGCCCCCTCCGGGCGCCGTGCCGGGCCCGGCCGGGGCGGTGTCCCAGTAGGCGCAGGAGTAGACCATGGAGGGGCCGAGCACCAGCTGGTAGAAGTCGTTGCCCACGTCGTAGTGGTGGCTGATGGCGGCCTTGTCGCGGCGGAGGGTGTGCAGCGGCCCGCGGCGCGCGCCCACCTCCTCGGGGGGCGGGGCCGGCGGCAGTCCGGGGCCGGCCAGGGCCAGCAGTCTGCGGACCGTGGAGCGCCGCGCCGGGTCGCGCACCACCCCCCACAGGGCCCGCGGGCGGCTCTCCCGGGACCCGCCCCCGGGGCGCTCCCAGACCAGCTCGGCAAGGAGGTCCAGGGCCTGGTAGAGGTCGCCCTCGATGTCGATGTCACCGGCCACCCAGCCACGGGCCAGACCCAACTCGCCCGGCTTCCACAGCATCCGGCGCAGCGCCCGGCTGCGGCGCAGGACCAGGGTGGGCGCTCCCGGCGGGCCCGCCTCGCTGCCGTCCCAGGCACGGACGCGCACCGGGAGCGGAGCCCCCAGCACCTCCTCGGCGAGCGCGGTGAGCCGTCGAGCGGCGTCGGCCATGTCGCACACCTCCATGATGGTGAGTCAGGGAAGGGTCATCCATCACCTCAACACCGTCAGGCATGCCGGCCAGTCCCGCACTCGCGTCTGGACTCGGTAAAACAGGATTCAGCCGATCGGCCGCCTCGGTCCTGTCCCAGGCCCCGGGCGTCTTTCAGCCGCTTTCAGTCCCCCTCCAGCCGTCTCCAGGGAGACTATTCGGGGAACCCTTCGCGACCCGACGCGCCAGGTCGGCCTGGTACGCCCCCGGGCCTCCGCCGACCGCCGCACCTCGCGCCCGAAGGGGCGCTGGGGTCCCCCCGGACGAAGTCTGGGGGTGGGGGCACCTCCCGGACGAAGTCTGGGGGAGAACTGCGCGACCAACCACAGGCCGCCCGCACCCCGACCACACGCCCCACGCCCTTCGGCGGCGGTGTGCCCCACGCCCTCCGGCGACGGTGTGCCCCACGCGGACACGCGGATACGCCAGGCGCACCGGGCACACCGGCACGGGGACGGCGCCCCAGGCCCGCCAGGCGCCCCAGGCCAGCCTGGCACGCCAGGCACGCCAGGCACGTCAGGCACCGACGGACACCCAGGCTCACCGACCTCACCCGGCACACCCTGCTCCCCCCTGTCGCTGATACACATCTGACGCTTCC
>NZ_SRID01000430.1 GCF_004684805.1 Streptomyces palmae
GGGGGTGTCCCACGGGGCTTCGCGGCGGCCCCGTGGCGACCCCCTCAGCCCCGGCTCACCGCCCCGCCCTGGGCGGCGAGAGATAGGGGAAGTCGCCGCGCGGCACCCCCGTGGCCGCGCTCGCGTCCAGCCCCATCTTCACGGGCACGCCCAGGATCAGCTCGAACATCACCTCGGGCGCGCAGTCGGTCAGGCCGCGGCCGTTGCGCTCATGGAGCGTGAACCGGGCCTTCTTGGTCGTCTTGCCCATGGCCTTCGTGTCATCAGCTCGGCGGCGTTGCGGGCGAGGCGCTTTAGTCCGTGGACGGTGAGGATGACCTCCTGGTCGGGGGCGGCCTCCTTGATGTCGTACGCGAGCTTCAGGGCAGGCCGAAGCTGTGGACCACCCCGCACTGCGCGGCCTCGGTCACCGACTACAAGGTCTTCGCGCAGAACTTCCCGGCCCGGCTGGAGCGTTCGCTGTACTTCTCCGGAACCCTCAGCGGCGCACCGACCGATCCCACCGCTACCTAGGGCAGTCCTTCCCCTACCCGGTCACCGATGTGTACGGGTCGAAGGTGCTGCCCGAGAGCCTGGGCAGCTACGAGCCGGAGTCGCACAACAACAACCCGCCGCGGCTCGCCGCCGACCTGGTCAACGAGGCCAAGGCCAACCTGGCGGTGCGGGACGGTTTCGCCAGCTTCTACTATCACCCCTCTCACCCCTATCACCCGGTGGAGCCGCTGAAGGAGACCGTGGAGGGGATCCTGGCGCTCGGCTACATCTTCGTCAGCCCGGAGAGACTGCTGTGAGCTGACCACTCGACAGCACAGTTCGCACCGGCCGAACCACGCCCGAGGAAGGCACTGCCCGATGAAGACGCTGAGGCGGGCGACCGCGGCACTGGCCGCCGCGGTCGCGGTACTGACCGGTTGCTCGGCCGGCGGCGACGGATCTCCCGCGCCCCGTCCCGGCGGCGCCGGCCGCGGAGACGGGGCGCACGAGCGGATCCGCGGCATCACCCTGCCGGCCTGGAACACCGACGACTACGACCGCCCCGAAGCGCCGCGCTATCTGCGCCAGATCGCGGACACCGGGGCCCGCTGGGTGGTCTTCACCCCCACCTGGTACCAGGACGGCACCCACCGGTCCACCATGCACACCACCGAGGAGACGGCCAGCGACCGCAGCCTGCGCCGCGTCATCGGCCTGGCGCACACCACCGGGCTGAAGGTGTTACTGAAGCCGCATGTGGACCTGGTGGACGGGGGCGACCGGGCGGAGATCCGGCCCGACGACCGGGAGGCCTGGTTCGGCGCGTACCGGCGCTTCATCACCCACTACGCGGAGCTGGCCGAGGAGTCGGGGGTGGAGCGGTTCTCGGTGGGCACCGAACTGGCCGGCACCAGCGGCGACCGGGAGCGCTGGCGGCGGGTGATCGGCGCGGTCCGGGAGACCTATCGCGGACCGCTGACCTATGCCGCCAACTACGACGAGTACGCCCGGATCCGCTTCTGGTCCTCACTGGACCTGATCGGTATCGACGCCTACTGGCCGCTGACCGAATCGGCCACCACCGATCCGGCGCGGCTGGCCGCCGGCTGGCGGAAGGTGGTCGGGGAACTGGCGGCCTTCTCGCAGCGGCAGCACCGCCGGATCCTGTTCACCGAGGCCGGCTATGTCAGCCAGCGGGGCAGCACCACCGCCCCCTACTCCTGGACCGTCAGCAAGCGCGCCGCGGACGAGGAGCAGTCCGCCGCCTATCAGGCGCTGCTCACCGCCTTCGACAAGCAGCCCTGGTGGGCCGGGGTCTGCTGGTGGATGTGGGACGACTGGCCGGACAGCGGCGAGACTCCGGCGCGGTTGGCCTACACCCCGCACGGCAAGCCCGCCGAGCAGGTGCTGCGCCGCTGGTGGCGGCAGGACTAGTAGTACTTCGTTAGGTCTGAAGTGGTCCGGTGTGCCCTGGTCGGCGTGTGGTGGGTAACTGGCGGTGGAAGGTGGGGCATCCGCCGGTCCAGGCCCGTATCAGGTCCTGGAGCGCGTCGAGGACTTGATAGAAGGTCAGGCCGGCGTCTCGGCTTTTGGGTCGAGGCGCCGGAGAGGAAGGCGTGGGCGGCGGTGACCAGGGTGACGTGGTGGTGCCAGCCGCGCCAGGTGCGGCCCTCGAAGTGGTCCAGGCCCAGGCCGTCCCGGGGCGGCGGAGGACTGGCGGTCCAGCGGCGGGGGCCGGGGAACAGCGGAGGGCCCGTCGGCGGCACCATCACCGCCGGCGGGCCCTCACCCGATCGCCTGTCCGAGCCGCCGTCCGCGGCTGTCCGGTCCACGTACGCACGGTCTGGGCGATCAGGGATCGCGGGGCTCGGGGGATGTCCCACGGGGCCTCGCGGCGGCCCCGTGGCGATCCCCTCAGCCCCTGCTCACCGCCCCGCCCTGGGCGGTGAGAGATAGGGGAAGTCGCCGCGCGGCACCCCCGTGGCCGCGCTCGCGTCCAGCCCCATCTTCACGGGCACGCCCAGGACCAGCTCGAACATCACCTCGGGCGCGCAGTCGGTCAGCCCGCGGCCGTTGCGCTCATGGAGCGCGAACCGGGCCTCGCTGCCCACCTCGTAGCGCAGCAGGTCCGGCAGCAGCAGGTCCCGTACCCGTTCCGCGTGGGCCTGCGGGTCGGGTACGGACTCGCTCGCGGCGGCGGCGCGGGCGGTGGCGCGGACCAGTTCCGGACCGTAGCGGGCGCGGTCCTCGGCGGGCTCGGTGGCGTTGGAGTCGATGTGCCGCTCGGGGTCCTCCAGGTCGAAGAGGGTGTTGAGCAGCGGGGTGGCACAGCGGTTGATCGGCCGCCAGCCGCCCGCGTCGGTGGCCAGCACGGACATCGCCCAGAAGCCGATCCGGCTGCCCGCGCCGCCCAGCAGCTCGTCCGGGACCTCCAGCACGATCGACTGCACATCGGTGTCGGCGAACAGGTTGACCGCCCCGGCAGGGTCGAAACCGGTCAGGTCGGGCGCGGTGCCCTGGGCGATCGCGGTCTTCACGGCGGTGACCACCGTGCCCTCGATCCAGAACGGGTCCCCGGCGCGCCCGGCCCAGATCCGCAGCCCCTGCGGCCCCTCGGTGACCTCTCCGGTGATGCCGCTCGCCAGCAGCGTGCCCTCGGCGAACCGGTCCCGGGCGTCCGCCCCGTCCAGCCGGCGCAGCTCCCAGCGCTGCGGCCCGTAGGCGGTGTAGGCGGAGAAGGTGAAGCGGAAGGTGATGTCCTCCACCGCGTCCCCGTCGGTGTCCACCTTGATCTCGTACAGGCTCTCGTCGTCGTGGAAACCGCCGTCCCCCGACAGCGGGTTGATGTTCACCACGAAGGCGGTGCCGCTGGTCCCGCGGAACAGATAGGTGTCGCTGATGTCGAGTCGGGGGTCCTGGCGGGCGAGAAGCGAGTCGTGGTGGTGACTCATCACCGGTCCTGTTCTGCCGGGGTGCGGGTGTACGGGCCATGACGGGGGAGCCGGGGTGCGACCTGTACGAGGCGTACGAGGTGTACCGGCGGCATCCGGCCCGGGCGGTTCGGACACGTCCGAGGGCGCCGGGGCCGACCCGCGTTGGGCGCCCGACGGACCGGCCGACCGGGATCGGGCAGGAGGGGGGCCTTCCGCCCGAGCCGCGGGGAGGTTGCGAGGTGGTTGCTCGGACGGCCCGTCGGGACGCAGCCATGACGCTAGGCGGACCTCGGCGGCGCGGCCAGGAACACTGTGCACAGTGATGCCGCGCACCGGTTGCCCTGCGAACCGTGACGGGTGCTCACCGGTGACCCGCGGTACGGCGATGCCCCGCCGCGACGCCGCTGCCCGGGGTGACGTGCGGGAACGCCGGGACGGGAGAGGCGTACGGGGCCGGGGGCGCGCGGTGGTGAGAGGGGCGCTTCGGTGGCGAGGGGGCGCTCAGAGGCGCTGGAGAGCGCGCATAGCCAACCACAGCTCGTACTTCGCGCTGGGCGCGCGGAGCAGTGAACGCCCCAGCGACTCCTCGGCCTTGGTCAGCCGCTTGCGCGCGCCCGGCAGCGAGATGCCCAGCTCGGCCGCCGCCGCCGGCAGCCGGGCGTCGGCCGCCAGCCAGACCCGTACGGTCTCCGATCCGGCGGTCACCCTGGCCCGCTCCAGCGGGGCCAGCTGGGCTCGCGCCCAGATTCCGGCGGCCGGTGTGGCCAGCACCTGGTCCAGGCCGGCCGGCCCGTCCACCACGGCCGGCGGATGCCACTGGGCGGTGGCGTGCAACTGGAGTGCCAGCCAGGCCGCGGACTGGTCGCCGAGCCGATGGCCCAGGTCCAGCCCCAGCAACTCGTCCAGCAGGCGCATCCGGGCGGCCAGCGTGTTGCGGTGGATCTTCAGGTGGCGGGTGGCCGCGCCCCCGAAGCTCAGCCAGGACCCCAGGGTGCCCAGCAACTCCGGCGGCCCCGGATCGGCCCGCCGCGGCGGTACGTACCGCAGGCAGGGGCCGAGCACATCGGCCGCCCAGGCCCGTCCCTCGGGCGTGGACAGCACCGTGATGTCGGTCTGCCGGCCGAAGCTCGCACAGCCCTCCGGAGCGCTGCGGGCCACCGCGAGGGCGTGGAAGGCCTGCTCGTAGCCGACCGGGGTGTCCCGCAGCGGCACCTCGGCGCTCACCCCGACCCGGCAGCCCGGGATCTGCGCGGTGATCAGCCGATCCAGGGGCACGCGGTCCTGCTCCCCGCCGGCGCTCCCCGTCTCGGCCTCCGCCGACACCAGGGCGATCAGGTGGTTGGGGCGCACCGGGCACGGCACGATCCACGCCCGGCCCTGAGCGGTGCGCGTGATGCGCCCGGCGATCTCACGACGCCGATTGCCCGGGCACTCCACCACGTACACCCGGTTGAGGTCCGGCAGCGCCCCGCCCAGCGCACCCGCGATCCGCTGCGCCGCGGGCACACTGCCCACCATCAGCAGGTGCAGCACCGCCTCCCGGCTGTGCGCCTCGGCGAACTCCACCTGGCGCCGCCGCCGTTCGGCCTGCTCGATCCGCCAGCACAGGGAGAGGGTGCGGGCCGTGTCCGCGAGCAGCACGCTCAACTGCCGGGCCGTTGCCACCGGACCGATCACGGCCAGGTAGGGGGCGCCCACGACCTCCCCGTCGGCGCCCAGCGTCACCAGGTGCACCGCCCCGCCCGGCCGCCCGTCCGGCCCCGGCGCGCCGTCCACCACGGCCGAGGGGGTGCCCCGCCGGTACAGCCCCATCACCGCCCGCGCGGCCACCGCCAGCGCCGCCCGGCCCGCACCCTCCTCGGCGGCCACCGTCCCGGGGGTCCCGGGCGCGGCCTCCGGCGCGGTGGCGAGCACCTCTCCCTCGGCCCCGACCAGCGCCACCAGCCCGCCGGTGCGCAGGGCCAGCCAGTCCATGATGGCGCCCACCGACCGCCGCCGGGTGGCCAGTCGGGCCAGCGTCAGCACATCATCGGCGCGGTCGGTACGGGTATCCGAAAGCGCTGCTCCCATGCCGGCCAGCCTAGT
>NZ_SRID01000431.1 GCF_004684805.1 Streptomyces palmae
GCCCGGCACCGGACACCCGCACGCCCACGGCACACCGGGCGCCCTCGCCCGCCCCCGTCAGTTCAGGCGGTCCAGGAACGCGTGGACCGCTTCGGTCACGTCGGACGCGGTCCACTCCAGGGCGGAGGAGGCGACCGTCATCTCGGTGACCGACAGGCCGGGGACCTCTCCGGGGAACCACCTGCCGAAGACCGCGGTGCGGGTCTCCTCCGCCTGCCGCAGCGCCGCCGCGTCGAGGACCTCGGGCGGATAGGGCAGCCAGACCTGGAACTGGTGGGTGTGCGGGACCTCCGGGTGCACCCGGGAGAACGGCACCGCCTCCGCGAGCGCCTCGCGCAGGGCCGCGGCGACGGTCTTGGCGTGGGCCGTGTACCGGGGCAGCCGGGGCAGCTCGTGCTCCAGGCCGTACAGCGCCGAGCACACCACCGGCCACTGCTGGAACACCAGCCCGCCGTACCGGTGCCGCCAGGCCCTCGCCTCGGCCGCCAGCTCCGCCGGGGCGCCGAGGGCCGCTCCGGCGAGGCCGTCCAGCGACTTGTAGAACGAGACGTAGACGCTGTCCGCGAGTTCGGCGATCTCCGGCAGCGACCGGCCGAAGTGCGAGGTGGTCTCCCACAGCCGGGCGCCGTCGAAGTGCACCACCGCCTCCCGCTCCCGTGCCGCGGCCACGGTCGCGGTCAGCTCCTCCCAGGTCGGCAGGAGGAAGCCCGCGTCGCGCAGCGGGAGTTCGAGCATCAGCGTGCCGAACGGCTCGTCCAGGCCGCGTATCTCCTCGGCGTCGGGCATCCGCCGCTCGGTGGTCGGGTGCACCGTCCGCAGCCCGCTCAGCACGGACAGCGCCTCCCGCTCGTGGACCTCGGGGTGGGCGAGCGGGTGGATGGCCACCGTGCGGTTGCCGGTACGCCCCGCCCAGCAGCGCAGGGCGACCTGCTGGGCCATCGTCCCGGTGGGGAAGAACACCGCCTCCTCGGTGCCCAGCAGCTCGGCGACCCGCTGCTCCAGTTCGCCGACCACCCCGTCCCCGTACATGTCGGGCAGCCTGTCCAGATCGCGGGTGGCGATCCGCGCCAGCTGCTCCCGCATGGTGGGGCGCTTGGCGTGGGACAGCACCCGGTCGCACGCGCCGATGGCGGCCAGCCGCCGCTCCTTCTGCTCCGTTGACTCCATGGCGGCATCCTGCCGGGTACGGCACCCCGCGCACGCGCCGGGGCCGGGGCCGGGGAGCACACGGACACGGAACGGCCGGCCGCTGAACGCCAGGACGCTGAGACGGCCGACGCCGGGGCGGCGCGGCCGGCTGCCTGCGATGGCCGGCCGCGGGCCTACCGCAGGTGGGCCGTGTCGTTGAACAGCCGGACGCTGGCGTTGCCGTCGGCGTAGTAGGCCACCACCGACAGCGAGGCGGCGGACAGCTCCATCCGGTACAGGGACTCGGCGGGGGCTCCGAGGGCGAGCCGTACCAGGGTCTTGACCGGGGTCACATGGGTGACCACCAGGACGGTGCGGCCCGCGTAGCGGGCGATCAGCCGGTCCCGGGCCGCGGAGACCCGGCGGGTGACGGCGGCGAAGCTCTCGCCGCCGGGCGGGGCGGCCTTGCTGGAGCCCAGCCAGGTGGTCAGCTCGTCCGGGTAGCGCTCCCGCACCTCGCCGAAGGTGAGCCCCTCCCAGGCGCCGAAGTCCGTCTCGCGCAGCCCCTCTTCGACCCGGACGTCGAGCCCGAGCCGGGCGGCGACCACCCCGGCGGTCTCCTGGCAGCGCCGGAGCGGGGAGCTGACCACGGCCTGGATGGTGCCGCGCGCGGCGAGCGCGGTGGCGGTCTGCTCGGCCTGCCGGCGGCCCGCGGGCGAGAGCTCGGGGTCGCCGCCGCCGCTGCCGGAGAAGCGCTTCTGCGGGGTGAGGGCGGTCTCGCCGTGCCGCAGCAGCACGAAGGTGGCGGGGGTGCCCAGATCGGCCGGGGCGGCCCAGCCCACCGGCGGGGTGCGGCGCTCGGCCTCCCCGGCGGTCACCGCGGCACCGCTCTCCGCGATCGGGCCGGGTTCCAGGACGACCTCCGAGGCGGCGGGGGCCGCGGCGGAGTCGGCGGTCTCGGCGACCGGGGCGGCGGGACGGTCCGGGGGCTGCCACTGGCCGCCCCTGGCGCCCGCGTCCATCGCCTCGTTGGCGAGCCGGTCGGCGTGCTTGTTCCGCTCGCGGGGGATCCACTCGTAACCGACCTGCCCGGCCGGGAAGACGGTCCTGGCCTCGGCGGCGAGCGGGCGCATGCCGGGGTGCTTGACCTGCCAGCGGCCGGACATCTGCTCGACCACCAGCTTGGAGTCCATCCGGACCTGGATCCGGGCGGCGGGGTCGATCGCGTGCGCGGCGCGCAGTCCGGCGATCAGCCCGCGGTACTCGGCCACGTTGTTGGTGGCGGTGCCGATGTACTCGGCGGTCTCGGCGAGGGTCTCCCCGGTGGCCGCGTCGCGCACGACGGCACCGAAGCCGGCGGGCCCCGGGTTGCCCCGGGACCCGCCGTCCGCCTCGACGACGAACTCCCGCATCACAGACCGGATTCGGGCGTCCGGACCAGGATGCGACCGCAGTTCTCGCACCGCACCACGGTGTCCGCGGCAGCCGCCCGCACCTCGTTGAGCTCGGTGATGTTCAGCTCCAGCCGGCAGCCCTCGCAGCGCCGCTGGTAGAGCCGGGCCGCGCCGACACCGCCCTGCTGGGTGCGCAGCTTGTCGTAGAGCTTCAGCAGGTCGGCCGGGATGCTGCCGGCGACGACCTCGCGCTCCTTGGTGACGGTCGCGGTCTCGGCGTCGATGCCCTGGGCGGCCGCGTCCCGCCGGGCGGTCGCGTCGTCCGCCTTGGCCTGCACGGACTCCACCCGGCCGGTCAGCTCGGCGACCCGCTCCTGCACGGACTCGCGGCGCTCCATGACCTCCAGCACCACGTCCTCCAGGTCGCCCTGGCGCTTGGCCAGCGAGGCGATCTCGCGCTGGAGGTTCTCCAGGTCCTTGGGGGAGGTGACGGCGCCGGAGTCCAGGCGCTGCTGGTCGCGGGCGGCCCGCTGGCGGACCTGGTCCACGTCCTGCTCCGCCTTGGTCTGCTCGCGGGCGGTGTCGCTCTCCTCGGTCTGCGCGGCGACCAGCAGATCGCGCAGCTGCGTCAGATCGGCGTTCAGGCCGTCGATCTCGGCGTGCTCGGGCAGCGTCCGGCGCTTGTGCGCGAGCTGCGCCAGGCGCAGGTCGAGTGCCTGGAGGTCGAGAAGACGGATCTGGTCGGCGGGCGCGGCGTTCAGTGTGGGGCTCCTGGGGAATCGGTGGGGTGGGGAACAACGGACGCCGCGTGGGCGGTCCAGGGGTCGGTGACCGTACGGGAGACATGGGTGCGCAGACCCCAGCCGTGCCGGTCGGAGATCTCGTCGAGCTGGGCGGCGGCCTGCTCGGTCCAGGGCCACTCGGTGGCCCAGTGCGCGGCGTCCACCAGGCCGACGGGGCTGTGCTGACTGGCCTCGGAGGCGGGGTGGTGGCGCAGGTCGGCGGTGAGGTAGGCGTCCACGCCGGCCGCCCGCACCTCGGCGAAGAGGCTGTCGCCGGAGCCGCCGCAGACCGCGACGGTGCGCACGGTGCGCTCCGGGTCGCCGGCGATCCGGATGCCCTGCGCCGTGGCGGGCAGCCGCTGGGCCGCCCGGCGGGCGAAGTCGGCCAGCGTCTCCGGGACCTCCAGCTCGCAGACGCGGCCCAGGCCGCGGCGGCCCGAGGGGTCGCCGGGGTCGGGCACCAGGGGGCCGGTGACTCGCAGGTCGAGGGCGCCGGCCAGGGCGTCGGAGACGCCGGGGTCGGCCCGGTCCGCGTTGGTGTGGGCGACGTGCAGCGCGATGTCGTTCTTGATCAGGGTGTGCACCACGCGGCCCTTGAAGGTGTCGGCCGCGACGGTGGTGGTGCCGCGCAGGTACAGCGGGTGGTGGGTGATCAGCAGGTCGGCGCCCAGCCGCACCGCCTCCTCCACGACCTCCTGCACCGGGTCGACGGCGAACAGCACCCGCGCCACCTCGGCCCGCGGATCCCCGCAGACGGTGCCGACGGCGTCCCACTGCTCCGCCCGCTCGGGGGGCCAGAGAGCGTCGAGCGCGGCGATGACGTCGTTGAGTGAGGGCACGGGAGAAAGGCTACCTGCCCCCCGCGCCACCGTGTCCCCGCCGTCCTCCGGCGAATCGGGTGATGGCCACCCTTACGTGTGAACACCCCCAACTGTCGGACATCGACCGGAACCGCGAAAACTACGTTCTGCTCCCGGAGGTGACGTACACCAATGACGGCCTGTGTCATCGAGACCGCCGAGGAGCGGGGCCCTACCGCCGAGGGGGCGGCCGACGCCCCCGCGCGGCCACCGCGCCCGGAGCTGGCCATCGCGGCGGACGGCTCGTACGCCGCACGGTTGGCGCGCTGCGCGGCCACCGGCGGCCGGTACCCGGAGCGCTGGACCCTGCACGGTCCCCAGCCCCACACGGTGCCGCTGCCCGGTCCCCAGCCCGAGGAGGCCGACAGCGAGGTACTGCCGCTCCCCGACGGACAGCTGCTGATCAGCCGCCGGGTCGCCGACCTGCACACCCTTTCGCTGCTCTACCCGGCGCGCCAGGGCACCGCGGAGCGCCCGCTGGGCTCGGTCGGCGGCACCCGGCTGCGGCTGCTGCCGCCGGTGCCGGACGGGCGCGCGGCGTACGCCCTGGCCCCCGGCGCCGGGTCCTGCGAGGTGTGGCTGGTGTACGGGGACGGGGGCGGCCCGCGCCGGGTCGCCGAGGTGCCCGGCCACTGCGCGGGCGGGGTCTGGCTGGACCGCGCCGGACGGCTGCTGGCGCTCGACCGCGAGTTGGACGGGCGCACCAAGACCGTGGTGGTGGACCTGGCCTACGGCGGGCGGGTCAGCCCGCTGCTCCAGCTCACCGAGGCCAGCGAGGACCGACTGCTGCTGGCCGACCCGGACAGCGGACTGCTGCTCGTACGCTCCGACGCCCCCGGTGAGCAGCGGCTCGGCTGGGGGGTGCTGGGCAGCAGCAGCCCGGTGCGCTTCCCGGAGTGCCTGCGGGTCCCCGAGGGCACGGCCACGCCGTTCGCGGCCCAGCCCGGACAGGCGCGGGCCCCCGAGGGGTGCGCGATCGCCTTCCGCGTGGAGGACCCCACCGGCACGGCCGTCGGCCTGTGGCGCCCCGCCGACCGGCGGCTGTTCCGGATCCTCCCGCCCGAGGGCTGGCTGACCGACGCGGGCCTGTGGACCCGCACCGGCGAACTGTGGCTCCCACACGCCACCGCCACCACCCGCCCCGGCCTGCGCCGCATGTGCTCCCCCGGCTCACGGGGCCCCGCCGACCGGGGCCCGGCGGCCGGACGCGGCGACATCACCGCCCGCGGCACGGCGGTGCCGAGCCCGAGCGAGGCCGTACGGACACGAGTGCCGGCGGGGGCGGCCGGGGCGGTACGGACT
>NZ_SRID01000432.1 GCF_004684805.1 Streptomyces palmae
GGGTTGGGGGTGTGCGGGGGAGGCGCTCTCGGCGGGTACCGGACGGCACCGCTTGGGCGTGTCGGGGCGGTGGATTCCGCGCGTCGGTGTCGGGGGGCGATTCCGCTTCGCTGCCGGGGGCGGCGCCGAAGCGGATGTCGGAGGTGGCGTCGTGCGGGTGCGTCCGGGCGGCCGGGGCCTGGCCCTGGAGCGCGCGTGGTCCTGTTATGTGAGTCGGAAAGTTGCAGGACAGCGGGGACGGGCCTCGCGTCGGGGTACGAAGAAGCCCCCGGCGAGAGATCTCGTCGGGGGCTCTGCCCTGTTCGGGCCGGTGTGGCTGGGGCCGGGGTCGAACCGGCGACCTTCCGCTTTTCAGGCGGACGCTCGTACCAACTGAGCTACCCAGCCATGGGCTGCCCCGCTGCTCCGAAGAGCTTGGGGACGCAGCCTTTCGGCTGCAGCGGTCCTGACGGGATTTGAACCCGCGGCCTCCACCTTGACAGGGTGGCGAGCACTCCAAACTGCTCCACAGGACCTTGCTCGTGCGAGCACTAGTCTCGCACATGGTGGTGCGTGCCCCCAACGGGATTCGAACCCGTGCTACCGCCTTGAAAGGGCGGCGTCCTGGGCCACTAGACGATGAGGGCTGATGGCCCACCTGTTGCGCCTTCCGGCGCCGTCGGGGACGTGAGAAGCATATGGGATGCCGGGGAGGTTCGCCAAAACGGTTTACGGCGAGGTCGTCGGGCAGGTCGTGCGCGGGGCGCTGCGCCCTCGCTCCCGCTCTGGCGACAATGGCCGGGTGCTGGAGATGGAGCGCGAGGAGTTCGAGGAACTGGTCGCCGAGGCGCTGGACCGGATCCCCCCGGAACTGACCCGGTTGATGGACAACGTGGCGGTGTTCGTCGAGGAGGAGCCGCCAGGGGAGGAGCGCGAGCTGCTGGGCCTGTACGAAGGCACCCCGCTGACCGAGCGGGGGGAGTGGTACGCCGGGGTGCTGCCGGATCGGATCACGATCTACCGCGGGCCGACGCTGCGGATGTGCGAGACCCGGGAGGACGTGGTCGCCGAGACCGAGGTGACCGTGGTGCACGAGATCGCCCACCACTTCGGTATCGACGACCAGCGGCTGCACGACCTCGGATACGGCTGAGTCGGCGGGCCTGCCCTGCCCTGTCCCGTGGAGTCGGTCGATGGGAGCACCCGGACGGGTGGGGCCGGTGCGGCGGTGGCTGCCGGGGGCGCGTGTCCTGGGCGGGGCGCGGGCAGTTGGGCAGGGCGCCCGAACCCCGCCGGCCTGAGAGGTGGCCCGCCGTGCCCGAAAGCCCCGCCGACAAAGTCCCCGCCCCCGTTCCGTGTGCCGCGGTGCGTCCTGGGGGGCGCCCCCGCCGTGTCGCGGCGCGTACCGGGGGCTGTCCCGGCCGTGTCGCGGTGCGGATCGCCGCCATAGCGGCTGCCGCGCTCGCACTGGGCGGCTGCATGAGCGTGGCGCACGATCGCGGACGACCGGATGACCGGGGCGGTGACCGGCATCACGGCCGGGAGGCCGAGCCGGCCGGCGGAGTGGTGCCGCCGGGGCGGCCCGCGGCCCCGGGTGACGAGGCACCGCGACGGGACGGGAAGGAGGGGGAGCGCGACAAGCGCGAGAAGAAGGAGGACCACTCCGCCTCGCCGTCGGCCTCCGCCTCCGCGTCGCCCTCCTCCCGTCCCAGGCCGGAGAGCGGCAAGCCGCACGACTCGCCGGGGCGGGGACCCGGCGCCCCGGCGACGGGCGCGCCCACGCCGGCGCCCCGCCCCACCGCGACGGCGCCGAGCACCCCGGAGCCGGGGCCCAGTGAGCCGGCGCCGACCGAGCCGGAGCCCGGCCCGGCGGATCCCGGAGGCGGCACCGAGAGCGGGGGCGCGGGGAGCAGCGCGGCGTAGCTCCCGGGCGGGCCCGTGGCCTGGCGAGAGGTACGGGGCGGGGGCCGGGGGTCGCTTCCCTGGTCGGGAAGCCCCCTCGGGAGCGAATTTGCTTTCTGGCGGTGCGGGTGCGTATGGTGGTAGATCGTTTGATCCCATTTGCCCGGCGCCCCAACCGAAGCGCGCCGTGTGGCGCGTTCCTTACCTTGCCGTGGCTGACCGCATTGAGGCGGTCGTTTGCGAAATGACACGGAGCTGGGCGCGTGCCGAAACTCCGGAAGGTTTCGCATTTCGCATGTCTGTTTCCACTGACCACTCCGCGCTGCCCGCCGAGGCTCAGATCGTCGAGGCCACCGACGCCACCGACGCCGCCGAGGCCGTCGAGATCGCCGAGGAGGCCGTCGAGACCGCTGCTGACGCCGTCGAGGCCGCCGAGGTCGAGCAGGTCGCCGCGGCCGAGGAAGAGCCGCAGATGACCTTCGCCGACCTCGGGCTGCCCGAGCAGATCGTGCGCAAGCTGGCGCAGAACGGGGTGACCACGCCCTTCCCGATCCAGGCCGCGACCATCCCGGACGCGCTGGCCGGCAAGGACATCCTGGGCCGCGGCCGTACCGGCTCCGGCAAGACCCTCTCCTTCGGTCTGCCGCTGCTGACCACGCTGGCCGGCGGCCACACCGAGAAGAAGCGTCCGCGCGGCCTGATCCTCACCCCCACCCGTGAGCTGGCCATGCAGGTGAGCGACGCGCTCCAGCCGTACGGCGACGTGCTGGGCCTCAAGCTCAAGGTCGTCTGCGGCGGTACGTCGATGGGCAACCAGATCTACGCCCTGGAGCGCGGCGTCGACATCCTGGTGGCCACCCCGGGCCGACTGCGGGACATCATCGACCGCGGCGCCGCCTCGCTGGACCAGGTGCAGGTCGCCGTACTCGACGAGGCCGACCAGATGGCCGACATGGGCTTCCTGCCCGAGGTCACCGAGATCCTCGACCTGGTGCCGCAGGGCGGCCAGCGGCTGCTGTTCTCCGCCACGCTGGAGAACGAGATCGACACCCTGGTCAAGCGCTACCTGGTGAACCCGGTCACCCACGAGGTGGACCCCTCGGCCGGCGCGGTCTCGACCATGACCCACCACGTCCTGGTGGTGAAGCCGAAGGACAAGGCCCCGGTCACCGCGGCCATCGCGGCGCGCAAGGGCCGCACCATCATCTTCGTCCGCACCCAGCTGGGCGCGGACCGGGTGGCCGAGCAGCTGCGGGACGCGGGTGTCCGCGCCGACGCGCTGCACGGCGGCATGACCCAGGGCGCGCGCACCCGCACCCTGGCCGACTTCAAGGACGGGTACGTGAACGTGCTCGTCGCCACCGACGTCGCCGCGCGCGGTATCCACGTGGACGGCATCGACCTGGTGCTGAACGTGGACCCGGCCGGGGACCACAAGGACTACCTGCACCGTTCGGGCCGTACCGCCCGGGCCGGGCAGAGCGGCACCGTGGTCTCGCTGGCCCTGCCGCACCAGCGCCGCCAGATCTTCCGGCTGATGGAGGACGCGGGCGTGGACGCCTCGCGCCACATCGTCGGCGGGGCCGGCGCGTTCGACGAGGACGTGGCCCGTATCACCGGCGCCCGTTCGCTCACCGAGGTGCAGGCGGAGTCGGCGGCGAACTCGGCGAAGCAGGCCGAGCGTGAGGTGCAGCACCTCACCCGTGAGCTGGAGAAGGTGCAGCGGCGCGCGACCGAGCTGCGCGAGGAGGCCGACCGGCTGGCGGCCCGGGCCGCCCGTGAGCGCGGCGAGGAGCCGCAGGCGGCCGGCGTGGAGGCGGAGGGCGCTGCCACCGCCGAGGCCGCCCCGGCCGAGAGCCCGGTGCTGCCCGAGCAGGCCGGTGCCCCGGAGGTCGAGACGCTGGCTGCCGACGAGGCGCCGCGCCGTACCGGTGGCCACGAGCGCCGCGACGAGCGGGGCAACTTCGAGCGCCGGGACCGCCGGGATGACCGTCCGTCCTTCCGGGACCGCGAGCGCCCGTCCTTCCGGGACCGGGACCGCGACCGTGGCTTCGGCCGGGACCGTCGGGACGACCGCGAGCGTCCCTCCTTCCGGGACCGCGACCGGGACCGTCGGGACGACCGCGGCGGCTTCAACCGCGACGGCGAGCGCGGCGGCTTCGGCGGCGGACGCTCCTACGAGCGCCCGTCCTTCCGGGACCGGGACCGCGACCGTGACCGTGGCTTCGGCCGGGACCGCCGCGACGACCGCGAGCGTCCCAGCTTCCGGGACCGCGACCGGGACCGTCGGGACGACCGCGGCGGCTTCAACCGCGACGGCGAGCGCGGCGGCTTCAACCGGGACGAGCGCGGTGGCTTCAACCGCGACGAGCGGGGCGGCTTCAACCGTGACCGCCGCGACGACCGCTCCGGCCGCCCGTTCGAGCGCCGGGAGCACAACCACCGGGGCGGGGACCGTCCGTTCAACCGCGACCGCCGCGACGACCGCCCGTCGTTCCACCGGGAGCGCCGCGACGAGCGTCCGGCCCGGCGGGACGACCACCGCGGCGGTGCCGCCGGCGGCCGCTCCTTCGACCGGCGCGCCGACAAGCCGCGCTGGAAGCGCAACGGCTGATCACTGATCACCGCCCCGCCGTTCGGCGGGGCGCGCACCACGGCCCGTACGACATCACCGTGTCGTACGGGCCTTCGCGTACCGATGGCAAGTCCGGTCGGACACCGTCCAGTTGGGCGGTGCTTCGGCCCCCGCGCGGCGCGGGGAGGGTATTGGCTCGGGCCTTTGCCGCCCGCCGGGCTATGCTGCGGTGTGCGGGGTCATTAGCTCAATTGGCAGAGCAGTGGACTTTTAATCCATTGGTTCAGGGTTCGAGCCCCTGATGACCCACTCGGTTGGACCGCCTTCAAGGCTCTGACCAGCAGATATTCGCGCCCTGGCCGAGATGAGCGGCCGGGGCGCGTTGGCGTTTCCGTCCCTTGCGGCACATCCGCGGCACACCCGCGGAACACGGAGGGCCGGGCGGCCGCGCATCGGCCGTGAAAGCGGGGCCTACGAGGCCGGGCGGTGGCCGGGGCCGATGAGACCGGGCGGTGGCTTTCGGGGCGGGCGGGCCCAGGTGGCGGACGTGTCGCTCGTCCGGCCGTTCCTCGGCTGGTGCGGGGCCGGCCATGTGGTCAGGGCGGTGGCCGTCGCGGCGGTCGGCCGTCATCCGTTCGGCGCTCCGTGGGCGGTGGGGTGGTGCGGTGCCGCACAGACTGGTTGCGGACCCCCACCCGCACATCGGAACGGACCGGCCATGTCGATGACGTACCGCAAGGACCTGGGACTGCTCGCCCTGCGCATGGGCGCGGGCGGAGTGCTGTTCGCGCACGGCGCGCAGAAGCTCTTCGGCTGGTTCGGCGGCCATGGGCTGGAGGCCACCGGCCAGGCGATGGAGGGGATGGGGTTCACCCCCCTGGCGTTCCTGGCCGCCGCGGAGCCCGTGGACCTGGTGACCTACCGGTGGGCGGAGCGCGACACCGGCAACGACGACGCCCGGTACGCGCGGCTGGCCGCGGCCCGGCTGCCGCGTGCC
>NZ_SRID01000433.1 GCF_004684805.1 Streptomyces palmae
GCCGCCAACTCCCCCACATCCCGACCCCACACCACCGCACGGTGCTCCAACACCGCACGCCCCGAAGCCAACGACCACCCCACATCCCGCGCGGACACGCCCTCACGGTCCAACGCCCACGCACCCAACCGCGCCGCCTGCCCCCGCAATCCCTCCACCGAACGACCCGACACCACCCACGGCACCAACCCACCCACACCCGAGGCAGCCACCTCGTCGCGGGAGGGCGGTTCCTCCGTCTCGGGAGGTTCCTCCAGGATGATGTGCGCGTTGGTGCCGCTGACGCCGAAGGACGAGACGCCGGCGCGCCGGGGGCGGTCCGACCGCGTGGTCCACGGGACTTCCTGCCGCAGCAGTTCGACCCGCCCAACGCTCCAGTCCACATGCGGCGAAGGCTCGTCCACGTGCAGGGTGCGTGGCAGCACCTGGTGCCGCATCGCCATCACCATCTTGATCACACCGGCCACTCCGGCGGCGGCCTGGGTGTGCCCGATGTTGGACTTCACCGACCCCAGCCACAGCGGCTCAGTGTCATCCCCGCGCCCCTGCCCGTAGGTGGCCAGCAGCGCCTGGGCCTCGATCGGATCACCCAGGGTCGTCCCGGTGCCGTGCGCCTCCACCGCGTCCACCTCGGACGGCGACAACCTCGCCTGCTCCAGGGCGGCGCGAATGACCCGCTGCTGCGAGGGCCCGTTGGGGGCGGTCAGCCCGTTGCTGGCGCCGTCCTGGTTGACCGCGCTGCCGCGCACCACCGCCAGCACCGGATGGCCGTTGCGCCGGGCGTCGGACAGCCGCTCCACCAGCAGCAGGCCGACGCCCTCGCCCCAGCCCGTACCGTCGGCCGCCGCCGCGAAGGGCTTGCAGCGGCCGTCGGGGGCCAGGCCGCGCTGGCGGGAGAACTCGATGAAGGCCTGCGGCGAGGCGAGTACCGCCACCCCGCCGGCGAGCGCGAGATCGCATTCGCCTGCCCGCAGCGCGTTGGCGGCGAGGTGGAGGGCGACCAGGGAGGAGGAGCAGGCCGTGTCCACGGTGACCGCCGGGCCCTCCAGACCCAGGACGTAGGAGACACGCCCGGAGATGACGCTGGTGGCGCTGCCGGTCAGGAGGTAGCCCTCCTGACCCTCGGGGATGGATTGGGAGGTGGTGCGGTAGTCCTGGGCCATGGCTCCGACGAAGATGCCGGTCCGGCTGCCGCGCAGCGAGGTGGGGGCGATCCCGGCGCGTTCGATGGCCTCCCAGGAGGTCTCCAGCAGCAGCCGCTGCTGGGGGTCCATGGCCAGGGCCTCACGCGGCGAGATGCCGAAGAACTCGGCGTCGAAGTGGATGGCGTCGCGGACGAAGCCGCCCTCCCGCACATAGGAGGTGCCGGGGTGGTCGGGGTCCGGGTCGTAGAGGGTGTCGATGGCCCAGCCGCGGTCCTGCGGGAAGGGGCTGATGGCGTCGGTGCCCTCGGTGAGCATGCGCCACAGGTCGTCCTGGGACGCCACGTCCCCGGGGTAGCGGCAGCTCATGCTGACGATCACGATGGGGTCCTCGCCGGCGGCCGGTGCGGTCCGTCGCCGGTCCGGCAGGGCCGGTTCGGGGGCGGGGGTGGCGACGAGTTCGCCCCTGAGGTGGTCGGCGAGTGCCTGGGGGGTCGGGTAGTCGAAGACCAAAGTGGCGGGGAGCCGGAGTCCGGTGGCCTGGTTCATCCGGTTGCGGAGCTCCACTGAGGTCAGGGAGTCGAAGCCGAGGGCCTTGAACGGGCGCTGCGGGCCGATGGCCTCCGGGGTGGGGTGTCCGAGGACGGCCGCGGTCTCCTTGCGTACCAGGGCCAGCAGGGTCTGGCGCCGTTCGGCTTCGGGCAGCCGGGCCAGGCGCTGCGTCAGGGTGGTGGTGTCGCCGGCGGCGTCCGCCGCGACCCGCCGGGACCGGGCGTGCACCAGGTCGCGCAGGAGTGGCGGCAGCGGTTGGCGGTCGCGCAGCGCGGTGAGGTCGAGGCGGGCCGGGACCGCGGTGGCGCGGTTGAGGGCCCGTGCGGTGTCGAACAAGGAGAGTGCCCGCTCGCTGGGCAGCGCCGAGACGCCGGACCTCGTCATCCGGCCCAGTTCGCTCCGGCCCAGGTGTCCGGTCATTCCGCTGGCCTGTTCCCACAGGCCCCAGGCGAGGGAGGTCGCGGCCAGGCCGCGGGCGCGCCGGTGGTGGGCGAGGGCGTCCAGGAAGGCGTTGGCGGCGGCGTAGTTGGCCTGTCCGGCGCCGCCGAAGGTGCCGGCCATGGAGGAGAACAGCACGAACTCGTCGAGGTCCTGGTGCCGGGTCAGTTCGTGGAGGTTCCAGGCGGCGTCCACCTTGGGGCGCATCACCCGGTCGAGCTGCTCGGGGGTGAGGGCCTGAAGCGCTGCGTCGTCGATGGCTCCGGCCGCGTGCACGACCGCGGTGAGGGGGTGCTGCGGCGGTACGGTGCCGAGCAGTTCGGCCAGTGCCCGCCGGTCGGCGGCGTCGCAGGCCGCGATGGTGACCTCGGCGCCCAACCGGGTCAGCTCCGTCTCCAGTTCCGCGGCGCCGTCCGCGGCGGGGCCGCGGCGGCTGGTGAGCAGCAGCCGGCGTACGCCGTGGCGGGTGACCAGGTGCCGGGCGAGGAGGCCGCCGAGGGTACCGGTGCCACCGGTGATCAGCACGGTGCCCTCGGTGCGAGTGCCGGCGTCCGGACCGGCCTCGGGCAGGGGCCCGGTGCCTGCCGGGGTTCCCGTGCCGGTCGAGGTGCCGGCCTCGGGCAGGCTTCCGGTGCCTGCCGGGGTGCCGATCTCGGCCAGGGTCTCGGAGCCGGCCGCGATGTCGGTCCAGAGCGGGGTGCCGACCCCGGCCAAGGTCCCGGCCCCGGCCGGGATATGTGCCCCCCGCAGGGTGCCGGTACCGGGTGCGGGCGGCAGGGTGAGCACGATCTTGCCGGTGTGGCGGGCCTGGCTGAGGTGGCGGAAGGCGTCCACCGCGTTGCGGATGTCCCAGGTGGTGACGGGCAGCGGCTGGAGCACTCCGGCCTCGAAGAGGGGGTGGAGTTCGGCGAGCATCTCCTGGATGCGGTCGGCTCCCGCGTCCATCAGGTCGTACGCCTGGTAGTCGATGCCGGGGTGGGCGGCGGCGACCTCCTCGGGGTCCCTGATGTCGGTCTTGCCCATCTCCAGGAAGCGGCCCGTGCCGGGGGTGGTCAGCCGGAGAGAGGCGTCCACGTAGGCGTGGGCGAGGGAGTTGAGGACGACGTCGATGCCGCGTCCGCCGGTGGCGGTGCGGAAGCGCTCCTCGAAGTCGAGGTCGCGGGAGGAGGCGATATGGGTGCCGTCCAGTCCCTGGGCGCGCAGGGTCGGCCACTTGGCGGGGCTGGCGGTGCCGTACACCTCCACGCCCCAGTGCTTGGCCAGCTGTACGGCGGCCATGCCCACGCCTCCGGTGGCGGCGTGCACCAGCAGGGTCTCGCCGGCGCTCAGCCCGGCCAGGTCGGCCAGTCCGTAGTAGGCGGTGACGAAGACCACCGGCACCGAGGCGGCCTGGGCGTACGACCAGCCGGTGGGAATGGGGGACAGCAGCCGGTGGTCGGCGATGGTGATGGGCCCGGTGCCGCCGGAGAACAGGCCCATGACGCGGTCTCCGGGGGCGAGTCCGGTGACTCCGGGCCCGGTCTCCAGGACGATGCCGGCGCCCTCGCCGCCGGGCGGACGGGTGTCGGCGACCATGCCGAGGGCGACCACGACGTCCCGGAAGTTGAGTCCGGCGGCGCGGACCGCGACACGTACCTGTCCGGGGGCCAGGGGTTCTTCTGCCAGCTCCGGGTGGGGGACGAAGGCCAGGTCGTCCAGGGTGCCGGCAGTGAGCAGGTCCAGGCGCCAGGCCGAGGCCCCCTGCGGGGGCGTCATCCGCTCCTCCCGGCGTGCCCGGTTCAGCCGGGGTACGGAGAGTGTCCCGGCGCGGATCGCGAGCTGCGGCTCGCCGGTGGCCAGCGCCGAGGGCAGCGCCTGTGCGGAGGCGGGGTGGCCGTCGAGGTCGACGAGGACGAACCGGTCGGGGTTCTCGGTCTGGGCGGAGCGGATCAGGCCCCATACCGGGGCGGCGGCCAGGTCGTGGACGTCCTCGCCATGGTGGCCGGGGACGGCGCCGCGGGTGACTACCACCAGCGGGGTGCGGGCGAAGCGGCTGTCGGCCAGCCAGTCCCGAACCAGGGCGAGCAGCCGGTGCGCGGTCTCCCGGGCGACGGCGGCGGGGTTGGCCGGGTCAGCGTCCGGGTGCCCGGCGCAGCTGATGGCGACCGCGTCCGGGGCCGGTTCCGCGGTGCCCAGCGCGGACAGGTCGGGGTACCGGTCGGCGGTGGCGCCGGCCGCCCGCAGCCCGTGGGCGAACTCCGCCGCGCCCTCGCCGACCAGGGCCCACCGGGTGTGCGGCACGGTGCCGCTCGGCGTGGGCAGGGGGCTCCAGTCGAGCTGGTAGAGGTCGTCGGTGGGGGTGTGGCGGGCGGCGGAGAGCTGTTCCGGGGAGATGGGCCGTACCGTCAGGGCGGCCACGGTGGCGACCGGGGCGCCGGTCGGGTCGGCCAGGTCCAGGGTGAGGCTGTCCGGGCCGGCCGGTGCGATGCGGACCCGCAGGCGGCGGGCGCCGACGGCGTGCAGGCGCACCCCCGACCAGGCGAAGGGCAGGCCGACTCCGGTGCCGCCCCGGTCGGGCTCGGCCGGGTCGGTGCCGGTCAGCGCGGTGGGGTGCAGGGCGGCGTCCAGCAGCGCGGGGTGGAGGGTGAACCCGTCGGCGCCGCGGTCCTCGCCGGGCAGGGCGATCTCGGCCAGCAGGGTGTCGCCGAGTCGCCAGGCGGCCTGGACGCCGCGGAAGAGCGGGCCGTAGTGGTAGCCGTGGTCGGCGAGCCGTTCGTACAGGCCGTCGGTGTTCACCGGCACGGCGTCCGCCGGCGGCCACGGCGTGCCGGGGTGTGCGGTCGGCTCCGGGTGGGCCGGGGCGGCGGCGAGGGTGCCGGTGGCGTGGCGTGTCCAGGGGTGGTCCGGCGCGGTGCCCTGGTCGGGCCGGGAGTGGATGGCCAGCCGGCGGCGGCCGGTGTCGTCCGGGCCGTCGAGGGCGAGTTGGAGTTGGACCGCGCCCTGCTCCGGCAGGTGCAGCGGAGCCTCCAGAGTCAGCTCCTCGACCAGGTCGCAGCCGGCTGACTCGCCTGCCTGGAGGGCGAGTTCCACGAATGCGGTGCCGGGCAGCAGTACGGTGCCCAGCACCGCGTGGTCGGCCAGCCAGGGGTGGGTGCGCAGCGAGATCCGCCCGGTGAACAGGTGCCGGTCGCCTTCGGCCAGGGTGACGGCGGCACCGAGCAGCGGGTGGCCGGCGGGGCGCAGGCCGAGCCCGTCGGGGTCGGCGGCTCCGGGTGAGGGGTCCAGCCAGTACCGGGTGCGTTGGAAGGGGTAGGTGGGCAAGGCGACGCGGTGTGGGTGGT
>NZ_SRID01000434.1 GCF_004684805.1 Streptomyces palmae
GTTGTCCACAGGGGGCGGGACGGGCCTTGCCCCCGCCATGGCACCCGGCCGTACACTGGCTCAGGAAGATCTGGCACTCGCGACAGTTGAGTGCCAAGGGCAGGTTCCCGAGGACTCGGCCGACTGGAGGTGCGCGCGGTGCTGAGTGAACGCAGGCTCGAGGTGCTTCGCGCCATCGTCCAGGACTATGTCGGCACCGAGGAGCCGGTGGGCTCCAAGGCGCTCACCGAGCGGCACCGGCTGGGCGTCTCCCCGGCCACCGTGCGCAACGACATGGCCGTGCTGGAGGACGAGGGCTACATCGCCCAGCCGCACACCAGCGCCGGCCGCATCCCCACCGACAAGGGCTACCGCCTGTTCGTGGACCGGCTGGCCGGCGTCAAGCCGCTGTCCGGGGCCGAGCGCCGCGCCATCCAGAACTTCATGGACGGGGCGGTCGACCTGGACGACGTGGTGGGCCGCACGGTGCGGCTGCTGGCGCAGCTGACCCGGCAGGTCGCGGTCGTGCAGTACCCCTCGCTGACCCGTTCCACGGTGCGGCACGTGGAGCTGCTGGCGCTGTCCCCGTCCCGGGTCATGCTGGTGCTGATCACGGACACCGGCCGGGTAGAGCAGCGCATGGTGGACTGCCCCGGTCCGGTCGGGGAGACCGCGCTGGCGGATCTGCGGGCGCGGCTGAACAGCCGGGTCGTGGGGCGCCGCTTCTCGGACGTGCCGCAGCTGGTGCAGGACCTGCCCGAATCCTTCGAGACCGACGAGCGGGGCACCGTCTCCGCGGTGCTGGCCACGCTGCTGGAGACCCTGGTCGAGGAGACCGAGGAGCGGCTGATGATCGGCGGCACCGCCAATCTCACCCGCTTCGTGCATGACTTTCCTCTCACCATCCGGCCGGTGCTGGAGGCACTGGAGGAGCAGGTGGTGCTGCTCAAGCTCCTTGGCGAGGCCAAGGACTCGGGCATGACCGTGCGCATCGGGCATGAGATCGCCCATGAGGGGCTGAATTCCACGTCCGTCGTCGCGGTCGGCTACGGTTCGGGCGACGAGGCAGTCGCCAAACTCGGCGTGGTCGGACCGACCCGCATGGACTACCCCGGAACGATGGGAGCGGTACGCGCAGTGGCACGTTACGTCGGACAGATCCTGGCGGAGTCGTAAGTGGCGACGGACTACTACGCAGTCCTGGGCGTGCGGCGTGATGCCTCGCAGGACGAGATCAAGAAGGCGTTCCGCCGGCTCGCCCGCGAGCTGCACCCGGACGTGAATCCGGACCCGAAGACGCAGGAGCGCTTCAAGGAGATCAACGCCGCCTACGAGGTGCTGTCGGACCCGCAGAAGAAGCAGGTCTACGACCTCGGCGGGGACCCGCTGTCCAGCACCGGCGGCGGCGCCGGCGCGGGTGGCTTCGGCGCGGGCTTCGGCAACTTCTCCGACATCATGGACGCGTTCTTCGGCACCGCCTCGCAGCGCGGGCCGCGGTCCCGCACCCGCCGGGGCCAGGACGCCATGATCCGGCTGGACGTGGAGCTGGACGAGGCCGCGTTCGGCACCACCAAGGACATCCAGGTGGACACCGCAGTGGTGTGCACCACCTGTAGCGGCGAGGGCGCGGCCCCGGGCACCTCCGCCCAGACCTGCGACATGTGCCGCGGTCGTGGTGAGGTCTCCCAGGTCACCCGGTCCTTCCTGGGGCAGGTCATGACCTCCCGGCCGTGCCCGCAGTGCCAGGGCTTCGGCACCGTGGTGCCCACCCCCTGCCCGGAGTGCGCGGGCGACGGGCGGATCCGCTCCCGGCGCACCCTGACGGTCAAGATCCCGGCCGGTGTGGACAACGGCACCCGGATCCAGCTGGCCGGCGAGGGCGAGGTCGGCCCCGGTGGCGGCCCGGCCGGCGACCTCTACGTCGAGATCCACGAGCTGCCGCACCCGGTCTTCCAGCGGCGCGGCGACGATCTGCACTGCACGGTCACCATCCCGATGACGGCGGCGGCGCTGGGCACCAAGGTGCCGCTGGAGACGCTGGACGGCCTGGAGGAGGTCGACATCCGGCCGGGCACCCAGTCCGGGCAGTCGATCCCGCTGCACCAGCGCGGCGTCACCCATCTGCGCGGTGGCGGCCGGGGCGACCTGGTGGTCCACGTCGAGGTGCAGACCCCGACCAAGGTGGACGGGGAGCAGGAGGAGCTGCTGCGGCGGCTGGCCAAGCTGCGCGGCGAAGAGCGCCCGATGGGGGAGTTCAAGCCCGGTCAGCAGGGTCTGTTCTCGCGGCTGAAGGACGCCTTCAACGGGCGGTAGAGCCACGGCCGGCAGTGTGCCGGCAAGGGCCCCGGGAGCGTTTCGGCGCCCCGGGGCCGACGCCGTCCTCGGGCCGCCGCGGTGGCCGGGGTCGTTACGGGTCGGTGCGGTGAACGTGACACGATGTGTTCATGTCCTCCGCGCTGACCGATCTTTTTCGGTACCCGATCGTGCAGGCCCCCATGGCGGGTGGGGCCTCCTGCCCGCAGCTCGCCGCCGCGGTCTCCGCGGCCGGCGGCCTCGGCTTCCTGGCCGCCGGCTACAAGACGCCGGAGGCCATGTACGAGGAGATCAAACAGCTCCGCGGACTGACTGGGCACCCCTTCGGCGTCAACGTCTTCATGCCGCAGCCGGCCACCGCCGACCCGGCCGCCGTCGAGGTCTACGCCGAGCAGCTGTCCGGCGAGGCGTCCTGGTACGAGACCCCGCTGGGCGACCCGGACTCCGGCAACGACGACGCCTACGAGGTCAAGCTGGCGATCCTGCTGGAGGACCCGGTCCCGGTGGTGTCCTTCACCTTCGGCTGCCCCTCGCGGGCCGTCCTGGAGGCGTTCGCCGGGGCCGGCACCCGCACCGTGGTCACCGTCACCTCGCCCGCCGAGGCGCAGGCCGCCGAGCGGGCGGGCGCCGACGCGGTCTGCGTCCAGGGCATCGAGGCCGGCGGGCACCAGGGCACCCACTTCGACGACCCGCACGCCGACTGCACCGCCGCCGGCCTGGGCCTGCTCTCGCTGATCACGCTGGTCCGGGAGGCGGTGCCGCTGCCGGTGATCGCGGCCGGCGGACTGATGCGCGGCGCCCAGATCGCCGCCGTACTGGCGGCCGGCGCCGACGCGGCCCAGCTGGGCACCGCCTTCCTGGTGTGCCACGAGTCGGCCGCCCACCCGCTGCACAAGCGGGCCATGACCGACTCGCTGTTCACCCGCACCGAGCTGACCCGGGCCTTCACCGGGCGCCCGGCACGCGGTCTGGTCAACCGCTTCATGCGCGAACACGGCCGGTACGCCCCGGCCGCCTACCCGCAGCTGCAGCACCTCACCGCGGGGCTGCGCAGGGCGGCGGCCAAGGTGGGCGACCCCCAGGGCATGTCGCTGTGGGCCGGCCAGGGGCACCGGCTGGCCCGTGAGATGCCGGCCGGCCGGCTGGTCGAGGTGCTCGCCGCCGAGATGGACAACGCGCTCGGCTCGGTGCCCGGCACCTGGACCGGAGCGGCCTCGTGACCGCGCCCGTCTTCGTGGTGGAGGCCGTGCCGGCCGTCGGCGAGTTCGTGCTGGACGGACCGGAGGGTCGGCACGCGGTCTCGGTGCGCCGGCTGCGGACCGGTGAGGAGCTGGTCCTCACCGACGGCCTGGGCGGCTGGGCGGACGGCGTGGTGCTGGCCGCCGAGGGCAAGGACCGGCTGGTGGTCGAGGTACGCGCCCAGGGCGTCGAGGAGCCCCCCACCCCGCGGATCACCGTGGTGCAGGCCCTGCCCAAGGGAGACCGCGGCGAGGTGGCGGTGGAGACCATGACCGAGACCGGGGTGGACGCGATCGTGCCCTGGTCCGCGGCCCGCTGCATCACCCAGTGGCGCGGCGACCGGGGCGCCAAGTCGCTGGCCAAGTGGCGGAGTACGGCCCGGGAGGCGGGCAAGCAGGCCCGCCGGGTGCGGTTCCCCGAGGTGGCCGAGCAGATGACCACCAAGCAGGTCGCGGCGCTGCTGGCGGCGGCCGACTTCGCCGCCGTGCTCCATGAGGACCGGCAGGCGGGCAGCGATCCGCTGGCCACCGCCGCGCTGCCGGCCGAGGGCGAGATCGTGCTGGTGGTGGGCCCCGAAGGGGGTGTGTCACCGGAGGAGTTGGCGGTCTTCGCGGAGGCCGGGGCGAAGCCGTACCGGCTGGGCCCGAGCGTCCTGCGCACCTCCACCGCCGGTACGGCCGCCACCGCGCTGCTGCTGGGACGCACCGGGCGCTGGTCGTAGGGGCGGCCGCCGGGACGGGCGCGAGGGTGGCCGAAGACGGTCTTCCGGATCGCCGTTCCGGGATGACAACCTGTCCCCTATGAGGCTATTGCGCCATCTTGGACGCGGCAGGGTGCTGCCGGCGGCCGCCGCGGTGAGCGTCGTGTTCGCCGCCGCGACCGCCTGTGAACCGCAGGACGAGCAGGGCCTGACGGCCGTCAGCGCCGCCTACACCACGGACGAGGTCGCCACCAAGGCCCTGGAGCGCGGCGGCATAGACGTGCGCTGGCTCAGCTGCACCGGGAACGCCAAGGGCGACGAGGTGGCCGGCTCCTCCCGCAAGCCGATCCGCGCGGTCGACGTCGACTGCCGCGGCACCGCGGAGAAGCACGACGCGGAGATCCGGGTGACCGGGGTGGTCACCTACCAGCGCAAGGGCAGATGCGTACGCGGCGACCTCACCGCGAAGGTGGCCGGGCGGAAGGCCTTCCACGCCTCGCTGATCGGCGACTGCGGGCCCACCAGCCGGCCCTCCTGACGCCGCCCGGCACCGCCGAGGCGCCTGCCGCGAGGGGAGGCGCACCGCTGACGGCCATGGCCCGGCGGTGCGCCACCCGATGGCGTCCGGCCTCGGCGACCGGCCTGGCGACCCCCGGGCCGCCCGGCGACGGAAGCCGATGGCCTCCGTGCCCCGGCGCCGAACTCCGGGAACCCCACACCCTCCTGGCAGGTCCCCCGGGCGCGGGTCGGTGAGGCCCCGCCAGGTCGCCGAGAAGGGAACCTCACCGGATCACCGCGGACGGCTCCTCGGACCGGTGGCCCTCCGAACGGCCCCGACCGGGCACCGGGGAGCGGGCGGAGCGGTGATCGAGACAGCCTAGGCTGTGCCCATGCCGGACGACTCGCCTCTGATACGGAGCATGCGCGCGGCCGTCGCCGCCGCCCCCGACGACCTGCCGCTCCGCCTCCACCTGGCGCAACTGCTGCTGGACGGCGGGCAGGTCCCGGACGCCATCGCCGAACTGGCCGCCGCGCTCCAGCGCGAACCCGGCAACCAGGAGGCCCAGGCGCTGATGGCCCGTGCGGTGGCCCCGGCGGCCATGACCGCCCCCGCGCCCCAGGAC
>NZ_SRID01000435.1 GCF_004684805.1 Streptomyces palmae
CTTCGCTGGCGGGGGGATCGGCGGGGTGATCGGGGCCACCCGCTCGGACTGCGGCGAGGCGGGGTTGGCCAAGGCGGAGGGGGCGGCCACCGAGGCGGTCGGGTCCACCGGCGGCTCGGTCTCCAGATCCGCCTCCGGCGGGCGGCCGACCATCCGGATACCGGCCGCGTCCAGCGCCTGCTTGATCCGCCAGCGCAGCTCCCGCTGCACCCCGATCGCCTTGCCCGGCATGGTCTTGGCGGACACCTTGACGATCATCGAGTCCAGGTAGACCGCGTCCAGGCCCAGCACCTCGATCGGCTCCCACAGCCGCTCGTTCCACGGCTCTTCCTTGACCATGGCCTCGCCGACCTCGCCGATCAGCGTGCGGACCCGGTCCAGGTCCTCGTCCGAGCGCACCTGTACGTCGACGGTCGCGGTGGCCCAGCCCTGGCTGAGGTTGCCGATCCGCTTGACCTCGCCGTTGCGCACGTACCAGATCTCGCCGTCCGCGCCGCGCAGCTTGGTCACCCGCAGGCCGACCTCTATCACCTCGCCGGAGGCCACCCCGGCGTCGATCGAGTCGCCGACCCCGTACTGGTCCTCCAGGATCATGAAGACGCCGGAGAGGAAGTCGGTGACCAGGTTGCGGGCGCCGAAACCGATCGCCACACCGGCCACACCGGCACTGGCCAGCAGCGGCGCCAGATTGATCTCCAGGGTGGAGAGGAGCATCAGCGCGGCGGTGCCCATGATCAGGAAGGAGGCCACACTGCGCAGCACCGACCCGATGGCCTCGGACCGCTGCCGCCGCCGCTCGGCGTTGACCAGCAGGCCGCCCAGCGCGGTGCCGTCCACCACCGAAGCGGTGCGGTTCATCCGCTCTATCAGCTTGGTGAGGGCGCGGCGCACCATCGTCCGCAGCACCAGGGCGATCACCACGATCAGCAGCATGCGCAGCCCGATGCTGAGCCAGGTCGACCAGTTCTCCTCGACCCAGCCCGCGGCGTTGGTGGCGCCCTGCTGGGCCGCGTCGAGAGAGGTGGGCTTCTCTTGACCGGACGGACCACCGGTACCGGGCGTCGAGTCTGCGGCCAGGGCAGCGGACCAGAACACAGCATGAACCCTTCGTGTGCGAAACGCCCGTCAGGACTGCCACGGGCCGACCCACCACACTAACGGGGGACGCGGGATGGTCCACTGCTCCGTTCGGGGGAGATAACTGCATTCTCGGCGGGGGATGAAACGAAGTGTGGTCGAAAACACTCCCAGGCCGTTACTCGTCGATAGTGGCGCGCCCACCGGGGATACGGAGACACTATGGGGAGATCGTCCCGGCGCGAGCCACGCGCCGCCGGCGTATAGGAGGCACCGTGCCGCATGTCCTGGTCCTCAACGCGTCGTACGAGCCGCTCGGCGTCGTACCGCTCCGCCGCGCGCTCGTTCTCGTCCTCAATGACAAGGCCATCAGCCTCGAGGACTCAGGCGCCCTGATGCACAGCGCGACCCATGTCATACCCGCACCCAGTGTTGTCCGGCTCAAGCGCTTCGTGCGGGTGCCCTTCCGCGGCCCCGTCCCGCTCACCCGCCGCGCCCTGTTCGCCCGTGACGGCGGCCGGTGCGCGTACTGCGGTGGCGTCGCAACCAGCGTCGATCACGTCATTCCGCGCAGTCGCGGCGGCCAGCACACCTGGGAGAACGTGGTGGCGGCCTGCCGCCGCTGCAACCACGTCAAGGCCGACCGGCACGTCGCGGAGATCGGCTGGCGTTTGCGCCATCAACCAGCCCCGCCCTCGGGGCTCGCCTGGCGCATCATCGGCACCGGGCATAGGGACCCGCGCTGGCTGCCATATCTGCAGCCGTACGGCGCGGACGACGCGATGGCCCGGATCGACGGCATTTCCGCCTGAGAACCGGGCCATTGTCATACCCCGCGGTCCTCACCGCACGGTGGGGGCCCGGGGTACCCGCGGTCATGGAGCCCCGGCGAGGGAACCCTCCCCGCGAGCCGTGAGCGTGCCTCCGGCCTGCTCCGGTCACCCACCGGCGGGCCCTTCCGGTCACCCGCCGGCCGGTTCGGTGGCCCAGACCGTGAGCATCACCGTCTCGGAGCCGAACCGCACCGGCACCCGGTAGCTGCCGGCACTGCCGCCGGCCGGCACCGACACCTGCACCCGTGCCGTGGCCACACCCCCGCGCGCGGCGGTGACCTGCGTCGGAGCACTGACCGTGACCCCCTTGGGAGGCCGTACGGTCAGATCCCCGCTGACGTCCTCGGGGCGGCGGGCGGCGAGCCGGACCTCCACCGTCACCGCCGGTCCGCCGACCTCGACGTCCACCGAGCGGCGGGACAGGCTCAGCTCCGCGGCGGGCTCGTCCCCGAACCACGGGGTGAGCTCGTGCACCGCCGGCGACTGCCCGCCGGGCCGTTCGCCGGTCCAGGTCAGCCGCACCGCGTCCGCGCGCACCCGCTGGCCGCGGGCCTGGGTCCAGCCGCTGGGGGAGACGGTGCCCAGCCGCCGCCAGCCCTCGCCGGGCACATGCGCCTCGATGGCGCCGTGCTTGCCGGGCTGGGGGCTGGTCAGGGCGGTGACGGCGGTCAGCGGGCGGGCGCGGTCGAAGCTCAGCACCACCGGGGCGCCCGAGCGCACGCTGGTCCGCACGTCCCGGTCGGCGGCGGCCCGCTGCCCGGCCGCGGGCAGCACCCGGTCGTCGGCCTCGCGGTCCAGGCCGGCCCAGGCGTCCGCCCGCTCCAGCGCGCCGGCCAGGAACGGGGTGAGCACGCCCTTGCCCACGGTGACCGGGCTGGCCGCGATCTCCTTGCGCAGCCGCTGGAGCTCCAGCCGGTGCCGCCAGGCCGCCCCGCCGTCCTTCCTGGCCTGCGCGGTGAGCATGTCCACGGACGCCAGGCCCGCCCGCCCGTACCGACCGAGCTGGTCCAGCCAGGGCCCCACCTCGCCGCCCAGGCTGTCCCGGAGCCGGTCCGGGGCGTCGCGCAGGGTGCGGAAGGAGGCGCGCAGCCGGTCCGCGGCCGCGTCCAGCGCGGCGGGGTCATGGCCCGCGTAGGCCGTCCAGAAGGCCTCGATGCGCGGCCGCAGCTCTTCCGACTCGCCGCCGGCGGTCTTCGGGGTGCCCCAGCCGCCCAGCATCGAGGAGGCGTTGTTGACCGCCAGCGCGCGCAGCGCGGTACGGATGGCCGGATCGTCCCCGGCCAGGTCGTCGATGGCCGCCCGCCAGGACTCCCGGGGCTGGTAGCCGCGCGGGTTCCAGGCGAAGTCGGCGGCGGTGAACAGCGGGATCCGGGAGACCGTGGGCTGCGCCATGGCGTTGGCCAGCAGGGCGGCGGAACCGGTGGCCACCGCCGGGTCCCGGCCGGTGTAGGGGCCCAGGAAGATCCGGTCCTGGGCGAAGTCGTTGACCGGGTAGTTGTCCATGGTGACCAGCGGGTGGTCGAAGACGTCCCGGGCACCGGCCAGCTCACCGCCGGTGATGGTGCGCGGCACCACCCCGACACCGGTCCAGGCCACCTGGACCCGGTCGTCCAGCTTCTCGGCCAGCGCCCCCCGGTACTCGGTGCTGCCGTCCTGGTAGTACTCGGTGGGCAGCAGGGAGAGCGCGGGCGCCTCGGGGTGCCGCCTCGCCAGGTGGTCGGCCAGGTAGTTGGCCACCTGGGCCTGGGCCAGCGCCGCGGCCTCGGGACCCCGGCCCAGGGCCAGCCGGTCGCCGCCGCAGTGCCACTCGCTGTAGCTGACGTCCTGGAACTGGAGCTGGAAGGCGCGGATCCCCAGCGCCCACATGGCGTCCAGCTTGCGGGCGAGCGCCTTGGCGTCCCCGGCGGAGGCGAAGCAGAAGTTCTGCCCGGGGGAGACCGCCCAGGCCAGCGTGACGTGGTTGCGGCGCGCCCGGTCGGCGAGGGCGCGGAACTCGGCGCGCTGCTCGGCCGGGTACGGGTCGCGCCACCGAGCCTGCCGGTAGAGGTCGTCGCCGGGTGCGTACAGATAGCGGTTCTGCTTGGTGCGGCCCATGAAGTCCAGTTGGGCCAGCCGCTCCCGCTGGGTCCACGGCTCGCCGTAGAAGCCCTCGGTCATCCCGCGCACCGCGGCGCCCGGCCAGTCCCGGACCGTCACCCCGGGGAAGCCGGCCCCGCCGCCGGGCTGCCGTACCAGCAGCTGACGCAGCGTCTGCACGGCGTGGAACAGGCCGTCCTCGCCGACCCCGGCCAGGGCCACGGTGGGCCGGCCGGCCACGGTGCCGGTGGCCAACCGGTAGCCGCCGGGCGGCAGGTCGCCGCGCTCGGCCACCCGCAGGGCGCGCAGCGCGGCCTCCGCGGACCGCCCCTGGACGTGCACCACCAGGCCGTGTCCCGGGGTGGTGCCGTCCGGGCGCGGGCCGGTCAGCTCGGTGACCGAGCGCGCCCCGGCGTCGCGCAGCAGCGCGCGCAGCCCGTCCAGGGCGTACGGGTCGGCGTTGCCGTCGGCGACCAGTGTGACCTCGGTGTCGACCGGGATCCGGGTGCCCTGGGCGCGCAGCGACTGCGGACGCGGCCACACCGGAGGTACGCCGTCGGCACCGGCCCGTTCGGTCGCCGTGTTGCCGGGGGTGCCGGGGGACAGCGGATCCGCGGCGGCCTGGGGCGCGCTGCCGAGCAGTCCGCCGATGACGGCGGCGGCCAGCGCGGTGGCTCCCGCGGCCTTGTGCCCGTTCGGCCAGATCCCGCGGAACTGCACGGCCTACTCCTCGTTCCGACCGGTGGTGTCCGGCCCGTCGTGCGCGCGCGGCGGACGAGTCACTTGGGCAGCACCGGAGCCTCCAGGAAGCCGGCCCGTCGTGCGCGCGGCCGACGAGCCGTTGGACGACGAGCCCACCACCCGGTGGGAAGAGTGTCAACGGCAGTGACCGAAGTGCCGGTATTGCGCTGCGAAGGGGTGGCCCAGGGCCGCTCGGGCGGCCGATCCCTCCCGCAAGCCTGCCGGTCGGACCCGGGTTCCCGCCGTAGGCTCGGTGCTGTCCGCCCTCGGCCGGCACCTCGCCCGCGGGCCGTTGATTGTGACCTGGGACACGTTCTCGGACCGGTCACGTCTGCGGTCGCATCCAGTGGGTAGGAGCCGAGATAACCCACCGTAACCACCCCGTCGGCGTCCGTCATCCGCTGCCTCTCGTCGCCCCTCGCCATCCCCCCGCCGCCGGGCTGCCGTACCAGCAGCTGACGCAGCGTCTGCACGGCGTGGAACAGGCCGTCCTCGCCGACCGGGCGCGCCGCAACCACGTCACGCTGGCCTGGGCGGTCTCCCCCGGGCAGAACTTCTGCTTCGCCTCCGCCGGGGACGCCAAGGCGCTCGCCCGCAAGCTGGAC
>NZ_SRID01000436.1 GCF_004684805.1 Streptomyces palmae
GCCCGCTACATCGGCCCCGGCCCCCGCGGCCCCCAGGAGATCGAGGGCCACGGCGCCCCGGCCACGCACTGAGCGGAGCCCCGTCCTGACGGGGAGCGCCTGGCCTGCACGGCTAGCGACCCGGCAGCCGTACGCCCCCGGGTGCCCTCCACCGCACCTCACTGGTGGAGGGCACCCGCGGCGGACCCACCGGGGGCGGCACCCCCGCTCGCACCGGGCGCCTGGTCGCGGGTGGGCACCGGGGTGCCGAAGGCGGGCCCGAGGACTTCGGCACACCGGTCCGGCCCGGGCTCGGGTGGCACTCTCGCTCGGCGAGGCGGCACGGCCCGGCGGGGCACTCTCGCCCCGCGAGGCGGCACGGCCCGGCGGGGCACTCTCGCCCCGCGAGGCGGCATGGCTCGGCGAGGCGTACGACTCACCGAACCCGCCCGCTACTCCTCGCGGTTGAGAACCCCGTCCAGAATGCTCGCCCACTGCTCCACGATGCGGTGCCGGCGGGCCGTGTCGTCGGTGAGCAGGTTGGCCAGGCCCAGGCCGCGGCCCAGGTCGAGCAGGCCCTGTACGGTCTCGCGCACCCCGGGCCTGGCCTCGTCGGCGCCGAGCAGCCGGACCGCCATCCGGTGGGTCTCCCGGCCGACGCGGGCCTCCAGGTCGGTGACCCGGTCGCCCAGCTGGGGCTCGTTGGAGGCGGCCACCCACAGCTGGAGTGCGGCCCGGAACAGCGGGCCGGTGTAGAGGTCCACCAGCTCCGCGACGATGGTCCGGGTACGGGCGATGGTGCCGGCCGGCGGCAGGTCCCGGGCCAGCGCCCGCAGCGCGTCCGACCGCTTCTCCGCGACGTGTTCCACGGCGGCGGTGAACAGGTCCTCCCGGGTGGGGAAGTGGTGCTGGGCCGCGCCGCGGGAGACCCCGGCCCGCTCGGCGACCACCGCCACCGTGGAGCCCGCCCAGCCGTGTTCGGCCAGGCAGTCCACGGCGGCGGACAGCAGCCGCTGCCGGGTGGCCCGGCTGCGGTCCTGCTTGGGGGAGGTGGCGGTCCGGCCGCCGCCCCGCACCGGTGGCACGGTAGGGCTCACCGCAGCCACGCCGGGTCCCGCCGCTCCAGGAAGGCGGTCATCCCCTCGCGCGCCTCCGCCGAGGCGAACAGCCGCGCGGACTGCTCGGCCAGCGCCTCGGTGTCGCGGTCGAAGGCGCGCAGCAGTTCCGCGGTGACCAGCCGCTTGGACTCGGCCAGCCCCTGCGGTGAGCCGCGCCGCAGCCCGTCCAGGATCGGCGCCAACGCCCGGTCCACGGCCTCCGCCCCATCGGCCGCCTCCACGGCCTCCGCCGCCAGCGTCACCAGCCCGATACGGGCCGCCTCGGCCGCGTCGAACCGCTCACCGGTCAGGTAGTAGCGGGCCGCCGCACGCGGGTCCAGCCGCGGCAGCAGCGGCAGCGAGATCACCGCCGGGGCGAGCCCCAGCCGGGCCTCGGTGAAGGCGAACCCGGCTCCCGGCCCGGCCACCGATATGTCGCAGGCGCCCAGCAGCCCGAGCCCCCCGGCCCGTACCTGCCCGGTGACCCGGGCCACCACCGGCAGGGGCAGCTCCACGATGGCGCGCAGCAGCGCCACCAGGTCGCGGGGGCCGAACCGGCCCGCCTCGCGGAGGTCCGCCCCGGCGCAGAAGGTGGTGCCGGTGTGGGTGAGGAGCACCGCTCTTATGTCCGGCGCGGCCTGCGCGGCGACCAGCCCGGCGTGCAGTTCGGCGACCAGGCGGCCGGAGAGCGCGTTGCGGTTGTGCGGCGAGTCCAGGGTGAGGGTGGCGATCCCGCCGATGTGCTCGCCGCGGATCAGCGGCTGCTCGGGCGCCGGGGCGCCCGCGCCCGTCATGTCGTTCACGGTGTCCGACTCCCTTCGGCGGCGCGCAGTTCGCGCCTGAGGATCTTCCCGGCGGCGGAACGCGGCACGGAGCCGATGAACTCCACCCGGCGCACCTTCTTGTACGGGGCCACCTGCCCGGCAACGTACGCCATGACCTGCTGCTCGGTGAGTTCGGCCCCCGCCCGGGGCACCACGAACGCCTTGGGAACCTCCTCCCCCACCTCGTCCACCACCCCGATGACCGCCGCGTCGGCGATGTCCTCATGGGCGAGGAGCACGGCCTCCAACTCGGCCGGCGGCACCTGGTACCCCTTGTACTTGATCAACTCCTTGACCCGGTCCACCACGAACACCCAGCCGTCCGCGTCGATCCGGCCGACGTCCCCGGTGCGCAGCCACCCGTCCGCGTCGATCATCGCTTTGGTGTCGGCCGGGCGGCCCAGATAGCCCTTCATCACCTGCGGGCCGCGCACCCAGAGCTCGCCCTCCTCGCCCGGTCCCAGGTCGCGCCGCGGTTCGTCCAAGGAGACCACCCGCATCTCGGTGCTGGGCATCAGCTTGCCGACGCTGCCCAGCGGCGCGTCCTTGGCGTCCCGCGGCACCGCGTGCGTGGCGGGCGAGAGTTCGGTCATCCCGAACCCCTGGAGCAGCGACGGGATGCCCAGCCGCCGGGCGCAGGCATCGGCCAGCTCGGCGTCGAGCGGGGCCGCCGCGCTCAGCACCACCCGCAGCGAGGACAGGTCGTAGTCGTCCACCGAGGGGTCCTTGGCCAGTGCCAGGGCGATCGGCGGCGCCACGTACAGGGTGGTCACCCGGTACTTCTCGATCGTCGCCAGCAGCTGCCCCAGCTCGTAGCGGGGCAGTACGACCACGCCGGCACCGGACCGCAGCGGACCGTTCATCAACACGGTCAACCCGTAGATGTGGAAGAAGGGAAGCACCGCCAGCACCACGTCCTGGGTCTCGGTGTACACCAGGGTGTTCTGCTGCACCAGGTTGGTGGCGATGCTGCGGTGGGTGAGCATCACGCCCTTGGGCATGCCGGTGGTGCCCGAGGAGTAGGGCAGCGCGGCCACGTCGGTGCCCGGGTCGATGTCCACCACCGGCTCGGGCGCGGTGCCGGCGAGCAGGTCGCGCACCGAGCGGTGGCCGGGCGCCTGGTCGCAGACGAGGATCTCCCGCACCCCGCCGACCGCCTCGGCCGCCTCCCGGGCCGCCGGCAGCAGCGCCCCGACGGTGACGATCCACGTCGCCCCCGAGTCCCGCAGCTGCTTGGCGAACTCGCCCGGGGTGGCCAGCGGATGGACCGTGGTGACCGAGGCACCGGCCCAGGTCGCGGCGTAGAACACGGACGGGTACGCCACCGAGTTGGGGCTGTGCAGGGCCAGCACGTCCCCCTTGCGCACCCCGGCCTCGGCGAGTCCGGCAGCGATCCGCCGGGTGGCGTGCTCCAGCTCGCGGTACGTGACCACGGTGCCGTGCACCCCGTCGATCAGCGCGGGCCGGTCCCCGTACTCGGCGGCGCGTCCCAGGACCGCCTGGTGAATGGGCAGGTCGACGGGCTGCACATCGGGGTACTCACTGCGGAACACCATGGCGACTCCTCCGGCCGAATCCACGACACGGGACCCGGTGTGGCCCCGACCGCACCAAGCCTGCTGCCTTCAGTAGGACTTGGGGAGACCCAGGGTCTGATGCGAGACGAAGTTGAGGACCATCTCCCGGCTGACCGGGGCGATCCGCGCCACCCGCGCCCCGGTGATCAACGAGGCCAGCCCGAACTCGGTGGTGAGCCCGTTGCCGCCCAGGGTGTGCACGGCCTGGTCCACCGCCTTGACCACCGCCTCGCCCGCCGCGTACTTGGCCATGTTGGCGGCCTCGCCCGCGCCCATGTCGTCCCCCGCGTCGTACAGGTACGCGGCCTTGCGCATCATCAGCCGGGCCAGTTCCAGTTCGATGTGGGACTGCGCCAGCGGATGCGCCACCGCCTGGTGGGCGCCGATCGGCTCCTTCCACACCTGACGGGTCCGGGCGTACTCCACGGCCTGGCCCAGCGCGTACCGGCCCATCCCGATGGCGAACGCGGCCGTCATGATCCGCTCCGGGTTGAGCCCGGCGAACAGCTGGAGCAGCCCCGCGTCCTCCTCCCCCACCAGCGACTCGGCCGGCAGCCGCACCTCGTCCAGCACCAGCTCGAACTGCTTCTCCGGCGCCTGCACCTCCATCGGGATGTGGTGGTACGCGAAGCCCGGCGTCTCCCGCTCCACGATGAACAGGCAGGGCTTGAGCTTCCCGGTACGGGCGTCCGCGGTGCGCCCCACCACCAGCACCGCGTCCGAGACGTCCACCCCGGAGATGAACACCTTCCGCCCGCTGAGCACCCAGTCCGCGCCGTCCCGCCGGGCGGTGGTGGTGATCCGGTGCGAGTTGGAGCCGGCGTCCGGCTCGGTGATGCCGAAGGCCATCCGCAGACTGCCGTCGGCCAGCCCCGGCAGCCAGCGGCGCTTCTGCTCCTCGGCGCCGAACCGGGCGATCACCGTGCCGCAGATGGCCGGCGAGACCACCATCAGCAGCAGTGGGCACCCGGCCGCGCCCAACTCCTCCAGCACGATGGACAGCTCGGTTATCCCGGCGCCGCCGCCCCCGTACTCCTCGGGCAGGTTCACCCCCAGGTACCCGAGCTTGCCCGCCTCGGCCCACAGCTCCGCCGGCTGCTCGCCGGCCGCCGCGATCCGAGTGAAGTAGGCCCGCCCGTACCGCTTGCCGAGGGCCGCCACGGCCGCCCGCAGCGCCGCCTGTTCCGGTGTCTCGACAGTGCTGGTCATCTCGTGACTCCTCACATCTCGTCCGGTTCGACAACCGCCAACAGAGCGCCGACCTCCACCTGGCTGCCGCATCCGGCGGGCAGCGCGGTCAGTGTCCCGTCGGCCGGAGCGTTGATCTGGTGTTGCATCTTCATGGCCTCGAGCCAGAGCAGCGGCTGTCCCGCGACCACCCGGCCGCCCACCGCCAGCCCCTCGGCGACCCGCACCACCGTCCCCGGCATCGGTGCCAGCAGGGACCCCGGCACCGCCTCCGCCTCCGGCTCCGGGAAGCGCGGCAGCACGCTCAACGAGCAGGCGCCCAGCCCGCCGTCCACCTCCACCCGGTCCCCGTACCGCGCGACCGAGAACCGCCGCGCCACCCCGTCGATCTCCAGCACCACCAGCCCCGGCTCCACCGCCACCGCCACGGGCCCGTCCACCACCTCGTATCCGCCCCGCCGCAGCCGGTAGCGGACCTCATGGACCTGCCCGCCCGGCTCCACCCGGTACGACCTGCGCTGCGGCTCGGAGGGCAGGTTGCGCCACCCGCCCAGCCGCGCCACCACCGACCCCGCACGCGCGTTGCCGGCCGCCTCCGCCAGCGCCGCGGCCACCGCCGCGAACTCCCCCACCCGCCCGTCG
>NZ_SRID01000437.1 GCF_004684805.1 Streptomyces palmae
GCCCGGCGCCCCGCCACCCCACAGCGCCGCGGATCCGCTTGAACCCCCGGTGCCCGTACGGCGCCCACCGGACCACCGGACCCCCAGGCCGCACCGCCCGGCGCCGAACGGGCCGCCGCACACCCCCGCGACGGCCGGGGAGCCGCCGCCGGGAAGGGGCGTTGTCAGACCCCCCTGCGACACTCGTTCGTATGAGGTGGGCGGTGGCCGAGGCGGACAACGGGGGTGTTCGTCTCTGTCCGCTCACCCCCTCCGGGCGGGCTGCCGGACCGGTCGTGACGGACGCGGGCGGCCTCGCGTCGGCCATCCGAGCCCGCCCGGAGGCGGACCGCTGGGTGTGGCGGTCCACCTCCGCGGTCTATCCGCGGCTGCTGGCCGCCGGCGTCCGCGTCGACCGGTGCTACGACGTCGAGGCGGCGGAATCCCTGCTGCTCGGCCATGCCGGGCGGTCCGGGCAGCCGCGCTCCCTGGCCGCCGCCTGGGCGCGGCTGCGCGGGCTGCCGGTGCCGGAGGACCCCCCGGTGCGGGCCGCGGACACCCAGCCCTCGCTGTTCGACGCCGGCCCACCGCCGCTGCCGCCCGGCACCGACCCGCTGGACGCCCTGCTGGCGGTCTACGCCGACCAGATCGCCCGTACCGAGGCCGCCGAGCACCCCGGGCGGATGCGGCTGCTGATCGCCGCGGAGTCCGCGGGCACCCTGGTGGCGGCGGAGATGAGCCGGGCCGGGTTGCCCTGGCGGGCCGACCTGCACCGGGCCCTCCTGGACGAGCTGCTCGGCGAGCGCTACCCGGGAGGTCTGGAGCCGCAGCGGCTGGCGGAGCTGGCCGAGGAGGTGTCCCGGGCGTTCGGGCCGGGCGTTCGGGTGCGCCCCGACCTGCCGGCGGACGTGATCCGGGCGTTCGGGCGGCAGGGCATCCCGCTCTCCTCCACCCGCGCCTGGGAGCTGGAGCGGATCGACCACCCCGCGGTGGCCCCGCTGCTGCGCTACAAGAAGCTGTACCGGCTGCACACCGCGCACGGCTGGTCCTGGCTGCAGACCTGGGTGCGGGACGGCCGCTTCCGCCCCGAGTACCTGCCCGGCGGCACCGTCTCCGGCCGCTGGACCACCAACGGCGGCGGGGCGCTCCAGATCCCCAAGGTGGTGCGGCGGGCCGTGGTCGCCGATCCCGGCTGGCGGCTGGTGGTCGCCGACGCCGACCAGATGGAGCCGCGGGTGCTGGCCGCCATCTCCCGCGACCAGGGCCTGATGGAGGTCGCCGGCAGCGGGCGCGACCTGTACGCGACCCTGTCCGACCGCGCCTTCTCCGGCGACCGCGACCAGGCCAAGCTGGCGCTGCTGGGCGCGATCTACGGCCAGACCTCGGGCGACGGCCTCAAGCACCTGGCCGCCCTGCGGCGCCGCTTCCCGGCCGCGGTGGCCTATGTGGACGAGGCCGCCCGGGCGGGTGAGGAGGGCCGGCTGGTGCGCACCTGGCTCGGCCGCACCTGCCCGCCGGCCGGCGGCTCCGAGGACGCCTTGGAGGAGGCCGGGCTGCCACCGGCGGAGGAGGCGGACACCCCGGCCGCCGGCAGCGGCGCCGGAGCCCGCGCCCGCGGCCGGTTCACCCGCAACTTCGTGGTCCAGGGCAGCGCCGCCGACTGGGCCCTCCTGATGCTGGCCGCCCTGCGGCAGTCACTGGCCCCGCTCCGGGCCGAACTGGTGTTCTTCCAGCATGACGAGGTGATCGTGCACTGCCCCGAGGAGGAGGCGGACCAGGTGCGCGAGGCGATCCTGGCCGCGGGCGACCGCGCCGGGCAGCTCGCCTTCGGCCGCACCCCGGTGCGCTTCGCGTTCACCGTCGCGGTGGTGGAGAGCTACGCGGACGCGAAGGGGTAGGGCCGCGCGGGCAGGGCGGCAGGGTGGCAGGGCGCTGGCAGGGCGGCATCAGGCGCCGGCAGGGAACTCGCCACCGCGCACGCCACCCGAGTGTGGCACGTCCGTATCACCGCCCGCCGCCGGTCGGCTGATTTTCTGACTGTCCATCACTCATCAGGGCCATCAAGGCGCGCGAAGAGGCGGTGGGGTGCGCAGGATGGGGGCAGGGCCGCCGGGCGGGCGGCCCGGGAGGCCGCCCACCGGGAGTACCAGATGACCCTCAGCCTTGAGCAGCTGCGTCGCTGCTCCGTCGCCGTCGACCTCGGCGCCGCGCGCACCCGCGTGTACCTCAAGGGCACCGGGTTGATCGTCGACGAACCGAGCGTGTGTGCGGTGAACCTGCGAACAGGTGGGCTGATCGCGGTGGGCACCCAGGCGGAGCAGATGTCGGGTCGTACGCCCGGACACATCGCGGTGGTACGGCCCATCTCGGGTGGCGCCGTGGTGGACATCACCATGGCGCAGCGCATGCTGCGGCAGTTCGTGGGCGACCGGGTACGGCGGGCCTGGCGGCGCAAGCCGCTGCTGCGGGCCGCGGTGTGCACCCCCTTCGACGCCCATCCACTGGCCCAGACCGCCGCCGTCGAGACCCTCACCGGGCTCGGCGCCCGGCGGGTGGAGCTGGTGGACACCCTGGTCGCCGCGGCGGTCGGCTGCGGGCTCCCGGTCGAACTGCCGGAGGCGACCATGATCGTGGTGTGCGGGGCCACCACGACCCAGGTGGCGGTGCTGTCGCTGGGCGCCATCGTGGCCGCGGAGAACGTGCCGGTGGGCGGCGACGCCATCGACCGGGCGGTGGTCCAGCATCTGCGCAACCACCACGAGGTGCTGCTGGCCGGGCACGCGGTACGGCCGCTGCACCTGGTGCTGAGCGGCCCGGACGCGGCGACCGGGGCCGAGGTGCACGGCCGCGACGTGGCCACCGGCCGGGCCAGATCGGTCCGGGTGGAGGCGGAAGGGGTGCGGGCCGCCGCGCAGCTGCCGATGTCCGGGGTGATCGACAGCATCGGCAGTGTGCTGCGCAGCTGCCCGCCCGACCTGGTGGCCGACCTCGCGGACCGCGGCATCATGCTGGCCGGCGGGAGCGCCCGGCTGCCCGGGCTCGACACCATGATCCGGGACGCCACCGGCATGCCGGTGCAGGTGGCCGAGCACCCCGACGTGTGCGCGGTGGAGGGCCTCGGCGCGATGCTGGAGGGCGAGGTGCGCCCGGTCCACCTGGGCCCCCTGGCCACCTGACCTTCCGCGGGGGAAGGCCAGGTCGCCCCTCGGGAACTTACGCACCCCTTGTCGCAGTTGAGCCGGTAGACCCTTCACGCCTTCACGAGGAGACGGCTCATGGCTCTGTGGGACAGGCTCAAGGACTCCGCCCAGACGATGCAGACCCAGCTGCAGGCGAAGAAGAACGACCTCAAGAGCGGGGCGTTCCGGGACGCCAGCATGGCGATGTGCGCGCTGGTGGCCGCCGCGGACGGGCAGATCGAGCCCGTCGAGCGGCAGCGGGTGGCCTCTTTGATCGCCACCAACGACGTACTGCAGAACTTCCCGGCCGACGACCTCCAGCGCCGTTTCAACGACTACCTGGCCAAGCTGACCTCCGACTTCGCGTTCGGCAAGGTCGGGGTGTTGCAGACCATCGGCAAGGTGCAGAAGAAGCCGACCGAGGCGCGGGCGGTGATCCAGATCGGCATCGTCATCGGTGGCGCGGACGGCGACTTCGACAAGACCGAGCAGGGCGTGGTGCGCGAGGCGTGCTTCGCGGTGGGCATCGACCCCTCGGAGTTCGATCTCTGAGGCGCGGTCGGCCTGCCGGGCCGCACCCGAAGACCCGACCGCGTCAGGCCGGTACGGAGGGCCGCCTCCGCAGCCGGTCAGCCGGCGAGCCCGGTCATCCGCATGGTGATGTTCAGGCGGCCACCGGCCATACCGGTGGCGGGGTCGCCGGTGCCCGGATACACCCTCGTCACCCCGTGGTAGGCGAAGCGCGAGGGGCCGCCGAAGACGAACAGATCGCCGGAGGCCAGCTCCACATCGGTGTACGGCCTGGTGCGGGTCTCGGTGTTGCCGAACCGGAAGACGCAGCGGTCGCCCAGGCTGAGGGAGACCACCGGGGCGTCGGACCGCTCGTCCTTGTCCTGGTGCATGCCCAGCCTGGCCTCACCGTCATAGAAGTTGATCAGCGCCGTATCGGGTGCGTAGCCGTCCCCCGCGGTCGGATCCTGGTACGCCTCGACCAGCGCGCGTCGGCCCAGCCGCGCCAGCCACTCCGGAAACGGCGCCACCCGGCAGCCGTTCACATCCTCCGCCGTACGGGTGTAGCGGTACGGCTGCCAGTGCCAGCCGATGCACACCGTCTGTACGGACATCACCCCGCCGCGCGGCAGTCTGGTGTGCCGGATGGGCACCGGACCAGTGGCCCACTCGCGGCAGGCGGTCACCAGCCGGCGCTGCTCCGCCAGGTCCAGCCAGCCGGGCAGATGCACCGCCCCCGCCGCCACCTCCCGACGCGCCGACCCGGGTGGCCCACTCCCAGCCGCCCCGGCGGACTCAGCAGGATCAGCCGGATCAGCCGACCGGCCCGTCAGATGGCCGAAGCCGGGCAGCTGGTCGAACCCCGGCCCCCTGTTCATGCCGCGCTCCCACTCACGCCGCGCGCCTCCTCACGCCGCACCCCTGCTCAGGCCGCATCGTGGAAGACCAGGCCAAGCGTGTGCCGGGTGCCGGAGCGGACCGTGCTCACCCCGTGCCGTACCGGGGCGGCGGACCAGCCGCGGGCCGATCGGACCGGGCGGTCCCGTGTGGTGAAGACCAGCCCCTGGCCCTGGGCGAGCACCCGCGCGGTGCCGCGGGACTGCGCCCGGAAGCGCTGCTCGACCAGGAGGAACTCCCCTCCCGTGTAGTCGATGCCGGGTTCGTCCAGCCCGATCACCACCTGGAGCGGGAAGACCAGGTCCCCGTAGAGGTCCTGGTGCAGGGCGTTCCAGTCGTTGGCGCCGTAGCGCAGCAGCAGCGGTGTCGGCCTGGTCTGGCCGGCCCGGTGGCACAGGGCCAGCCACTCCTCCAGCGTGTCGGGCCAGGGTGCGGGCCGGCCCAGTCGCCGCGCCCAGGTCCGGGCGATGGGCAGCAGCCGCGGATAGCAGGCCGCCCGCAGCTCGCGCACCGGCTCGGGAAGGGGGTGGTCGAAGTAGCGGTACTGCCCGGAGCCGTAACGGTGCCGGGCCATGTCCACGGTGGAGCGGAAGCGGGACACCTCCGGGTAGAGCGCGGCGATCTCGCGGCACTGCGCGGGGGTGAGCAGCGGCGGGGTCTGCGCGCAGCCATGCGCGTCCAGCTCGCTCCCGATGGCGTCCCAGTCCGCCGCCTCCACCCCCGCCCGAGGCAGCGCCCC
>NZ_SRID01000438.1 GCF_004684805.1 Streptomyces palmae
GTCGCGGGGTGTTGCGGGTGAGGTGTCGTCGCCGGTGTTCGTGTTTCCGGGGCAGGGGTCGCAGTGGGTGGGGATGGCGGCGGGGTTGTTGGAGTACTGTCCGGTGTTCGCCGCTGCTGTCCAGGAGTGTGCGGTGGTGATGGATCCGTTGGTGGGGTGGTCGTTGTTGGAGGTGTTGCGGGATTCGGCTGGTGAGTTGTTGGAGCGGGTGGATGTGGTGCAGCCGGTGTTGTTTGCGGTGATGGTGGGGTTGGCGCGGTGGTGGGAGTCGTGTGGGGTGCGGCCGGCTGCGGTGATTGGTCATTCGCAGGGTGAGATTGCTGCGGCGTGTGTGGCGGGGGTGTTGTCGTTGGAGGACGCGGTGCGGGTGGTGGTGCTGCGTAGTGGGGTGTTGCGGGGTCTGCCGGTGGGTGGGGGGATGGTGTCGGTGGGGTTGTCCGCGGATGTGGTGCGGGAGCGGATCGCGGCTGCGGGTGTTGAGGTGTCGGTCGCGGCGGTGAACGGTCCGGGCAGCGTCGTCCTGTCGGGGGATGTGGAGGCGTTGCGGGAGGTGGTGGGTCCCTGGGAGAGCGACGGAGTTCGCGTCCGGTGGATCCCGGTGGATTACGCCTCGCACTCTCCGCAGATGGAGTTGCTCCGGGAGGAGGTCGAGGGGCTTTTGGCGGAGGTGAGCCCGCGTCCCGGGCGGGTCCCTGTCTACTCGACTGTCACTGGGCAGGTGCTGTCGGATGCCACGGTGATGGATGGGGGGTATTGGTTCACCAATCTGCGGCAGACGGTGGAGCTCCAAGCCGCGGTCAGTACTGCTGTCGCCGACGGGCATACGGCGTTCGTTGAGTGCAGTCCGCATCCGGGGTTGGTGGTGCCGGTCAGCGACACGCTGGAGGGGTTGGGCATCCAGGGTGTGGTGGTGGAGACGCTGCGGCGTGGCCAGGGGGGTGCGGAGCGGCTGGCGCAGGCTCTGACCAGCGCGTTCGTGCAGGGTCTGGCCGTGGACTGGGCGGCCCTGTTCGCCGATTCAGGGGCTCGGCGGGTGGAGTTGCCCACGTATGCCTTCCAACGCCGACGGTACTGGGTCGATGAAGGCGTGGAGGCTGGGGATCCGGCAGGGTTGGGGCTTGCTGCGGCAGAGCATCCGTTGTTGGGTGCGGCGGTGGAGTTGGCCGGCGGCCAGGGACGGGTGCTGACGGGGAGGGTGTCGCTGTCGAGTCATCCGTGGCTGGCTGATCACGCGGTGTTGGGCACGGTGATCGTGCCGGGGACGGTGTTCCTGGATCTGGCTTTGCGGGCCGGTGCCGATGCGGGGTGTCCGGTGGTGGAGGAGTTGACCCTGCACACCCCGCTGGTGATGCCCGAGACCGCCGCCGTGCAGCTCCAGGTCACCGTGGGAGCCGCGGACGAGGCCGGTGCGTGCGCTGTGGCCATCCATTCTCGTCCCAACGACGCGGCCCCCGACGAGCCGTGGACCCAGCACGCCTCGGGCACGGCCGTGCCGTCCGTCGAACGGCCGACCGATCCTGCCGACGCGGATCTGGCGCAGTGGCCGCCGGCCGGAGCGACGATGGTGCCGGCTGACGACGCGTACCAGCGGCTCGCCCTGTCCGGGTTCGAGTACGGCCCGGTCTTCCAGGGCCTGCGGGCGGTGTGGCGGCGCGGCGAGGAACTCTTCGCGGAGATCGAGCTGCCCCAGCAGGTGCGGCACACGGCGGACCGGCACGCCCTGCACCCGGCCCTGCTCGACGCCGCCCTGCACCCACTCGCCGTCGACGGGGCAGCGGAGGAGCCACTGCCCGCGCGCCTCCCGTTCTCCTGGCGCGGGGTGAGGGTGGCGGCGTTCGGGGCGTCCGTGCTGCGGGTGCGCCTTGGGCGCTCCGGTCCGGAGGAGGTGTCGATCCGGGCGGTCGGCGAGAGCGGGGAACCGGTGGTCTCGGTCCAGTCGCTCACCGTTCGCCCGGTGGCCGCCGACCGACTGCGCTCGGTTGACGCGCTGGTCCGGTCCTCGCTGTTCCAGGTGGCCTGGTCTCAGCTCCGGCTGCCGGAGCAGGTCGTGCCGCGGCCCACCGCGCCCCGATGGGCCGTCCTGCGGGCCGACACCACGGTGGCCACCGACACCGCCATGGCCACCGGCACTACCGTGATCACCGACGCGGTCGGGGCCGTGGAGGCGTATCCGGATGTGGCGTCACTGATCGAAGCGGTCGAGCCGGGACAGGCCTTACCCGAGGTCGTACTGCTGCGCGTCAGCGGGGCCGATGACGGTCAGGACGGCGCGGATCCGAGCGCTCGGGCGCACGCCCTGACCGGTCAGTTGATGACCGTCGTGCAGCGGTGGCTGGCCGACGAGCGGCTGGAGGACACCCGACTGGTGTTCCTGACCTCCGGAGCGGTGGCGGTCGGCGACGAGGAGCAGATCACCGATCTGCCCGCAGCAGCCGCATGGGGCATGGTGCGTTCGGCGCAGGCCGAGCACCCCGGCCGCTTCGTGCTGATCGACGCGGACCTCCCCGACACGGCAGGGCCGGCCCTGGCGGCGGCCGCGCTGTCGGGCGAGGCGCAGTTGGCACTGCGCGGCGGTACCGCGCATGTCCCGAAGTTGACACGCGCGGTCGCGGTCGCGGGCCCGGCCGGCGGCTTCACGGCGGCGCCGGACGGCACCGTCCTCATCACCGGTGGCACCGGAACGCTGGGCGCCATCCTGGCCCGGCATCTGGTCGCCGCCCACGGCGTACGGCGACTGCTGCTGACCAGCCGCAGTGGACCGGCTGCCCCCGGGGCGCGGGAACTCGTGGCCGAACTGTCCGAACTCGGTGCGCGGACCACTGTCGCCGCCTGTGACGCGGCCGACCGGGAGGCGCTGGCCGGACTGCTGAGCGACATCCCGGCACAGCACCCGCTGACCGCGGTGATCCATGCCGCGGGGGTGGTGGACGACGGGGTCATCCAGGCGCTCACCACGGATCGGCTTGCCGCCGTCCTGCGGCCCAAGGTGGACGCCGCCTGGAACCTCCACGAGCTGACGCGCGACACCGAACTCTCGTCCTTCGTGCTCTTCTCGTCCGCCGCCGGGGTGCTGGGCAACCCCGGGCAGGCCAACTACGCCGCGGCCAACGCCTTCCTGGACGCGCTGGCGGAACACCGGCGTGCCCACGGTCTGACCGCCACCTCGCTGGCCTGGGGCTGGTGGGCGGAGCGCAGCGAGATGACCTCCGGCCTGGGGGACGCCGACCGGCAGCGCATGACGCGGCTCGGCGTGCGGGCGCTCACCTCCGAACAGGGCATGGCGCTGTTCGACGCGGCCGTGAACCGCGCCGAGCCGGCGCTCACCGCCGTACGGATGGACATCGGCGTCCTGCGCACCGCCGGGTCTGCCGTGCCCGCGCTCCTCAGCGACCTGGCCCAGCGCCCCGACCGGCACGCCGCGCACCTCGACCCCGCGGAGTCCGACACCGTGCTGCCGCGGCTCGCCGGACTCCCGGAGGCCGAGCGGGAACAGCTCCTGGTGCGGACGGTGTGCGCACAGGCGGCCAGTGTCCTGGGACACGCGCGGGCGGAGGACGTGGACGAGGCCCGGGCCTTCAAGGAACTCGGCTTCGACTCCCTCACCGGCCTGGAGCTGCGCAACCGACTCAACAGCGCCACCGGTCTGCGGCTGCCCGCGACCCTCGTCTTCGACTACCCCAGCCCGCTGGCCCTGGGCCGGCATCTGCTGACCCTGCTCGCGCAGGCCACGGAGACGGCCTCGCCCCCCGCGACCGCCGCCCAGGCCGCCCTGACCCGTACCTCCGACCTCGACGGCGAACCGATCGCCATCGTCGGTATGGGCTGCCGTCTGCCCGGCGGCATCACCTCCCCGGAAGAACTGTGGGAACTGGTCGACGGCGGCATCGACGCGATCGAGGAGTTCCCCACCGACCGCGGCTGGGACCTGGAGAGGATCTTCGACAGCGACCCGGACCGGCCGCACAGCACCTATGTGCGCACCGGCGGCTTCGTACGCACCGCGGCCGAGTTCGACCCGGAGTTCTTCGGCATCTCACCGCGTGAGGCACTGGCCATGGACCCGCAGCAGCGGCTCCTGCTGGAGACCTCCTGGGAGACCATCGAGCGCGCCGGGATCGATCCGACCTCGCTGCGCGGCAGCCGGACGGGCGTCTTCGCGGGCGCCATCTACTACGACTACGCCACCCGGCTGCGGACCGTCCCCGATGAGCTGGAGGGCTACATCGGCAACGGCAATGTCGGCAGTGTCGCCTCCGGCCGGGTGGCCTACGCCCTCGGCCTGGAAGGGCCGGCGGTGACCGTGGACACCGCCTGCTCCTCCTCCCTGGTCGCCCTCCACCTGGCCTGCCAGGCCCTGCGCTCCGGCGACTGCGATCTCGCCCTGGCCGGCGGGGTGACGGTGATGTCCGCGCCGAGCGTGTTCCTCGACTTCTCCCGGCAGCGGGGACTGGCGACCGACGGCCGCTGCAAGTCCTTCGCGGCGGCGGCCGACGGCACGGGCTGGGGCGAGGGCGTCGGCCTGCTGCTGGTGGAGCGGTTGTCGGACGCACGCCGCAACGGACACCGGGTACTGGCGGTGGTGCGCGGCAGCGCGGTCAACCAGGACGGTGCCAGCAATGGGCTCACGGCGCCGAATGGTCCTTCGCAGCAGCGGGTGATTCGTGCGGCGTTGGAGCAGGCGGGGTTGTCTGCGGGTGATGTGGATGCGGTGGAGGCGCATGGTACGGGGACGACGCTGGGTGATCCGATCGAGGCGCAGGCGTTGCTGGCGACGTATGGGCAGGGGCGTGGCGCGGATCGTGAGCCGTTGTGGTTGGGGTCGGTGAAGTCGAACATCGGGCACACCCAGGCCGCGGCTGGTGTGGCGGGTGTGATCAAGATGGTGCTGGCGATGCGGCATGGGGTGCTGCCGCGCACCCTGCATGTGGATGAGCCCTCGCCGCACGTGGACTGGTCGTCGGGCGCGGTGGAGTTGCTGTCGGAGGCGCGGGAGTGGCCGGAGTGTGAGCGTCCGCGGCGGGCGGGGGTGTCCTCGTTCGGGATCAGCGGCACCAACGCACATGTGGTTCTGGAACAGGGGATGCCCGTCGCGGAGTCCGCGGAGCAGGGTGCGGGAGAGGGCATGCCCGCGCTGGGTGGGTTGGTGCCGTGGGTGGTGTCGGGTCGTTCGGTGGAGGGGTTGCGGGGGCAGGCTGCGCGGCTGGGTGCGTGGGCGTTGGACCGTGAGGGCGTGTCCGCGCGGGATGTGGGGTGGTCGTTGGCCGCGGGGCGTGCGGTGTTGGAGCAC
>NZ_SRID01000439.1 GCF_004684805.1 Streptomyces palmae
GGGCTGGGGTGGGTGGGATCACCACAGGGACGCAGGAAACCCGTGGGACATGACCAGTGGCCGTTCACTAGCCTCGCCCTGAGGAAGGACGTGCGCATGGCATTGGTGAAGAAGGGGTCGCGGCGCATCACCGTCGACGGCATCACCTACCGATGGAGGCTTCGCGGAAGACCCACCTACGACCAGGGACTGGTCTGGTCGCCCCTGACCTATGCGGTCGAACACGCCGAGACTCCCGGCACCACGCTGGTGATCACGACCAACCAGCCGCATCCAAGCAACTGGTTCGACAGGCAGGCCAGACCTGTCCTGCCTTCCGACGTCGCTGAGAGTATTCGAACCGCCCGCGCCAACGGATGGACTCCCGAGAACTCCGGCTCTCCATTCCGTCTCGACCAGTCAGAGGGCTTCGTCTCCTCCCACTGACTCACCCCGCCCAGAAGGACTCACCGACCGCGTGATCGGTGTGTCCTTCTGCTTTCCGCCCCCCACTTTCCCCAGTGTGGTCCACCCCTGAACCACACTCCCGGTCCTCCGCGCGCCATGAGGACCCGGACATCGGCGACTCCGACGGCACCCGGCGAGCGGACTCCCCCGAGCGGAGGCTCTCACCCCGCGGTGAGCACCGAACCCTGCGCCACCGCGCAGAGCGTCCGCACGCCGTCCACCTCCACGGCGTAGATATCGCACCGGCAAATCGCCTGCCGCCGTCCGCTGGACGTCACGGTGGCCTCCGCTTCCAACGTGGCGCCTACCGCCGGCCGTACATAGCTGATGGTCACACCGCTGGTGAGTACCGCGGGTCCCAGCACCGTGCCGGCCGCGAAGGTGATCGCGTTGTCGGCGGCATAGGCCAAGACGCCGCCGTGGACGAAGCCGTTCTGCTGCTTGAGGCCGTCGTGGATGTCGAGGGCCAGGACCGCGCGGCCCGGTTCGAAGACTTCCAGGCGCGCACCGACCAGGACACTGAATGGCTGGTCGTCGAGGATCTTTCGGGCGAGGCGGAGATCGGGCGTGAGTGATGTCATGGAGGGGACGGACCTCTTGTCGAAGGTGGATTGGCTCTGGACAACTGCTGACTCGGGCCGCCGGCCTCGGGCCTCCTCGGCGCGCGCCGGCTCGCGGCAGAGCCCGGCAGGACTCTCCGACCCGGCGAAGGCCTGCCTCGTCCGGCAAGGGTCGCTACAGTGCCGTAGCCGATGGGCCGGGGCGAGATCGGCCAACGGCGCCCTTGGGCCGCAACGACAGTGGTCGTCGCGGATGGCGGGCACCTGGCGGCGCGCTGTTTCCGCGGCGATCCCTTACCGCTCCGGCCGGAACCGAACGGGAGGCGCCGCGATCCGGCGCCCATGGAAGTGCGGCACGGTCCGGGATCTCCTTCAGATGTTCTGGATCGATCGCTCTAAATTGATGTGGAGCGTACTCTCTATTTCATGGCCCGACCACCCCGCTACAACGAGATGCTGCTGTTGGACACCGCCGTGCAGCTCGCGGCTGCCGCAGGTCCAGCAGCTGTGACCATGTCGGCGATCGCCAAGGCCAGTGGCGTACCCAACGGATCGATCTACCACCGTTTCCCGCAACGCCTTACCCTGCTGGCCGAGTTGTGGCTGCGTACCGTCGAACGCTTCCAGGACGGCTACCTCGCCGCGCTGCGGTCCGATCCGGATCCTCTACGGGCCGGGGCCGCCGCGGCCCGGCACGTCGTGGCTTGGAGCCGTAAGAACCCGCAGGAAGCCGCGGTGCTGCTGCACGGGCCGCAGTCCTTCGGCCGCGATGAATGGCCGGAGGAGTTCACACAGCGCGCCGACAAGGGGCACGAGCGGGCACTGGGGGCGGTAGCGGAACTCGCCAAGCGCCTGGGTGCGACCACCGAGCCGGACATCGACCAGGTCATGCTGGCAGTCGTCGAACTGCCGCTGGCGGTGGTCCGCCGATATCTGCGCGCGGGCAGTCCGATGCCCCTGTATGTCGAAGATCTGGCCCAGCGCTGCGCGATGGACCTGTTGGCCTCGGGTCCCTTCTCCGCCGGATCGGTCCAGCGGTCCGAGTCTGCCCGGGACCGACTTTCGTGATCATCACCACGTGTCCTCGTTCACTCCTCGGTCCCGGTTGAGCCAGGCCCTCTCCCAGCGCCGGGTAAGGGCCGGGTAGATGATCAGGTAGCGGAAGGGTTTGATATCGGCCAGGTAGATCCGCCCGAGCAGGCCGCCTGGCTTGTCCAGGGCGGCCATGCGGAGTTCGTAGCCGCCGTCGCCGGCCGGAACCCGGCTCAGGTGGCACACGGTGTGTGCGGTGGTATTGGCCATCTCCGCCGCGTACTCGTCATGGGTAACGACCACACGTCCTCGATCCGGAAGTCCGGTGCGATCTTGTGGATACGCCAGGGCATGGAGGTGTGAGCCTCGGCAGGGATTCTCATATCGGGCACCTGCCATGACGACGAGCGTCGACGCGGTGGAGGAGCACGCTCCAAACCTCCTTGTAGGGTCCGGTCACTGCACGGACGTGACTGGTGCTGTCACTTCACCCGCTACCGGGGCCGGACGCGATTCCGCTTCCGGCGCAGGCCACTTCGCCCGCGCGGCCGTCTGCGGCGCCAGGTGACGGAGCAGGCGTACGTAGGGCGCCCGCTTCCGGTGGCCGCTGTTTGCCGGTTCGAAGGCGAGCACCGCCCGGTCCAGGCACTCCTCGAGCAGAGCATCGTGCAACCAGCGGAAGGCCAGCGGCCATGAGAGCCGGGCAGAGCCGTGCAGTCGCATCGCGAGGACGTGGCGAAGCACAGTGCCGCCCGATTCCTCGGGTACGACGGTGAACTCGTGGAACCCCTCGAAGCCACCCGGGGCCGAGAAACGGAACCTTATCCATTGCCCGGGCACATAAGCCGTGACCGTGTAGCCGATCGGGCCATGGCCGCCCCGCGAGCCGACGCGCAGGCCGCGGTGCAATCTCATCCTGGGCCAAGCCCGGTGCGGCCAAAGCGGGTCGTCGTCGCTGGCCAGAGCGTCGATCAGGGCGCCGACCCGCTCCGATGACGCCGGGATCGGGCGTTCGTGGACGTTCAAGACCGCCATGGTGCCCCTTCCAGAATATTAGAGGAACCCCTCCAATTGATATAGAGGCTACTCTCCATTTCGCCGCCTGACCACTCGCCATGACTGCCTGTGGCGCCCGCCGCAAGCAGCCGGAACCTGCTGCTTCACAGACCCCCTGTGGCCGTCAGCCCCACCACACCGCGCGAGGCCTGACGTTCGCGGCGGCAGGACCCCAGCCCGACGACGCGGCCAGGGACACCGCGCCGGCGATCCCGCCAAACAGGGCGTGCGGCGTGAGCCATGCGGGCGTGGGGCGTGAGCCATGCGGATGCGCGGCGGCGGGCGGGCCACGTACCGGCCGCCACCAGGATCTCGGCCCGCGCCCGCAACGTGCGGGCACGCTCGTCCGCGGTGGCTGCCGCCGACAGCCGCAGCTATGCCGCGTGGCATTAGCAGGGGCGCTGTCCGCTCCCGTGCCGTATCCGTCGACTCGCACCGGCGGACGGCAGGTTCCCTGCTCGGGCACGTCCTCGTCCGTCCGCCGGGCCGTACGCGTGCTCATCGGGCCGTGTGGGCCTACGCCTCCTGCCGCGCGGATGCGGGCGTGGGTGTGGCGGCTCGGGACTTGGGGGCGGTGGGTTCCGGCAGGATGCGGAAGAGGAGCCAGCTCAGGGCGGGCATGGCGATCAGGGGCGTGAGGGCTGTCTTGAGGGTGGTGGCGTCGGCGAGGTGTCCCAGCAGGGGGCTCATGAGGCCGCCGATGCTGACGGTGAGTCCGAGGGTGACCCCGCTGGCGGTGCCGATGCGGGAGGGCAGGTAGTCCTGGCCGAGGGTGACCTGGAGGGAGAAGGGGACGTACAGGCCGGCGGAGGTGAGGGCCACGAAGACGAACATCGCCGGGCCAGGTATGTAGATCACTCCGGTGACGGCGGCGATCGAGAGCAGGTAGGACCAGCGGGAGACACGGACGCGGTCGTAGCGGTTGGCCAGGGACCCGCCCAGGACCGAGCCGACCGCGCCGCCGAGGAAGAGCAGGAACAGGGCGACGGTCCCCGCGGTGGCGCTGCCCTGCATGCGCTGTTGGGCGTAGAGGGAGACGAAGGTGCTCAGGCCGGTGAAAACGATGGAGCGGAAGACGACCGCCAGGGACAGCTTCACGAACGAGACCACGTCATCCGCGCTCCGGGACGCCTGTGTCCTGGACGTGCCGGTCTGGGGTCGGGCGAGCAACCGCAGGACGGGTACGCACAGGGCGGCGCCTCCGAGCGCGGGCAGGACCAGGACGGGTGTCCAGCTCAAGGAGCCGTGCCCGATCGCGGCCGACACCATGAGCGGGGCGAGCGCGAAGCCGATGTTGCCGCCGAGGGAGAACCAGCTCATCGCGCTGTGACTGCCTTCGCTGGCCAGCCGGGCCACGCGGGCGGACTCCGGGTGGTAGGCGGCCACCCCGACCCCGGAGACGGCGGCGAAGAACAGGGTGAGCCCGTAGGAGCCGCTCAGGCCGCTGAGCGCGATGCCCACGCCGCCCAGCAGGGTGCTGACCGGCAGCAGCCACGGCATCGCCCGCCGGTCGGTGAGCACCCCGAACAGCGGCTGGGCCACCGACGACAGCAGGGACGCGGCCAGCACGATGCCGGAGGCCACCGCGTAGGTGTAGTCCCGTTCGGCCACGAAGAACGGGATCAGCGCCGCGATGGCGCCCTGGTAGATGTCGACGCAGGCGTGCCCCACGGCCAGCAGCAAGATCGATGTATTCCTTCGCACCCCTCCCATGCTGGGAGGACCACCCGATGTCGCGCTTTCGATAGATTGACAGGCCATGCAGGAAATCCGCCACACCCCTGTCGCGCCGACCCGAACCCAACGCCTGGCCTCCGGCGGCGAGATCGACGCGCACCGCCACGACGACCACCAGATCGCGTACGCCAGCCGCGGCACCATCGCGGTGACCACCGACGCCGGCTCCTGGATCGCCCCCGCCACCCGTGCGCTGTGGATTCCCGCCGGCACCGTCCACCAGCACCAGGCCCACGGCGAACTCGACCTCCACCTCGTCGGCCTGCCCGCCACCGAGAACCCCCTCGGCCTGGACAAGCCCGCCGTCCTCGCCGTCAGCCCCCTCCTGCGCGAACTCATCGTCGCCTACACCCGCGACCCCGACAACGACAGCCCGCCCCACCTGCGCCTGCGCGCCGTCATGCTCGACCAGCTCACCACCTCCCCCCAGCAACCCCTGCAC
>NZ_SRID01000043.1 GCF_004684805.1 Streptomyces palmae
CGGCTGCGGTTGGGGACGTCGGAGTAGTCGGGCGGGGTCGCGGTGCCGTGCTGCTCCAGCAGGTCCAGGGCCACCCGTACCGCGTCGTCCATCTGCTTGTGCCGGCCCTCGGCCCAGTCCAGCGGGGTGCGCTCCACCTCGATGTCCGGCTCCACCCCGTGGTTCTCCACGCCCCAGCCGTACTCGTCGAACCAGGCGGCGTTCATCGGCACGGTGATCGAGGTGCCGTCCACCAGCCGGTGCCGCCCGGTCATCCCGACCACCCCTCCCCAGGTGCGCAGGCCCACCACCGGGCCGATGCCCAGCAGCCGGAAGGCGGCGGTGATCATGTCGCCGTCCGAGGAGGTCATCTCGTCCGCGACCGCCACGATCGGGCCGCGCGGCGCGTTGCTGGTGTACGAGACCGGCTGGGCGTCGCGGGTCAGGTCCCAGCCCATCACGGTGCGGGTGAGCTTCTCCACCACCAGCTCGCTGATGTTGCCGCCGGCGTTGCCGCGTACGTCCACGATCAGCGCGGGCAGCGACATCTCGCGGCGCAGGTCGCGGTTGAACTGCGCCCAGCCGGAGCCGCCCATGTCCGGGATGTGGAGGTAGCCGCACTTGCCGCCGCTCAGCTCCCGCACCACCTCGCGGCGCTTGGCGACCCAGTGCTGGTAGCGCAGCGGGCGCTCGTCGATCAGCGGCACCACCGCGATCCGGCGCGGGTGCCCGGCCTGCTCCGGATGCTCGAAGGTCAGCTCCACGGTGGTCCCGCCGGCCGCCGCCAGCAGCGGGTACGGGCCGGTCAGCGAGTCCACCGGCCGTCCGTCCACATGCGTGAGCACGGCCCCCACCCGCACCCCGGAGCCGGCCAGGGGGGAGCGGGCTCGGGAGTCGGAGGACTCGCCGGGCAGGATCCGGACCACCTGCCAGGCGCCCTCCTTGCTCCGTACGAAGTCGGCGCCGAGCAGCCCGATCGGCCGCTGGTAGTGGCGCGGGCCCTCGTTGCGCCGGGCGGGTCCCACATAGGCGTGCGAGGTGCCCAGCTCGCCCAGCACCTCGCGGAGCAGGTCGGCGAACTCCTCGGGGGAGGCGACCCGTTCGACCAGCGGGCGGTACTGCTCCAGCACCCCGTCCCAGTCCACCCCGCCCATCCCCGGCTCCCAGAAGTAGGACCGCACGATGCGCCCGGCCTCGGCGTACGCCTGCCGCCACTCGGCCGCCGGGTCGACGTCGTGCAGGATGCGCCGCATGTCGATGTAGACGGTGGAGTCGCTGTCGCCGGGCTCGGTGGCCGGCACCGCCCGCAGCTCGCCGCCGTCGTTGACCACCAGCCGGCTGCCGTCGCCGCTGAGCGCGAACCAGTCGAGTTCCCGGGTGAGTTCGGTGCGCTTGGCCTTGACCAGGTCGAAGTACTCCAGGGTGGGCCGGCCCGAGGTGTCGGTGGGGCTGGCGAAGGTCTCGCCCAGCGCGCCGGAGATCGGCCAGCGCAGCCACACCAGCCCGCCGCTGCTGACCGGGTGCAGCGAGGAGTACTTGGAGGCGGCCACCGGGAACACCGTCACCCGGCTGGCCAGCCCCTCCACCTCCACCAGCACGGTGCCCTCGGCGCCCTCGGGCCCCGTCGGCTCCACGGTCGGCGGGCGCCAGTCCTGCGGATCGAGACCGCCGCCGGCGGGCCGCCCCTCGGGGGAGAGCGCGAACGGGGAGGGGGTGGCAGAGGAGAGCGGCACCAGGTACGGGCGGCAGCCCAGCGGGAAGGAGAGGTCGCCGGTGTGCACGTCGTACACCGGGTCGAATCCGCGCCAGGACAGGAAGGCCAGATAGCGGCCGTCCCGGGTGAAGACCGGCTGCTCGTCCTCGAAGCGGCCGTTGGTCACGTCCACGATGGTGCGGTCCCTGAGCCGGGCGATCCGGATCTGCCGCAGCGAGCGGCCGATGCCCGGATGCGACCAGGCCAGCCAGCCGGAGTCGGGGGAGAAGGCCAGGTCGCGCACCGGGCCGTTGTCGGAGCGCACCAGCTCGGTCACCCCGTGCGCCGCGTCCTCGGCGGCGCCCTCGGCCTCCGTGCCCGCCTGGTACCGGGTGGCGCCGGCCGGGGCGGCCGGCGCGTCGGGCTCGGGTGCCGCCTCCGCGGCTTCGTCTTCGGCGACCGAGACCAGCAGCAGCCGCCCGTCGTGGGAGGCGACCGCCAGCTGCCGCCCGTCCGGGGAGGCCGTCAGCTCGTGCACCCGGCCCAGCCGGCCGACCGCCAGCCGCCGGGGCGGGCGCGGACCGCTGGCCCGGGGCAGATAGGCGATCTCGATGGCGTCCTCGCCCTCGGCGTCGGTCACATAGGCGACCCGGCCGCCGGCGCCGAGCATCTCGGGCAGCCGCACCCGTACCCCGTGGGTGTCGGCGATGGTGCGGGCCGGGCCGTCGCGGTGGGTCAGCCAGTACAGGCTGCCGCGTACGCACACCGCGCTGGCCCGGCCGGTGGCGTCCACCGCCAGCGACTCCACGTTCGCGGCGGCCGGCACCTGGTAGCCGCGCCGCCCCGCCCGCGGGCCGCCCAGCCGTACGTCCAGCCGGCGCGGGGTGCCCCGCGGGCCGAAGTCCTCCACCAGCCACAGCTCGCCGGCGCACTGGTAGACCACCCGGTGGCCGTCGGTGGCGGCGTGCCGGGCGTAGAAGTCCGCGTGGTCGGTGTGCCGGCGCAGGTCGGAGCCGTCGGGTAGGCAGGAGTACAGGTTGCCGACGCCCTCGTGGTCGGAGAGGAAGGCGATCCGCGTCGCGCCGTCCGGTCCGCCCGCGGCCGGGTCGCGGACGAACATCACCGAGGCCAGATGCCCGTACAGGTCCGGCAGCAGCCGGGTGCCGTGCAGCCACATCCGGCCCATGGCGCCGCCCCGGTAGCGCTTCCAGGCGGCCGGCTCGTGCGGCGGCTTGCCGGTCAGCAGCAGGGTGCGGCGCTGCCCGTCCAGCTCGCCCATGGCGATGTCGGAGACCGGGCCCCAGGGCAGCTTGCCGCCCGGGCTGCCGTCGGTGGGCAGGGTGTAGGCCCAGGAGAAGTACGAGAACGGCTGGTCGTGTGAGGAGACGGCGAGGATCTGCGGCTCGCCGTCCTGGTCCGGGGGTGCCCAGTTGCAGACCCGTGCGTCGGTGCTGCCCCAGTAGGTGAGGCGGCGGGCCGGCCCGCCCTCGGTCGGCACCAGGTGGATCTCGGGGTCCAGGCTGCGCCAGCTGGTGAAGGCGATCCGGGTGCCGTCGGGCGAGAAGCGGGGGTGCCCGACCCGGGTGCGGTCGACGGTCAGGCGCCAGGCCCGACCGCTGGGGGCGCCGGGGGCGGCCAGCGGGGCCACCCACAGGTCGTCCTCGGCCGCGAAGCACAGCAGGTCGCCATGGAGATGAGGGAACCGCAGATAGGCGCTCACAAGTCCATGCTTTCGGGACCGGCAGCCCGCGGCAACTTGTTCTGTGACATACCCCACCGTCTTCCGAGGGGCACAGCGAAACCTTGCCGTTTCGATATGTCGTATCGTAGGGCCAGGTGTACGAAACCGTTTCGTTCGTCTGGGGGTGTGTCGTGCAAGCAGCCGGGTCGGTGACCCCGCGGCGCACCCGACTCACCCCCGAGCGGGAGGGCGAGCTCTTCGAGGCCGTGATCGATCTCCTGGCGGAGGTCGGCTACGAGGCGCTGACGATGGACGCCGTCGCGGCGCGTACGCACTCCAGCAAGGCGACGCTGTACCGGCAGTGGAAGAGCAAGCCGCAGCTGGTGGCCACCGCGATGCGGAAGGCCAAGCCGGTATCCGTGGAGGACATCGACACCGGTTCACTCCGCGGGGACCTGCGCGAGCTGGCGGCCTGCGGCCCCGGTCGTACGGAGACGGACGCGGCACTGATCAGGGGGCTGGCACATGCCGTACACGAGAACCCGGACCTGCACCGGGCGATGCGTGAACTCCTGGTCGAACCCGAGATCATCGCGCTGGGCGGCCTGCTCCGGCGTGCCGTCGACCGCGGTGAGATCGATCCTGACCGGCCCGCACTGGCCTTCGTCCCGCACCTGATGGTCGGTGCCTTCCTCGCCCGGCAGATGGTCGACGACCGGCCGGCGGATCCCGACTACCTCCTCGACTACATCGACGCCGTGGTCCTCCCCGCCCTCGGAGTCCGAACTCCCCACAACGGTGCCCACGTCCCAAACCGGCACCGGACAACCGCATAACGAGCACCACCGCACCAGGACGCCCGCCCGGAACGCCGCTCTCGTCGCCGGGTCGGTTCTCCGCCATCCCACTCACTCACGACGGGAGCACCACGACTCGTGGCCACGTTCCTCTACAAACTCGGGCGCTTCGCCTTCAGAAAACGTCGCTTGGTGGCCCTGATCTGGGTCGCGCTGCTGGTGGTCGCCGGAGTCGGCGCCGGCACCGCCACCAAGCCCTCCAACGATGAGTTCTCCATCCCCGGTACCGAGGCCCAGCAGGCCTTCGACCTGCTGAAGGAGCGCGTCCCGGAATCCAACGCCAATGGCGCCACCGCCCGCGTCGTCTTCCGCGCCCCCAAGGGCGAGCAGATGGCCGACGCGGAGAACAAGGCGGTGGTCACCAAGGTGATCAAGGAGCTGAAGAAGAGCTCCGACCAGATCGCCTCGGTGGCCGACCCGTTCGCCGCCCACGCGGTGAGCAAGGACGGCACCACCGCCTACGTGCTGACCACCTACAAGGTCAACGCGATGGAGTTGGACAAGGACTCCAAGGACGCGCTGAAGGACGTGGGCAAGGACGCCCGCGACTCCGGCCTCACCGTGGAGATCGGCGGTGACGCGCTGGAGGAGATGCCGGAGACCGGTGCCACCGAGATCATCGGCATCGTCATCTCCGCGCTGGTGCTGGCCATCACCTTCGGTTCGCTGATCGCCGCCGGACTGCCGCTGCTCACCGCCCTGATCGGGGTGGGCATCGGTATCTCCTCGATCGTGGCGCTGGCCAGCACGCTGGGCCTGTCCAACACCACCTCCACGCTGGCGATGATGATCGGCCTCGCGGTCGGCATCGACTACGCGCTGTTCATCGTCTCCCGCTACCGGTCCGAGCTGGCCGAGGGCCGGGAGCGCGAGGAGGCCGCCGGCCGCGCGGTGGGCACCGCGGGCTCCGCGGTGGTCTTCGCCGGTCTGACCGTGGTCATCGCGCTGGTCGGCCTCGCCGTGGTCAACATCCCGATGCTGACCAAGATGGGTATGGCCGCGGCCGGCACCGTGGTGATCGCGGTCCTCATCGCCATCAGCCTGATCCCGGCGCTGCTGGGCTTCGCGGGCAAGCGGGTCTACGGCAAGAAGGCCCGCAAGCGGATGGAGGAGACCGGCACGCCGGCCACCTCCGACAAGCCCAACATGGGCACCCGTTGGGCCCGCGGCATACTCCGCCGCCCGGCCGTGGTGCTGGTCGTGGGTGTGCTCGCGCTCGGCGCGGCGGCGGTTCCCGCCACCAAGCTCCAGCTCGGTCTGCCGGACGACGGCTACCAGCCGACCAGCAGCACCAAGCGCAAGGCCTACGACATGATCTCCGAGGGCTTCGGCCCCGGTTACAACGGTCCGCTGATGACCGTGGTCGACGTCAAGGGCGTGGACGACCCCAAGGGCGCCGTCGAGAAGGCCCGTACCACCATCGCCGGCCTCAAGGACAAGCCCACCGTCACCCCGGCCATGTTCAACAAGGCCGGTGACACCGCGATCGTCTCGGTGATCTCCCAGCACAAGCCGAGCAGCACCGAGACCGAGGACCTGGTCGCCCACATCCGGGACGCGGCCGACAAGATCAAGTCGGAGACCGGGGCGGAGGTGCTGGTCACCGGCACCACCGCGATGAACATCGACGTCTCGCAGAAGCTCGACGACGCCCTGCTGCCCTACCTGGCACTGGTCGTGGGTCTGGCCTTCCTGCTGCTGATGGTGGTCTTCCGCTCCATCCTGGTGCCGCTCAAGGCCGCCCTGGGCTTCCTGCTCTCGGTGGTCGCGGCGCTCGGCGCGGTGGTCGCGGTCTTCCAGTGGGGCTGGCTGGGCGCCCTGTTCGGCGTCGAGGAGACCGGCCCGATCATGAGCATGATGCCGATCTTCATGATCGGTGTGGTGTTCGGTCTGGCCATGGACTACGAGGTCTTCCTGGTGACCCGGATGCGCGAGGCGTACGTCCACGGGGAGCGCCCCGCGGACGCCATCGTCACCGGCTTCCGGCACGGCGCCCGGGTGGTCACCGCCGCCGCCGTCATCATGATCGCCGTCTTCTCCGGCTTCATCGGCTCCTCCGAGCAGATGGTCAAGATGATCGGCTTCGGCCTGGCGATCGCGGTCTTCTTCGACGCGTTCGTGGTCCGGATGACCATAGTCCCGGCCGTACTGGCCCTGCTCGGCAAGTCCGCCTGGTGGCTGCCCAAGTGGCTCGACAAGGCCCTGCCCAACGTCGACGTCGAGGGCGAGCAGCTGCAGAAGACCCTCGCCGCCGAGTCCGACCGCACGCCCGACCAGGACCCGGACGCGGAACTGACCCGCGTCTGAACCTGATCGGAGCCTGAGGCACCGGACTCCGGCACCCTGAACGGCGGTTCCCCGCGCACCAGCGCGGGGGACCGCCGTTCGGCGTTCCCGGGGTGCGGCCCGGGAACGCCGAACGCCGCAGGTCAGCGCCGTGCGTCCCCCGAGGCGTCCAGGAGCGGCAGGCCGGCCGCGTACCGGCGGAGGTATCCGGCGGTGGGGGTGTCCGCGCCGGCGACGGCTTCGGGGGTGCCCTGCGCGACCACCGCGCCTCCGGCCGGGCCGGCCCCCGGGCCGAGGTCGATCACCCAGTCCGCGGACGCGGCGACGGGGATGTCGTGTTCGGCCACCACGACGGTGTTGCCGGAGTCGAGCAGCAGGTCGAGCGCGTCGACGATCCGCTGGACGTCGGACGGGTGCAGGCCCGAGACGGGTTCGTCGAGGACGACGAGGCCGGCCCTGCGGCTCGCCGCGCCGCGCTGGATCGCGGAGGCGAGTCTGAGGCGCTGGGCCTCGCCGCCGGACAGCTCGGTGGCGCTCTGGCCGAGCCGGAGGTAGCCGAGCCCCACCCGGTCGAGCGCGGCGAGGATCTCCGCGAGCTGCCGGGGTTCGGTGAAGACCTCCCCGGCCTCGGCGACGGTCAGCTCCAGCACCCGGTCGACGGTCAGCCCCCGGTAGGCGATCTCCAGTGCCCGCGGCCCGTAGCGCCGGCCGTCGCAGGTGTCGCACACCACCCACATGTCGGGGAGGAAGTGCATGTCGACGAGCTTGCGGCCGTGGCCGGCGCAGGTCTCGCAGCGGCCGCCGGTGGTGTTGAAGCTGAACCAGGAGGCGTCGAGGCCGCGCGCGCGTGCCGCCTCGGTGCCGGCGAACAGCCTGCGGATGATGTCGAACGCCTTGCTGTACGTGGCCGGGTTGGACCGCGGCGTACGCCCGAGGGGTTCCTGGTCGACCACGGCGACCCAGCCGAATCCGCCGACCCCGGTCACCTCGCGCACGGTGTCGGCGGCCGTGCCGTCGAGGGCGGCCGCCACGCCCGCGGCGAGGGCGCCCAGGACGCTGCTCTTGCCGCTGCCGCTGACCCCGGTCAGGCAGGTGAGCCGCCCGGCGGGGAGGCGCAGCAGCTCGAGCGCCGCGTTGTGGGCGCGCAGGCCGCGCAGTTCCACCCAGTCGCCGCCGTCGCGGACCGGGCGGGGGGTGCGGCGCAGCCGCGGCCCGTCGCCGGCCAGGTAGCGGCCGGTGGCCGAGGCGGGGTGGGCGGCGGCCAGCGCGGGTGGGCCGCAGACCAGGACCTCGCCGCCGAGGCGGCCGGCGCCCGGGCCCATGTCGACGATCCAGTCGGCCCGGGCGATCAGCTCCGGGTCGTGTTCGACGAGCAGGACGGTGTTGCCGGCCTCGCGCAACTCCAGGGCGATGTCGAGAAGGTTCCTCTTGTCCGCCGGGTGCAGCCCGGTGCCGGGTTCGTCCAGGACGAAGATGACGTCGCTCAGCTCGGTGCCGAGCTGAGCGGCGAGCCGGGTGCGCTGCAACTCGCCGCCGGAGAGGGTGGCGGCGCCGCGGGACAGCCGCAGATGGGCCAGGCCGAGCCGGTCCAGTAGGCGGAGCCGGCGTCCGAGGTCCCGCAGCAGGGGTTCGCCGACGGCGCGCTGCCGGGCGTCGAGGGTGTCGGCGAGGTCCCCGGCCCAGCGGCGTACCTCGCGTACGTCCACCTCCAGCAGATCGGGGTACGTCAGGCCGCCGAGGCGTACGGACCGGGCGACCCGGTCGAATCCGCTGCCCTGGCATGCCTCGCAGGGCTGCTTGCGCAGGTACGGCAGGTAGCGCTGCTTGGCGCTGGGCGTCTGGGCGTTGGCGAACACCCGCTCCACCTCGGCCAGCGCGCCGCGCAGCGGTTGGCTGGAGGTGTAGGTCATCCGAGCCGTCTCGTTCTTGTTCGGGATGTCGACGGTGGCCTCGACCGCCTCGTCGCCGGTGCCGTACAGGACCTCGTGCCGGAACGCCGCGGGCAGCGAGTGCCAGGGCAGGCCGAGGTCCACGCCCCGCAGGGCGGCGAGCGCGGGGACGAACGCGTGCTCCCCGGAACGCCATTTGGCGTACCAGGGGGAGGCGCCCTCGAAGAGCGGGAGGTCCGGGTGGGTGATGACGAGGTCTTCCTGGGCCTGCCAGCGTCCGCCGGCGCCGTGGCAGTCCTCGCAGCTGCCCTCGGGAGTGTGGCGGTCGAAGTGTGCGCTGGTCAGGGGAGCGGCGCCGGTGTCCGATTCCGGCTCTGCGTCCGGGCCGAGCCGCGGGAGGCGCGAGTAGAGCAGGCCGAGGTGCCCGTCGATCCCGGTGAGGGTGGCCACGGTGGAGCGGGGGTTGCGGTTCAGTCGGCGCTGGTCGACCGCGAGCGTGGGGCCGAGGCCGAGGACGCGGTCGACCTGGGGGCGGTTGCGCTGGGTGATGTACTGGCGCACGAACGGGGAGAGGCCCTCCAGGTACCGCAGTTGGGCCTCACTGTGCAGGGTGTCGATGGCGAGCGAGGTCTTGCCGCTGCCGCTGACGCCGGTGAAGGCGACGAGCCGGCCCTTGGGGATGCTGACGGACACATCGCGCAGGTTGTTGGTGCGGGCGCCCACCACCTCGATGGTGTCGCGCGTCCCGCCGGCCCCGACGGCGTGCGGGGCCGGCACACGGGTGTCCGGTACGGGCCGGGTCACGCCTCGTCCGCCTTCCCGCCGAGCGTGGCGAGGTCGGGGGCGTACCGGTGGAGGGCGTCGGGTGTTTCGCGCATGAGGGTCCTTGTCTGTCTGTCGTCCCGGCCCGCGGCACCGGCCGGCGCCCTCACTGTCTCCGCGAAACCCGACACCTTCTGTCCTGTTTCCCGTGTGTGCTGCCGCGTGCCGCCGCCGCGGGGCGAGAGCAGGAGCCCTGGGCCCGCTCGTCCGCCGGTGTGGAGGCAGGCGAGCGGGGCCCCCGCGGCTGGAGGCGCTGAGACATCTCAGCGGAGGACCGCTCCCGTGGCCGCTACGCCCGGGGCTCACCGGTTGCCGGGTCGAGGTCCGCCTCCCAGCGGCGCTTCTGCTCACGCCAGTGGACGAAGGAGCGCTCCCGCGGAATGACGACACTGATCGTCTCCTCCTGGAACTCCTCGTCGGTGAGGATCCTGCGCAGGAACTCCGCCATGCCGAAGGGGTGGACCTGGAAGGTGGGATCGGTGTGCCGGCCGCACACCAGCACGGGCCACCGGTCGGGATCCTCGTCCGTGGTGAGCCAGCAGTAGATGTCGGCACCGCTGGTGACGCCCCAGGCGAGGATGGAGTTCGGGTCCACGTCCAGGTCCGGGCTCCCGCCGAGCATCTCCCAGGTACCGCGGGCGTTCGCCGTCTCGTCCCCGAGGCCCCACCCGTCCGTGTAGGCGCCGGGCCGGTGAACGGGCAGCAGTACGCCGAGCACCCCGCCGATCCACCCCGCCCCGTACGTCCGCATGAAGGCGGTGTAGTCGCCCGGAAACCGGGTCCCCCACTCCTTCTCCAGCGCTCCCCAGTCGATCTCCTCGTCCCTGCCGTGCGTCGTCGGCAGCACCTCCACCAGTGCCGCCACCTCTGCATTCACACCCACCGTCGCTCCTCCCCGTACGTCGTGGAACCTTCACTCGAAACGCAGGCGCAGTGACTCCCGTTCGGCCTCCTCGACCTGGTCGATGGTCAGGCCCGGCAGGTTCAACTGGGACAGCGTCACCTCGGCGCTGGTCGGCTGGGCGTCGGCAGGCACCCACCGCTCCGGTTGCCAGGCGTTGGCGCGCATCAGCGACTTCGGGCAGTGCGGGTAGACCTGCTCGACCTGCACCACTATCGCCGAGACCGGCGGCTTCCCCACGGGAGTGAGTCGGGCGAGCAGCTCCGGGCGCGCCGAGACGCAGGCGCGGCCATTGACGCGCAGCGTGGTCGGGCGGCCGGGGATGAGGAAGAGCAGGCCGACGCGTCCGGTCTCCAGCACGTTGTGCATGGTGTCGAGCCGCTTGTTGCCGGTCGCGTCGGGGATCACCAAGGTACGGTCGTCCAGCACCGAGACGAACCCGGCCGGGCCGCCACGCGGCGTCACGTCCGCCCGTCCCTCGGCGTCCGCACTGCCGATGAACACCAGCGAGGAACAGCCGATCAGCGCCCGGGTCTCCTCGGTCAGGCGGTCGATCTCCTTGCGGAGCGCGTTCGGGTTCGGCTGCGGATAGAGCTCGCGCAGCTGGTCCGGGTGGGTGAGGGCATCTGCCCGAAGGGATTCGAAGAGCGAGCCGGCGGCCCCGTTGTCGATCGTCATATGGACGACACTAGGACTCCAACGGGTCAGCGAGGGCCTTGATGACGGGCTGGTTGATCTCCCGTACCGGGTGCCGGACTTGGTGACGCGGCGGTGGGTGAGGAAATCCTGAGGTGGAGCGCGGGCCCCACTCATCCGCCGGTGGCGCAGCGGATGAGTGGGGCGTCCGCCATCAGCGACGGGCGTTCGAGCCGCGCTGGGTGGAGAAGCGGCACTCCGGGGCGAAGTCGGGGACGGGCTTGCCGTCCAGGGCGTAGCAGAGGGCGGCGTGCAGCTGTTCGGCCTCCGCGGTGGTCAGGGCCAGTTCCGAAGTGCCGATGACCTCTCCCTCGCGGGCGATCCACAGGGGCAGGACCAGATGCTCGTCCCCGTCGCGGCGAAGTGGGCGACCGGGCACCCGGCCGAGTTGCCAGGTCGTCACAGCAGGTCCTCCTCCGTCGTGGCGTGTTCGCTGTCGCGCAGGCTGTGCCGGTCGGATGGATCCGCGTCGTCCAGCTCCGCCAGGCGCATCGCTCGGCTGTCCGCGATCCGCCGGGTGTCGATCAGCGCCTCGGTGAGCCGACGCACCACGAATCGCAGCTCCCGGGCCCCCACCTTGCGGTCGTCCACCATGGCCCGCGCGTATCCGACCAACTCGTCGCCCGTCCGCAGCTGTACGGCCTCCACCTTGTCGGCCAGCCGCCACAGATGGCTGTCGGCGCCGCCATCCGAGAGCAGGTACGCGGGCTGCCCGCCCGGTCCGGGCCACGGCAGCAGGCGCCGCTGGGTGCTCACCACGCCGCCGCCGCCTTCGCCTCGTACGCGCCGAGATCGAGGCCGTGCACCGCGAGCCACAACGTTCGTCGGCGGCGTTGCCGGGACCGTCGCTCCTCGGGCGTCAGGACATAGGGCCGGACGAGAGTTGCTACGTCTTCCGCGCCCGATGACAGCAGCACCATCTGCGGGGTGGAGGCATCGGCCACCACCGGCGTGGGCCCGGTGACGTGCGGAATGGCGGCCCGGTGACGTCCGGACGAGGGGAGTAGTAACCGAAGCATGAGTTCGAGGAGCCTGCGGACGGGCTCGATCATGTGGTCAACCTCCGTAGGGTTGGTGGCCACGCCCCCGGACCTCGCCTGGGTCAGGGCACCCATCGGGGATGTGGGGAGGAGGCGGTGCCCACGCCGCAGCCCAGAGGCAGGGAGCAGCATGAGCGCCACGATTGCCCCACCAGACTGGACCGGTCCACCGGACCAGTCAAGCTTCTCTTACGCTTTCGCCCCCATCGGGTAGTCGTCGACGCGCTCCCACAACCCCGAGGGCGTCACGCCCTCTTCGCACACCAGCGGCCTGCCCTCCTTGTCGTAGGCCGTGTGCAGATCCACCGCGACTGCGACCGGCTGCTTCACCCCGAGGTGTTCCGCCTCTGCCTTGGTTGCCAGGCGGACCCTTGTGACATCAGTGCCACGCGCTGGCTCACGGCCGGTTTGGCGCCGCACATAGTGCGTCGTCCCCTCCGCGATGGGACCCGAATGGGACAGGCGCGGGCACTGGTCGACGATGTCTGGCGGGAACCAGGCGGTCACATACGTCATGGGTCCGCCGGCATCGGTCAGGACCAGTCGGGCCCGGTGCAGCGCCGCCGCCCCTGGCGGCAGGTTGAGGGCTTCGGCCACATGGGATGGCGGCGTCAACATCTCCGGTTGGCCCAGGCGGCGGAACGGCCGACCGCCCGCCGTCCGGCTCGTCCCCGCGCGACGACCACCGGCAGGACGCGCGACCGGTGTCTCGACGACAGTGAAACCGCGACCCTGGTGTGGGATTACCAGGCCGTCCGCCCGGAGGATGTCCATGGCCTTGATCGTGGTGGCGCGAGATACGCCCCACTGCTCGCATAGGTCTCGGCTGGACGGCAGCATCTCACCGGGGTCGAACTCACCGTCGGGGATTCGGCGTCGCAGATCCTCGGCGATCACTTCGTACTTGAGTTGAGGCATGAGAAGCATCCTGTCGCATGTGGTGACCGGTTGACCGGTCAGGCTACGGGGTTACCCGCGAGCCGAACAGCCGCCACAATGCCAGGATGACCGAACAGGCCGCGCCACCCATCGCACCGGAGATCCTGGACTTCTACACCCACACCATCGATGAGGGACAACGCCTGATCGATGCCGCGGACGGCCGCCTGGAACTCCTCCGGACTCAGGAACTGCTGCGCAGGCACCTGCCCCCGGCTCCTGCGCGAGTGTTGGACATCGGAGGAGGGCCAGGAGTCCACGCCCGATGGCTGACCGACGACACGTACGCGGTGCACCTGGTGGATCCGGTGCCCAGGCACGTGGAAGAGGCCCGGCAGATCGACGGCGTGACGGCGGAACGCGGCGACGCGCGGGCGCTCACAGCCGCTGATGACTCCTACGACGTGGCCCTGCTGCTGGGCCCGCTCTACCACCTGCTCGACCGAGAGGACCGGCTGCGGGCACTCCGCGAGGCCCGGCGGGTGGTGAGACCGGGCGGGCTGGTGGCCGCGGCGGCGATCGGCCGCTATGCCTCGCTGTTCGAACACACCGCGACGACCTGGCTCGGCACCAAGCCACGTGTGCGCGAATCCGTAGCCGACATCCTCGCGAGCGGGATTCACGAGCCTGGCCGCAAGGGCTTCACCGCCGCCTACTTCCACACGGCGGACCAGCTCGCTGACGAGATGACCGCCGCCGGGCTGGACTGCCTGAGTGTGTACGGGATCGAGGGCCCGTCCTGGGGTGCGCTGAAGGCGGCCGAGCTGCATGGCGGCGAGCGGATCGAGGAGGACTCTCCGCTGTTCGCCGCCGCGCTTGAGGCCGCACGGCTCGCTGACGCGTACCCGGCTCTCCTCGCCGCCTCGTCCCATATGCTCGCCGTCGCTTACGTCTGAGGCGGCCTTCAGGTGGCGCGGGGCAGTCTGGCCTGGAAGGCGGCGCCGCCGGTGGGGGCCTGGTCCACGGACAGCGTGCCGCCGTGGCGTTGTACGACGTCGCGGGCGATGGCCAGGCCGAGGCCCGCGCCGCCGTCGTCGCGGGTGCGGGCCTCGTCGAGGCGGACGAAGCGTTCGAAGATCCGCTCACGGTCGGCCTCGGGCACACCGGGGCCGTCGTCGGTGACGGTGAGCACCACGTCCGCGCCCTCGGCCCGGAGTTCGACGCCGACGGTGGACCGCGCGTGGCGTTCCGCGTTGTCCAGGAGATTGCCGAGCACCCGCCGGAGCTGGCCGCTGTTGCCATGGACGTCCAGTGGTGTGCCGCTGATGGCGAGGTCGGGGGTGATGCGGTCGGTGGCGGCGCGCTCGGCGAGTTCCTCGTGGACGAGGGCGGCCAGGTCGACCCGGGCTCCCTTGGGGCGTTCGCCGGCGTCGAGGCGGGCGAGCAGGAGCAGGTCGGCCGCCAAGTGCTGGAGACGGATCACGTCCTGGAGCACGTCCTCGACGTCCAGCAGCTCGGAGTGCGCCACGGCGACCTCCAACTGGGTGCGCAGGGAGGCGATGGGGCTGCGCAGTTCGTGCGAGGCGTCCGCGACGAAGCGGTGCTGGCGCTCGACGGACCGCTCCAGCGCGGTCAGGGTCTCGTTGGTGGTGGCGGCGAGCCGGGCGATCTCGTCGTGCGAGTCGGGCTGGGGCACCCGGCGCGAGAGGTCGCCGCTGGCGGTGATCTCGGCCATCTCCGCACGGATGCCCTCGACGGGGCGCAGCGCCTTGCGGGTGGCCAGCCAGGTCACCCCGGCGACCACCAGGAGCAGGCACGGCAGGCCGATCAGCATGGCGCGGGTGACCTGGTCGAGAGTGGCCTGCTCGTCCTTGAGCGAGGTGCCGGCGTAGACGGTGTAGGTGCGGCCGTCGTAGGTCGTCCCCTGCACGGCGGCGAAGCTGTAGTCCTGGGTCTCGTCGCCGACCCGCACGGCGAGGGTCCTGTGGTCCACGTCCGTGCCCACCTTGCCCCGGGCGGGGGTGCTGTCGTGGTCGTCATCGTCGTCGTCGGACGAGTGGGGCGGTGCGGTGCCCTTGGGCGCGGGTGAGAAGTTCGTGACCGGACCGCGTCCGTGGAGCTCGTCACCGGCGGCCAGTACCTTGCCCGCGGAGTCGACGACCTGGACGAGGTGGGACTCGTCCTCGGGCAGGTCCAGGGAGCCGAAGCGCCCGTTCAGCGCGGGCTGGGAACCCGCCACCGTGCGGGCCGCGACCTCGGACTCCAGACCGGCCCGGTCGACCAGGTTGCCGCGCAGTACGGCGACCACCGCGACGCCCGCGACGACCAGGGCGACGGCGACCACCAGCGTGGCGGCCAGCGCGGCCCGGGCGCGGAGGGAGGCGAAGAGCCTACGCATGCCGGTCGCCACCTGATTCGAGGAGGTACCCGGCCCCTCGTACCGTGGTGATGGAGCGCCGACCGAAGGGCACGTCGAGCTTGCGGCGCAAGGCGCTGACGTAGACCTCGACGATGTTCGGGTCGCCGTCGTAGGCGAAGTCCCAGACATGGGCGAGGATGTCCGCCTTGGACACGACCTGCCCGGCGTGCAGGGCGAGGTGTTCCAGGACCGCGAACTCCTTCGCGGTCAGGGTGATGTCCGTCCCGGCCCGGTCGACGCGCTTGGCGGCGGGGTCGATCGTCAGGTCCCCGATCCGCAGGAGCTGTGCTCCGGACCGCGGCCGGCGGCGCAGCAGCGCCCGGATCCGGGCCACCAGCACCACGTAGGAGAAGGGCTTGGTCAGGTAGTCGTCCGCGCCGGTGTCCAGGCCCTCGGCCTCGTCGTACTCGCCGTCCTTGGCGGTGAGCATCAGGATCGGGGTGTCCCGGCCGGCGGCCCGCAGCTGGGCGCACACGCGGTAGCCGTTCAGCCCGGGCAGCATGATGTCCAGCATGATCAGGTCGTAGTCGTGCTCCCGCGCCATGTGCAGGCCGGTGACGCCGTCGTGGGCCAGGCCCACCGCGTAGCCCTCGGAGGTCAGGCCACGGGCGAGGGCGGCGGCGAGGCGTTTCTCGTCCTCCACGATCAGCAGGCGCATGCCCCAAGCTTCGCAGAACGTTCCTGAAGCGATCTTCAGCATCTTCAGCGGGCATTCAGGAACACCGGCGCATGGTGGTCGGCGTCAGGACGGAGCACCGTCCGGCACCCGACCCGAGGAAGGGAACATCCCGATGAAGGCACACCTGCGTCCGCGCAACGTGACCGGCCGCCGCCGCAACATCGCCGCCGTGCTCGCGGCCACCGTGATCCTCGGCGGCGCGGGCGCCGCGACCGCGGTCGCCTACGCCGGGGACGGCGGCTCGGACGACAGCCGGGCCTCGGCCACCGACGCGCGGGGCGCCCACCACGACCGTGACCACGACGGGCACGAGCGTGAGGACCGTGACCGCGGTGACGACGAGGGCGACGGCGCGGCGCTGCTCAAGGGTGCCAAGGTCGACCTCAAGCAGGCCGTGGCCGAGGCCATGAAGTCCGTGCGGGGCACCGCCACCGCCGTCGACCTGGAGCGCGGCCAGGACAAGCCGGTCTGGGAGGTCGAGATCACCGACGCCCACGGCACCGAGCACGAGGTCACCGTCAACGCCCTGGACGGCAGGATCGTGGCCACGACGGTGGACGAGGACGACGACTCCGGTGACCGCGAGGGCGACGCCCGCCTGGCCCGGTCCGCCAAGACCGATCTGGCCACGGCGGTGGACGCCGCCCTCGCCAGGGTCCAGGGCACGGCCACCTCGGCCGAGCTCGAAGGCGACCACGGCGGGACCGTCGTCTGGCAGGTCGAGATCGCGGACGCCAAGGGCGGCCACCACGAGGTCGCCGTCGACGCGCGGACCGGCGCGGTCCAGGCCGCCGAGGCCGACGTCGAGCGGGGTGGCCACAGCGGCTCCGGGGATCACGAAGAGGACTGACGTCGGCGGGGAAGAGCCTGCTGACCGGGGCGGGGAGCGCGGGGTGGCCCGGGCTCCCCGCCGTTCCGTGGGCGCGGCCTTCCGGGCTCGGCTGCCCCGTCTGCCCTGGGCGCGGTCGGCGTGGTCCGGCGGAGCCGTCTGCCGTACGAGGCCGCGTGAACCGTTGGCGATGGGGGCGTGTCCCGTCGAGGCATGAGGCGACCGGCACTTAGATTGCGGATAAATCAGACCAAATCGGCCGCTCTCCCGTGTGGAGGTACCTGTGGTTCGTAGAAATCCGCTGTCATTGTTGGTGGTCGTCATCGCGGTGATCGCGTCGGTTTTCGCGCTTCCGGGGTCCGCCTCGGCCGTGGGCACCGAGGCCCAGCTCCAGGCGGCGATCTCGAACGCGGTCGGTCCGACGACCATCCCGCTCGACGACGACATCACGCTGAGCGACACCCTGACGATTCCCTCGGGCAAGGACATCACCTTGACCGGGGACCACGATCTGATCGGTGCGGCCGCTCGGGACACGGTGACGGTGGCCGGCGGCGGCACGTTGACGCTGGCCGGGATCACCGTGACCCATGTGCGCGGTGAGACCGGCAGCGGAGTCGTGGTCCAGTCGGGCGGCGAGCTGGCCCTGGTCAGCGGGGCGATCTCGGGGAACGTGGCGCTGCCCGCCAACAACGGCTCCGGGGTGCGGAACTTCGGCACGGTCACGATGAGCGGTGGGTCGATCAGCGACAACAACGCCGCGGGCGGCAGGAACGGTGCCGGCGTCTACACCAGCGGAAGCTTCGACATGACCGGCGGGTCGATCAGCGACAACATCGCGGGCTCCGCCGGGACCAGTGGCGGCGGAGTCTTCAGCGACGCCAGTGGAACCTTCGACATGAGCGGCGGGGAGATCACCGGCAACGCGGCGCCCGCCGGCGGCGGGGTGACCAGCCAGGGGATTCTCCGGCTCTCCGGCACCGCCGCCATCACCGGCAATACGGCGACGAACGGGGCGGGTGTCTTCAACTTCGCCGACTTCGACATGACCGGCGGGACGATCAGCGGCAACACGGCCACCGCGACCGGCGGTGGGGTGCGCAACAACGGCGCGAACGCCACCTTCACCATGAGCGGTGGCGAGGTCTCGGGGAACACCTCCGAGGGGGACACCGGCGGCGGCGTCTTCAACTTCACCAACGCGACCTTCACCCTGGCGGGCGGCAGGATCTCGGGGAACACGGCCCGCGCCACCTCGGGCGGAGGCGTGACCAACCAGCGCGGCTCGACCTTCGAGATGACCAGCGGTGAGATCACCGGGAACACCGGCACCAGCGGCGGCGGCGTTCTGAACTGGAGCGAAACGGCGGCGGCGACCACGTTCAGGATGAGCGGCGGCACTGTCTCGGGGAATGTCACGACGGCCGCCGCCAGCAGAGGCGGTGGCGTCTTCAACATCAGCTCCAGCACCGGGGCCGCCACCTTCACCATGAGTGGCGGTGTGATCAGGGACGAGCGCGCCGCGTACGGCGGTGGCGTCCACAACACCGGCGACGCGGCCGTGACCACCATCGACGGGGGCACCATCACCGGCAACACCGCCGAGCAAGACGGCGGCGGCATCCACAACAGCAACGGGGCCGAGACCGACATCCAGGCGGGACGCATCACCGGCAACACGGCCGTGGTCGACGGCGGCGGTGTGTGGACCGACGACTACACAAGGCTGACCGTCGAGGCGGGCGTGGTCTTCGCGGGCAACCGGGCGTCCGCGGCGTACCACCGGAACCCCGCGGACGACGCCGTCTACGCGGCGAACATCCACGGCACCCAGTGGTCCTTCGGACTGACCCAGGGCTACAACAACTTCGACATCAACCACCGCTTCGGCGAACCCATCACCTACACGGTGACGTACGAGGGCAACGGCAACACATCCGGCAGCGCGCCGGTGGACGACACCGCGTACCGGCCCGGCGACACCGTGACGGTGCTCGGGCAGGGGAGCCTGGAGAGGGCCGGGTTCCGGTTCCTGGGCTGGTCGACGAACCCGGATGCCACCTCCCCCCAGTACGAACCGGGCGACACCTTCACGATCACCGGCGACACCACGCTGTACGCGGTGTGGCAGGTCGTCTTCCAGCCCCAGCCCGGCAACCAAGGGGTGACGATTGCCAAGCGGGTGCTGTCCCGCGGCCCGTTCAGGGTCGGGGACACGGTGCGCTACGCGTACACGGTGACCAACACCGGTGACACCGAGCTGAGCGACGTCCGTGTCACGGACGACCTGGTCGACCGGGTCACCTGCGACCGGACCACGCTGGCCCCCGGTCAGAGCACGACGTGCCGCGGCAGCTACACGATCACGCGTGCGGATGTGCGGACGTGCCGTGCGTCCGCGAAGGGTTCCGGCGGCAAGGGCGGCGGCCGTGTCCGGTGCCGCATCACCAACACCGCGCGGGCACGGGGCACGGACGAGAACGGCGACCGGGTCACCAGCAGGTCCGCCCGGGCGACCATCACCGTGACGGTGCCGAAGAGGCAATCCCAGCACCCGGGCAAGCGGCCTCCGCACCACAGCCGCCAGCACCACGGCAAGCCGTCGCATGGCAAGTCCTCGCGCGGCGGTCACCACGCGCACGGCAAGTCCTCGCACGGCAAGTCCTCGCACGGCGGTCACGGCACGGGGAGGCGCTGAGCCCCCCGACACGCCCGCCAACCGAGCGGGCGCGACCGCGCCGCGCATGACACAGCAGGGGCCCTGGCCGCCGGACAAGCCGGACGGCCGGGGCCCCGCGAGCGGGAGGCCGGGACAGACCCGGCGAGAGCGTCCCGTCCCCGCGGCTTCCCCACGGAACATCGGCCGCCGGCGGCTCCGGGACCGAGAGGGTGAGGGAACGGGGTAGGCGGGAGGCGGGCAGTGCCGGCCGGACCGAGCCGTCCGGCCCAGGGCCGGCTGGGTGGGCAGCCTTGCGGAGGGACACGGGCGGGTGACCGATTCGACCGCTTTCCGCGCCTGGATGCGGGACGATGGAGGCCGGTGTGGCCATGGGAGGACCCGTCATGACCGATCAGTGCATCGGCGAGGGAAGGAACCGATGAGCGAGGCGCCGGCCGACTACAGCAGCGGCGTGGATCCCGAACGCGCCCTCAAGTACGCCGTCCAGCACATCCGGGGCGACAGGGCCCAGATCATCGAAGGGTTCATCGAGCCCGTGTCACCCACCGGGGACCACGAAGCCGCCGCCGACACCATCCGCGAACAGATCCGCGCCCGCGCCCGCGAACTCGACTGCGTCACCGGCTCCGGCAATCTCGATCTCCCCGGCTCGCCCAACTGGTACATCCCCGACCTCGCGGTCGTCCCCGCCGCCGCGGCCAAGGGCGCCGGCGCCCTCCTCCCCGACCAGACCCTCCTCATCGTCGAGGTCACCTCCGAGTCCAACGACGAGACCGACCGAGTGGTGAAGCGGAAGCGATACGCCGAGTACGGGGCGCCGCTCTACCTGCTCATCGACCGGCAGGAGCGCAGCGTCACGCTCTTTTCCGAACCCGGCCGACTCGGCTACACCCGCGCCGACGGCCCACTCCCTTACGGCGCGAAGGTGCGTCTGCCCGAGCCGTTCGACCTGGACCTCGACACCAGCGGTCTGTAGGTCTGAGGCGGCGCCGGTGCGGGAGGGGGCCGGCGTCGGAGCGGGGCGGCGTGGAGGGGATCCGTCACCCCGAAGCCCGTTGGTCCTCGCGGTCCTGTGCGGCCATCACCTCGTCGCCGTGTTCGAAGGCCCAGGCGCCGATGGCGTCGATGGGGGCCAGCAGGGTACGGCCCAGGGCGGTGAGTTCGTACTCGACGCGGGGCGGCGCCTCGGCGTAGGCGCGCCGGGAGACCAGGCCGTTGAACTCCAGGCGGCGCACGGTCTCGGTGAGGACCTTGGAGCTGATGCCGCCGATCCGCTCGCGGAGTTCGCCGGGGCGTTGGGGGCCGTCGCGGAGGGCCCAGAGGACCACGGGGTTCCAGGTGTTGGCCAGGAGGTCGAAGGCGAGGCGGGCTCGGCAGTCGGAGAGGAAGGGCTCGGTTGTCACGCACCGAATGGTGCCCGACGGGCTTCCTAGTGTCGTTCCGAACGAGGAAAGCGCGTGTGGAGAGGGGCGTTCGGTGAGGATCGGCGTACTGGGAACGGGCAACATGGCGGAGGCGCTCGCCACCCACTGGGTGCGGGCCGGGCACGAGGTGGTCATCGGGGGCCGGGACGAGGGGAAGGCGCGGCTGCTCGCGGCGCGTATCGGGGGCGCCGGGCACGGGAGCCTGCGTACGGCGGCCGAATTCGGCGAGGCGGTGCTGGTGGCGCTGCCCTACGGCGTGGGGCAGGAGGTGGCCGCGCGACTCCAGACGGAACTGAGCGGAAAGGTGCTGGTCGACTGCTCGAACCCGGTGGGGCCCGGCTTCCGGCTGCTCACGGAGGGCGGCCCCTCGGCGGCGCGGCAGTTGGCCGAGGCCGCGCCGGACGCGCGGGTGGTCAAGGCGTTCAACCTCTGCCACGAGGACGTGTGGCGGATGGACCCGCCGGTGTTCGACGGGCGGCCGCTGGCCGTTCCGGTCTGCGGGGACGCGGAGGAGGCGCTGGCGATCGGGCACCAGTTGGTACGAGACACGGGCTGCGCACCGCTGGCCGGAGGTGGGCTGGACCGGGCCGGGCTGGTGGAGGCGACCGCCGCGCTGTTCATCGGGCTGTGGGTCGGCGAGGGGGCGGACGCCCAGGCGATCGCACCGCCGCTGGCCTATGCGGCGGGGCCGCAGGAGTAGCGGCGCCGCGTCCGGCCCCGTGTGCCTGTGCCGGTTCTGGCGGCGCGTCCCCCTTCACCGTCGGCGACCTGGCCACGGCCTACGAGCCCGTACTCCCGTCGGGTGCGTACAGCTCGGTGCGGAGGTGTGCGGCGGTCCGCGCGGCGAGGGAGATGCCGGTCTGCCGGTCGCCCTCGGGGCTCACGATGGCGAGCACGCCTCCGACGCGGACATCGACGGTGTAGGACGGGGCGCCGTCGTACTCGTCGCCGCCCGTGAGGCGGGAGACCTCCAGCAGCGCCTCGTCGCCGAGGGCGGTGACCTCCTGGGCCTCGTGGTGCTCCTGGACGGGGGCGGCCTCGGTGTCGACGGTGACCTGCGGACAGACCTCGTGGAGCCGGCGCCGGACCTCCAGGTAGCGCTCGGCGCGCGCGGCCGGCATCGACACCAGCTGCACGGTGGCGGTCGGGCGGTCCTCCCCGGCACCCGCGAGGCGCACGGTCTGCTGGGCACTGGCCGCCTGGAAGCCGCTCAACTCCCTTCGCAGGTCGGCCGCGGGCCCGCACTGGCTCCAGTCGCCTCCCCCGTACCGGCCGAAGAGCCCCGTGGACACCTCCGTGACCTCGGCCTGCCCGCCCAGCACCTTCGCGGGCGGCAGGGCGGCCTTCAGCTCGCGCTCGGTGAAGAGCCGTCCGGGATCCGAGTCGCCGTCGACGCCGGGTGCCGTGACGGGGGTGTCCGAGGGGTGTCCACTCGCGGCGGGGCGCCCGGGATCCGGCGAGTCCTGCGTGCCTCCGCAGCCGGTGAGAAGGAGGGCCGCCAGCACGACGGAGTGGCCCGCGAGTCCCGCACGTAGGGCCGTTCGCACGGCGTCTCCCCCGGTTCGGTGAACAGTTCGACCGACAGCCTCGCACGTCGTGCTCCGATCCCCGGCCAGTCGTTCCCGGCCTGCTCGCGGAGGGCGGTGGCGAGATCGGAGGGTGAGCACCGGTGCGGTCGGGGGCGTACGGGCCCTTCCCGAACGGGCGTACCCGCTACGTCGGCGCCCGGTCCTCCGCCTTCTCCGACTCCTCCAGCAGGCGGGTCGCTATGCGGTCCAGGGCGCGGTCGAGGCGGGCCTGGTGGGCGGGGTCGGCGGCGTTCCAGTCCTCCAGGTGTTCGTTCAGCCAGGCCCGCCAGGCCGCGCTGAGCCGGTCGATCTCGGCCTGGCCGGCGGGGGTGAGGGTGAGGTGGTCGCCGTCGAGCCGGGCGTAGCCGCCGTCGGTGGTGCGCGCGAAGGCCGGGGCCAGGACCTCCGGGGGCATCCGGTGGGCCGCCGCCACCTCGCTCAGCCGGGCCCGGCCGCGCAGCCGCTCCCGCCAGTGGATCTGGCCCAGCGCCCAGGCGTCGGCCGGGTCGATCGGGCTGCCCGTCTCATGGATCAGCCGCAGCCCGACCGGGCCCGGGGAGCGTCGGATCACCCCGGCCACCGCCCGTTCCAGCTGCTGGTCCGCGTCGGGGGAGTCGGGGGCGGAGAAGCCCTCGCCCATGTCGGCGACCCCGGCGCGGGCGCTGTCCCGCAGCGGCACCTCCTTGAGGAACCAGGCGATCACGAAGCCCGCGGCGGCGACCGGCACCACCCACCGGAAGACGTAGTTGATGGTGTCGGCGTACGCCTGGACGATCGGCGCGGCCACGGCGTCGGGCAGGGCGCGCAGCGACTTGGGGTCCTGGGCCGCGGCGGGCGGCACCCCGGGCGAGGCGGCGAAGGCCTTGGCCAGGTTGGGGCGGAGCTCGTTGCTGTAGAGGGTGCCGAAGATCGCCGTACCGAAGGAGCTGCCGAGGGTGCGGAAGAAGGTCACCCCGGAGGTCGCGGCGCCCAGCTCGTGGTAGGCCACGGTGTTCTGCACGGCGATGGTCAGCACCTGCATGGCCAGCCCGATGCCCAGGCCCAGGACGAACATGTACAGCGATTCCAGCCACACCCCGGTGCCCGGGCCCATGGTCGACATCAGGTAGAGACCGAGCGCCATCACCGCGCAGCCGGCGACCGGGAAGTACCGGTAGCGGCCGGTGCGGCTGATCACGGCGCCGGAGAGGATCGAGGTGCCCAGCAGCCCGACGATCATCGGCAGGGTCCGCACCCCGGAGAGGGTGGCCGAGTTGCCGTTCACGAACTGGAGGTAGGTCGGCAGGTAGGTAAGCGCCCCCAGCATGGCGAAGCCCACGATGAAGCTGAGCGCCGAGCACACCGTGAAGACCGGGTTGCGGAACAGCCGCATCGGCAGCATCGGCTCCTTGGCGCGCTGTTCCACCAGCACGAACGCGGTCAGCAGCAGGACCGCGGCGGCGAACAGGCCGATGACGACGGCCGAGCCCCAGGCGTACTGGTTGCCGCCCCACTCCAGGGCCAGCACCAGCGCCGAGGAGCCCAGGGCGACCAGCACGATGCCCAGGTAGTCGATGACCGGGCGGACGGCGGCCCGGACCACCGGGAGGGTGCGGGCGGCCATCACCAGCATCACGGCGGCGACCGGCACGTTGACGTAGAAGCACCAGCGCCAGGAGGCGTGGTCGGTGAAGAGCCCGCCCAGGGTAGGGCCGACCACGGTGGTGACGCCGAAGACGGCGCCCAGCGCGCCCTGGTACTTGCCCCGCTGCCGCAGTGGGATCACGTCCGCGATCAGCGCCATCGCGGTGACCATCAGCCCCCCGCCGCCGATGCCCTGGATGGCGCGGGCGACGATCAGCAGCAGCATGCTGTTGGCGGCCCCGGCCAGCACCGAGCCGGCGACGAACACCAGCGCGCTCAGCTGGAAGACCACCTTCCGGCCGAAGAGGTCGCCGAACTTGCCGACCAGCACCGTGGCGACCGTCTCGGCCAGCAGATAGGCGGTGACCACCCAGGCCATGTGCCCGCCGCCGCCCAGGTCGGCCACGATCGTCGGAAGGGCCGTGGAGACGATGGTCTGGTCCAGCGCGGCCAGCAGCATGCCCAGCACGATCGTGGTGAAGACCAGGTTGATCTGGCGCCGCTCCAGCACCGGCGGAGCCGCGGGGGAATCCTCGGTCACCGTGGTCATGGGCCGTACCTCCCCGGGGGGACGCTCCCTTCAGCATTCGGGGGAATCCGCTTCCGCGCCACCGGTGGCGTTCACAGGAATGCCATCAAGGCGCTCTTGCAAACAGTTCGCAGTAGCCATCTATCATCGAACGGTTATCGCCACGCCCTAGCCGAATCGGCCAGAATCGGAGCCCCGGATGCATGTGCCTGACGGATTCATCGACGCCCCGGTGTCGGTGGCGACCGGCGCCATCGCCGCTGCCGCCGTCGCGGTCAGCCTGCGCGGGGCGCGCCGGGAGTTCGCCGGATCCGGCGACGCCGCCGGGTTCGGCGGTGAGCGCACCGCCCCGCTGGCCGGGCTGGTCGCCGCGTTCATCTTCGCCGTGCAGATGCTGAACTTCCCGGTCGCCGCCGGGACCAGCGGCCACCTCCTGGGCGGGGCGCTGGCCGCGATACTCGTCGGGCCCTACACCGGGGTGCTGGCCGTCTCCGTGGTGCTGCTGATGCAGGGCGTGCTCTTCGCGGACGGCGGCCTGACCGCGCTCGGCGTCAACATCACCGACATGGCCCTGGTCACCACCCTGGTGGCATACGGGCTGTTCCGCGCCCTGCTCGCGGTGCTGCCGAGCGGACGGCGCGGGGTCGGCATCGCCTCCTTCGTGGCCGCGCTGGTCTCCGTACCGGCCTCCGCCATCGCCTTCACCGCCATCTACGCGATCGGCGGCACCACCGACGTCGCGACCGGCAAGGTCTTCACCGCCATGGTCGGGGTGCACCTGCTGATCGGCATCGGCGAGGCGGTGATCACCGCCCTGACGGTCGGCGCGGTGCTGGCCGTACGGCCCGACCTGGTCTACGGCGCCCGCGGACAGGTCAAGCGGCTGGAGCTGCGCACCGTCGAGGTGGCGACCCCGGGCGGTCCGGGCGCGGCCAAGCCCGCGGCGCGGGACCTGCCCGGGGACGCCCCGGAGGCCGAGGCCCCTCCGGTGGCCGAGGGGGACCGGGTCCCGGTCGGCGCGGGCGCGCCCCGGGCGAAGGGCAACCGGAAGGTGTGGCTGGCCGGGCTCGCCGCCGCCCTGGTGTGCGCGGGCGGGCTGAGCTACTACGCCTCCGCCGACCCGGACGGGCTGGAGAAGGTCGCCCACGACAAGGGCATCGACCAGAAGACCGAGGAGCACGCGGCCAAGGACTCCCCGCTGGCCGACTACGGCGTCAAGGACATCACCAACGCCCGGCTCTCCGGCGGACTGGCCGGGGTGATCGGGGTCGGCGCGACCCTGGCGGTCGGCTCCGGGGTGTTCGTCCTGGTACGGCGCCGGAAGACGGCCGCCGGTCCGGCGGCGGTGCCCGCGCGCGAGACCGAGGCGGTCTGAGACATGGGAGCGGCTGGGGGTACGGGACACGCGTCCGGCGGTGGGGCGGTCCACCGGCTGTACCGGGCGGGGGGTTCCGCGGTGCACGCACTGCCCCCGCAGTGCAAGATCGCGGCGGTGTTCGGCTTCGTGCTGGCGGTGGTGGCCACCCCGCGGGAGGCCGTCTGGGCGTTCGGCCTGTACGCGCTGCTGCTGGCGGCGGTCGCCGCGGCGGCCCGGATCCCCGCGCTCTTCCTGCTGCGCAGGCTGCTGATCGAGATCCCGTTCGTGGCGTTCGCGCTGCTGATGCCGTTCGTCGCGGAGGGCGAGCGGGTGCGGGTCCTGGGCCTGTCGCTCAGCGAGTCCGGGCTGTGGGGAGCCTGGAACATCCTGGCCAAGGGCACCCTCGGGGTCGCCGCCTCGGTCCTGCTCGCCGCCAGCACCGAACTGCGGGCCCTGCTGCTGGGCCTCCAACGGCTGCGGATGCCCTCCCTGCTGGTGCAGATCGCCTCCTTCATGATCCGCTACGGGGACGTGATCGGCGACGAGATGCGCCGGATGCGCATCGCCCGCGAATCGCGCGGCTTCACCGCACGCGGGGTACGCCACTGGGGGGTGCTGGCGAAATCGGCCGGAGCGCTGTTCATCCGCTCCTACGAGCGCGGTGAGCGGGTACATCTGGCCATGCTCAGCCGCGGCTACACCGGCACCATGCCGGTGATCGACGATGTGACGGCGACCCGCGCCCAGTGGGCGTACGCCGCCGCCCTCCCGCTGACCGCGCTGGCGGTCTGCCTGACCGGATGGACCCTGTGATGCCCACCGCCCCGGACCCGACCGCGCCCTCCCTCCAGGTCTCCGGCCTGGCCTACGCCTACCCCGACGGCCACCAGGCGCTGTTCGGCGTGGACCTGACCATCGCCCGGGGCGAGCGGGTCGCGCTGCTGGGCCCCAACGGTGCCGGCAAGACCACCCTGGTGCTGCACCTCAACGGCATCCTGGGCGGCGGCGCGGGCACGGTCGAGGTGGCCGGCCTGCCGGTCGGCAAGAGGCATCTGGCCGAGATCCGGCGCCGGGTCGGCATCGTCTTCCAGGACCCGGACGACCAGCTGTTCATGCCCACCGTGCGGGAGGACGTGGCCTTCGGACCGGCCACCGCCGGCCTGCGCGGCGCGGAGCTGGAGGCACGGGTGACCCGCGCGCTGGAGCGGGTCGGCATGGCGGAGTTCGCGGACCGCCCGCCGCACCACCTCTCCTTCGGGCAGCGCCGCCGGGTGGCGGTGGCCACCGTACTGGCCATGGAACCGGAGATCCTGGTGCTGGACGAGCCGTCCTCCAATCTCGACCCGGCCTCCCGCCGCGAGCTCGCCGACATCCTGCGCTCGCTGGACGTCACCGTGCTGATGGTCACCCACGACCTGCCGTACGCGCTGGAGCTGTGCCCCCGCTCGGTGGTGCTCAGCGGCGGCGTGATCACCGCCGACGGCACCACCCGCGAGCTGCTCTGCGACGAGCGGCTGATGCGCGAGCACCGGCTGGAGCTGCCCTACGGATTCGACCCGCGCTCGGTGCCGGCGCCGGTGGCGGGCGGCTGAGGGCTGGCGGGTGGCTGTGCCGGTGGCGGGTGGCTGTGCCGGTGGTGGGTGCCTGTGGGCTTGGTGGGTGCCTGTTCCTGCGGTGGGCGGCTGGCAGACGGTGGCTGTCCGCCCCGGTCGGACGGCGGGTGAGGGTGCGGTGGGTGTCCGCTCCGGTCGGCGGCGGGTGAGGGTTCGCTGGGGGTCTGCTACGGTCTCGGGCGGCTGAGGGCTCGCTCGGTGTCCGCTACGATCCCGGGCGGCTGAGGCCGCGACCGCGCAGGGCCGCGACCGCGGAGGGCTACGATCGCGGCCGAAAACCGCGGCTGCCGGGGCCGTACCCCGGCATGAAACCGGGGCCCGGCGCTGTTGCACCATGGTGGCCGCACGTATCGCGATCGCGCACGGCGGCTCGGCGGCCCCCGGGGGCCCAGCCCCTTCAGTCACGTCGGATGACGACAGGCACGGCAGGAGTACGCAGCAGTGGTGGACGTCCAGGGCACGGTGGCGGACGGCTTCGAACCGGTCCGGGACGCCTTCGCCGAGAACTTCGCGCGCCGCGGTGAGCGCGGTGCCGCCCTCGCCCTCTACCTGCACGGCCGCAAGGTCGCCGATCTGTGGGGCGGCACCAAGGACGCGGACGGCCAGGAGCCGTGGACCCGGGACACCGCGCAGGTGGTGCGGTCCGCCACCAAGGGGGTGGCCGCCGCCGTGCCGCTGCTGCTGCACCAGCGCGGACAGCTCGACCTGGACGCCCGGGTCAGCCGGTACTGGCCGGAGTTCAAGGCCAACGGCAAGGAGCGGGTGCTGGTGCGCCACCTGCTCTCGCACCGGGCCGCGGTGCCGGCGCTGGACACCCCGCTCACCCCGGCCCAGGCCGGTGACGGCGTCTCCGGGCCGGAGGCGGTCGCCGCCCAGGCGCCCGCCTGGGAGCCGGGCACCGACCACGGCTACCACGCCCAGACCTTCAGCTGGACGATAGGCGAGCTGGTCCGCCGGGTCACCGGGCGCACCATCGGCCGCTGGGTCGCCGAGGAGATCGCCCGCCCGCTGGGCCTGGGCCTGTGGATAGGGCTCCCGGAGGCCGAGCGGCCCCGGGTCGGGCGGATCGGCGACGTACCCGCCC
>NZ_SRID01000440.1 GCF_004684805.1 Streptomyces palmae
GCCCCACCCACCCCAACCACGCGGGTGACACCATCGAGCTGCGGCTGGACGCCGCCGCGCACCGGCGGCTGGCGGAGCTGGCGCGGGAGCACGGCGCGACCCTGTTCATGGTGCTCCAGGCCGCCTGGGCGGCCACCCTCACCCGCTCCGGGGCCGGCACCGACATCCCCCTGGGCACCCCGCTCGCCGGACGGGACGACGAGGCCCTCACCGACCTGGTCGGCTACTTCGTGAACACCCTGGTGCTGCGCACCGACACCTCCGGGGACCCCCGCTTCGCCGAACTCCTGGACCGGGTACGGGAGACCTATCTGGCGGGCCACGCGCACGGCGCGGTGCCGTTCGGCCGGGTGGTGGAGCATCTCCGTCCGGTGCGGGTGGTGGGCCGGCATCCGCTGTTCCAGACGATGCTGGCCCTGCAACCTCCGGAAGAAGGGGCGGATGCCAGGGACGTCTCGCCGGAGTCGGCCGAGACCCGGGTGCGGCTGGATCCGGGGGGCATCGGCACCGCGCGGTTCGATCTGACGCTCTCGTTCAGCGAGCTGCGGGCGGCCGACGGTACGCCCGGCGGGCTGGCGGGGACGGTGGAGTACAGCACCGAACTCTTCGAGCGGGTGACCGTCGAGCGCCTGCTGGCGCGGCTGGTGCGGCTGCTCGCCGGGGCGATCGCGGATCCGACCCGGCCGCTGTCCCGGCTGCCGCTGCTCGGCGCGGAGGAGCGGGCCGAGTGGGCCTCGTGCGCCGCCGGGTGCGAGCGGGCCCTGCTGGCCGTCGAGGGCGTTCGCGACTGCCTGGTGACGGTCCGCCGGTCGGCCGCCGGGGCGCTGGAGGCCGTCGCCCATGTCGTACCCGGGGCCGTGCTCCGCCCGGAGCGGCTGGTGGCCGCGGCGCGTCAGGCGCTGCCCGCCGCGGCGGCTCCCCCGCACATCGTGCCGGTCTCGGCGCTGCCGCGTACCGCCGGCGGTGAGGTGGACACCGAGGCGCTGCACCGCATCCCGGTGCTGGACGAGGGTGTGGCCGCCGCCTGGGAGCGGGCCCTGGCGACGGCCGCGGGCACCGAGGCCGCCGCCGTGGTGGTGCGCGACGCGGCCCCGCCCGCGGTGGGGCAACTGCACCTGGGCGGGCTGCCGGGCACCGGCGGCGCGCTCGCGCTCGCGCTCTCCGGGGCGGCGGCGCCGGCCGGCGGGGGTGAGGAGGACGGCGGTGGTCTGGACGGCGCGGTGCCCTCGGTGAGCGAGGGGCCGCCGCTGACCCCGCCGCTGCACGCCGATCTGGTCGCCGCGCTACGGGCCGCCGCGCGGGGGGACGGCGAGATCGTCTACCTGGGGGCGGACGGTTCGGTGCTCCGGCGGTCCTATGCCGAACTGGCCGCGGAGGCCTCCCGGATCCTGGCCGGGCTCCGGGCGCACGGGGTGCGCCCGGGCGAGAAGATGATCTTCCAGTTCGATGCCGAGCAGGACTTCGTGGCCATGCTCTGGGCCTGTGTGGCCGGCGGCATCACGGTGGTGCCGATGAGCGTGCCCGGCTCCTACCGGGAGGCCTCGCCGCTGCGGGACAAGGTGGAGTCCGTCTGGCGTTCGCTGGGCCGCCCCCGGGTGGCCGCCGGGGCCGGGCCGGGTGCGGGGCTGCGCGAGTACGCCGCCGAGCGGGGCTGGTCCGAGCTCGAGGTGCTGCTGGTGGAGGAGTTGCGTGCCGCCGAGCCCGCCGAGGACTGGCACCGCCCGGACCCGGCGGAGCCGGTGCTGATGATGCTGACCTCCGGCAGCACCGGCGTGCCCAAGGCGGTGCCGGTCACCCACCGCATGGTGCTGGCCCGCTCGGCGGGCACCGTGCAGCACAACGGGCTCACCGCGCGGGAGACCAGCTTCAACTGGATGCCCCTGGACCATGTCGGCGGGGTGGTCATGTTCCATCTGCGCGATGTGTACCTGGGCTGCCGCCAGGTGCACGCCCCCACCTCCTGGATCACCGAGGAGCCGCTGCGCTGGCTCGACGCCCTGGACCGCTGGCGGGCCACCGTCACCTGGTCGCCCAACTTCGCCTTCGGCCTGGTGAACGAGCGGGTGGCGGCCGAGCCCGGCCGGTCCTGGGACCTGTCGGCCCTCAAGCTGGTGATGAACGCCGGGGAGGCGGTCGTCCCGCGGGTGGTGCGGCGCTGGCTGGCGCAGCTGGAGCGCTTCGGGGTCGGGCCGGAGGTGCTTCACCCGGCCTGGGGGATGTCCGAGACCTCCTCCGCGGTGACCGACGGCCACTACCGGCCGGAGGGGGCCGAGGAGGAGGTGTACGTCAGCTGCGGGCGGCCCTACCCGGGGGTGTCGGTGCGGGTGGTGGACAGCCGCGACCGGGTGGTGCCCGAGGGCCGGGTGGGGCACTTCCAGGTCCGCGGCCCGTCCGTGACGCCGGGCTACCACGGCGATCCGGAGAAGAACGCCGAGTCCTTCACCGGCGACGGCTGGTTCCGCACCGGGGACCTCGCCTTCCTCCGCGACGGCCAGGTCCATCTGACCGGCCGCGCCAAGGACGTCATCATCGTCAACGGTGTCAACCACCCCAGCCATGAGATCGAGGCCGTGGTGGAGGAGGTCGAGGGGGTCCAGCGCTCCCGCACGGCCGCCGTCGCGGTCCGTACCTCGGCGGCGAGCAGTACCGACGAGGTGGCGGTGGTCTTCTGCCCGGTCCCGGGGGCGGACGAACGGCGGCTGCTCACCGAGATCGCCGGCCGGGTGGCGCGCGAGTTCGGCGCGACCCCGGCCTTCGTCCTGCCGGTCGCCCCGGCCGACATCCCCAAGACCGAGATCGGCAAGGTGCAGCGGACGCTGCTGCGCAAGCGGCTGGAGCAGGGCCACTTCACCGAGCTGATCCGCCGCACCGACCTGCTGCTGGGCAATGAGCGCACCGTCCCCGACTGGTTCCACCGGCCCGTCTGGCGGCGGGAGCGGTCCGCCCATCCGCGTGATCCGCGGGCCGGGCGCCACACCGTCCTGCTGGCCGACGCGGAGGGCGCGGTCGCCAAGGAGCTGGAGGCGCTGCTGGCCGCGGAGGGCTGCCGGGTCACCGTCGTCCGGGGGCCGGGCGGCGTCGGTGCCTGGCGGGACGTGGACCGGATCGTCGATCTGCGGCTGCTCGGTGCCCCCGCCGAGGGGGCGCCGCGGCCCGCCGATGCCCTGGCGGACGTCGCCCGGCTGACCGGCCTGCTCTCCGCCCTGGAGCCGGAGGCGGCCGAGGAGCGGCGGATCACCGTCGAGGTGGTCGCCCGGCACAGCCTGGCGGCACGCTCCGGGGAGCCGGTGCGCCCGGAGCGTGCGGCGGCCGTCGCGGTGCTCAAGAGCGCGGTGCAGGAGCTGCCCTGGCTCGACGGGCGCTGGATCGATGTGGGCCCGGCGGACGGGCCGGCGGACGACCCGGCGGATGCTGCCACTACCGCGCGGCGGGTGTCCGCGGAGATCGGCGGCCCGCCGGTGGACACCGAGGTGGCGCTGCGGGGCGGTGACCGCTGGGTGAGCCGGCTGGTGGCGCTGCCCGCGCCCGACCCGGAGGTGGCGGGCCGCCCGGTGTTCGAGGAGGGCGGCCACTATCTGCTCACCGGCGGTCTGGGCGGCATCGGCCGGGAGCTGGCCCGGCATCTGCTGGACGGGCACCGCGCCCGGCTCACCCTGCTCGGCCGGGGCCCGGAGGACGAACCCGAACGGGCCGCCGTGCTGCGCGAGCTCCGGGCGCTGGGCGAGGTGCGCTATCTGAGCGCCGACGTGACGGACCCGGCGGCGGTGGACGGCGCCCTGGCGCGGGCCCGGGAGTGGGGCGGCGAACTCGCCGGGGTGCTCCATCTGGCCGGGCACTTCGCCGAGCAGCCGCTGCTGGGGGCGGGCGAGGAGCTGTGGGAGCGGATGCTGGCCGCCAAGGCGGTGGGCGCGGCGGTGCTCACCGAGGCGATGCGCGACCGGCCCGGCACCCTGTTCGTCTCCTTCTCCTCCGTCAACGGCCACTTCGGCGGTGCCCTGGCCGGTCCGTACGCGGCTGCCAACGCCTATCTCGACGCCCTCACCGCCCACCAGCGCGATCTCGGCCTGCGCGCGCAGAGCGTCGCCTGGAGCATGTGGGACGAGACCGGGCTCAGCCGCGGCTACGCCAACACCTCGCTCACCCGGGCCCGCGGCTACCGGCTGATCGGCCGCCGCCAGGGGGTGCGTTCGCTCGCGGTGGCGCTGGGGCACGGCTTCCCGCACACCCTGGTGGGGCTCGACCCCACCGCCCCCTGGGTCCGCAGCCATCTGGCGGAGCCGGCCCGCCCCCTCCAGGAGCTGGCCGGGTTCCGGGTGGGGGACGGTTCACCGGAGCTGCCGGAGGCCCTGCCCGACCGCTTCGGCGTCCCGGTGCCCTGCCGGGTGACCGCCCTGGACGCGCTGCCGGCCACGGCGGACGGCCGGATCGACCGTCAGCGGCTGGCCGGCCGGGCGGCTGCCACCGGTGCGGGCGGCGACCGGCCCAGGCCCGGCGTGGAGCAGGCCATCGCCGGCATCTGGGGCGAGCTGCTGGGCGTCGACGGGGTGGGCCGTGATGACGACTTCTTCGCGCTGGGCGGCCACTCCCTGCTGGCCACCCGGCTGGTCGGCCGGCTGCGCAGCGCTCTGGGGCTGGAGTTGTCCGTCGCCGACCTGTTCGGGGCGCCCACCGTCGCCGGGCTGGCCGGGCTCGTCGAGGGGCGCGGCGGGCCGGCCCGTCCACCGCTGCTGCCCATGCCGCGGCCGGAGGTCGTCCCGCTGTCGCCGGCCCAGGCCCGGCTGTGGTTCCTGGCCCGCTTGGAGGGGCCGAGTCCCACGTACAACATCCCACTGGTGCTGCGCTGCCGCGGCCGGTTGGACGGCGAGGCGCTGCGGGCGGCGCTGGCCGATGTGGCGCTGCGGCACGAGGCGCTGCGCACGGTCTTCCCGGACGCGGGCGGACAGCCGCGCCAGGAGGTGCTCGACGGGGAGCGGGCGCGGCCCGAACTGTTCGTCTCCGAGGTGCCGGAGCGCTGGCTGGAGGACCAGATCCGCACGGCCGTGCGGATGGGCTTCGACCTGGGTACGGAGTTGCCGCTGCGCGCCCATCTGTTCCAGGTCGCGGGCGGCGGCAGCGTACTGGTCCTGGTCATCCACCACATCGCCGCCGACGGCTGGTCCCTGGGCCCGCTCAGCCGCGACCTCGCCCACGCCTACCGGGCCCGCGCCACCCACACCCTGTCTCTTATACAAATCTC
>NZ_SRID01000441.1 GCF_004684805.1 Streptomyces palmae
GCCGGGCGCCTGGAGGTGCCGTGGAGCAGGCGTGCGGGGCTGCCGACGGCGACGGTGCTGCCGTCGACCGTGGCGGTGACCCCGGTGCCCGGGGCGGAGCCGAAGTCCTCCGCGGGCGGGATGGCCAGGCCCCGGGTGCGGGCGGCGTCCACGATGGCCCGGGCCAGCGGGTGCTCGCTGGGGTGCTCGGCCGCGGCCGCCAGCGACAGCAGCGCGTCCTCCGCCAGGCGGGAGCCGTCGAGGGGCCGGACGTCGGTGACCCGGGGGGTGCCCTCGGTGAGGGTGCCGGTCTTGTCCAGGGCCACCTGGTCGACCTGCCCGAGCCGCTCCATCACCACGGCGGACTTGACCAGGACCCCGTGGCGACCCGCGTTGGCGATGGCCGACAGCAGCGGCGGCATGGTCGCCAGCACCACCGCGCAGGGGGAAGCGACGATCATGAAGGTCATCGCGCGCAGCAGGGTCGGCTGCACGGCGGCGCCGAAGAGCAGTGGCAGCGCGAACAGGGCCAGGGTGGCGGCCACCATGCCGATCGAGTAGCGCTGCTCGACCTTCTCGATGAACAGCTGGGTCGGGGCCTTGGTCTCGGAGGCCTCCTCGACCATGGCCACGATCCGGGCGATCACCGAGTCCGAGGGGTCCCGTTCGACCCTCACCCGCAGCGCGCCGGTGCCGTTGAGGGTGCCGGCGAAGACCTCGTCCCCGGCCTCCTTGGCGACCGGCAGGGGCTCCCCGGTGATGGTGGCCTGGTCGACCTCGCTCGCCCCGTCCAGCACCCGCCCGTCGGCGCCGACCCGCTCACCGGGCCGGACCAGGATGGTGTCGCCGACCCGCAGATCCGCGCTGGGTACGGACTCCTCGCCGCCGTCGCCGGTGAGGCGGGTGGCGGTGGCGGGGGCCAGGTCGAGCAGGCCGCGTACCGAGTCGGCGGTCCGGGCGGTGGCGATGGCCTCCAGGGCGCCGGAGGTGGCGAAGATGACGATCAGCAGCGCACCGTCCAGGACCTGCCCGATCGCCGCCGCGCCGATCGCGGCGACCACCATCAGCAGGTCGACGTCGAGGGTCCTGTCCCTGAGCGCCTGGAGGCCGGCCCAGCCGGGCTCCCAGCCGCCGGTGACGTACACCAGCGCGTACAGCGGTCCCCAGGCCCACGCCGGGGCGCCGAGCAGGTGCAGCGGCAGGGCGATCAGGAAGAGCACCAGGGCGGTGGCCGCCCAGCGGGCTTCGGGCAGGGCGAAGATCCGGGTACGGCGCCGGGTCGGCGCCGCGTCGCGGACGGCGTCGGACGTCCGGGTCGGCTGGGTGAGGGTGGAGGTCATCGCAGCGGTGATCCTTCGTTCGCCTGCGGGGGACCGGGAACGGTCCGGTCCCCTCACCATACAGGAACGTATGAACATTGATTCATGTATTCGCCGGTATCAGTACCATGAATCCATGGGTCATGGAGCCGCTCCCGCGAACACGCCCGTCCCGCGCACCCGTCTGGACGCGGCCGACGCCGCCAAGGTGGCCACCACCCTCCAGGCGCTCGCCACCCCCTCCCGCCTGATGATCCTCGCCCGGCTGCGCGAAGGCCCGCTCGCGGCCACCGAGCTGGCCACCGAGGTCGGCATGGAGCAGTCCGCCTGCTCCCACCAGCTGCGGCTGCTGCGCAACCTCGGCCTGGTGGTCGGTGAGCGGCGGGGGCGGTCGGTGGTCTACTCGCTCTACGACAACCATGTCGCCGAACTCCTCGACCAGGCGCTCTACCACGTCGAACACCTCCGGCTCGGCCTGACCGACACCCCTGCCGCGGCCGCCGGGCCGGGGCGCGAGGAGGTCGGCACCCCGGGCGCCTGAGGGTGCCGCGGGTCGCCGGAGTGTTGTGCGGCACACCCGCGCCCGGCCGGTGCCGGACCGGTGCCGGTAGGCGTCGGGAGGCCGTCGGGCCATCGCGCTGTCGGGCCCGCCCACGCTGTCCGAACCGGCCCTGTGGCAGCGGCTTTTGCGGAGGATCGCATTCACCTACCACCGGAACCCCTTGATCCTTACGATCGGTTGCTGGCTTCAACGAGATGCCATGACCAATGGAGGACACGTGTCCGGGATTTCACGACGTTCACTGCTGGGTTACTCGGGAACCGCCGCGGCGGGAGCGGTCCTCACCTCCGCCGGCTCGGCCCAGGCGGACGAGGGGGCGGAGCACGCGGAGGACAAGAAGGCCGGGGGCACCGGGTCCGGGGAGAGCGTGGCGACCGCGGCCGGGAACACCTTCCCCATGAACACCGTGTTCCGGGCCAGAGCCTCTCTCCCCAACGGCGTCGACGGAGAGCTGGGGATCACCTTCAGCGTGGAGATGATGGACACCCCGGCCGGCCACGAGGTTCCGCCCATCGAGATCGCCAACGCGCTGTCCAAGATCGTCGAAAGCCATGGCTGGCAGCCGATCACCTTCTACGGCACCCCCGCGCCGGTGCCCCTGACCTCCTGACCCGGCCGTCGGGTTCGGCCGCGGCCGGATTCCGTGCCGCCCGGCGGTCCGGACGGGGCGAACCCCGTTCGGCGGCCGGGCGGACCGGGGCGGCGTCCGCCGTCGTCACAGCTCCAGGCGGACCGGGACGCGCCGGAGCCAGTCGTTGAGCAGCAGCGCGGTCTCCATGCCGTAGCGGGCGAGGTAGTCGTCCAGCGCGTCGGCGGCGGGCGCGGTGGCGCGGGCGGCTGCCTCGGTGAGCCAGTCCGGGGCGAGTAGGGCGTGCACCGGCTGGTCGCGGTCGGCGGCCAGCCGGGCGAACTGCTCGCCCACCGCACGGGTGTAGGAGCGGTGCGGGGTGGAGGGGTAGGGGCTCTTGGGACGGTCGGTGACGGCGGCCGGGAGCAGGTCGCGTACGGCAGCCCGCAGCAGGCTCTTCTCCCGGCCGTCGTGGGTCTTCAGCGCCCAGGGGACGTTGTGGACGTACCCGACCAGCCGGTGGTCGCAGAACGGTACGCGGGCCTCCAGGCCGGTGGCCATCGACATCCGGTCCTTGCGCTCCAGCAGGCGCGGCAGGAAGCGGGTGAGCGCCAGGTGCCCGACCTCGCGCATCCGCCGCTCCCGCGGGGAGTCGATCCCGGGGAGGTGTTCGACCTCGGCGAGCGCCTCGTGGTACCGCCGGCGGCGGTAGCCGGCCAGGTCGAGCCGCTCGCGCAGGTCGGGGGCGAGGAGCCGGTCGAGGGCGCGGGCGAAGCCGGGGCCGTGCTCGTCGATCCAGGGGAAGGTGCCCCAGCCGAGGGCCCGGCGGTCGTGGAACCAGCCGTAACCGCCGAAGAGTTCGTCCGCCGACTCCCCGGAGAGCGCCACCGTGGAGTGCCGGCGCACTGCCTTGAACAGCAGGTAGAGCGAGGTGTCGCGTTCGCCGCGGCCGACCGGGAGATCGCGCGCGGTGAGCGCGGCGGTGCGGTACAGCGGGTCGGCGAGGTCGGCCACCGGCAGCACGATGTCGGTGTGCGCGGTGCCGGTGTGCGCGGCGACGGCGTGGGCGTACGGGCGGTCGGGGCTGTACGCGGGCGGGTGCCCCGGGGCGTCCTGAGCGGGAGCCGGTTCGCCCGGGGCGGGGCCGGTGGCGCGGGGGGCTGCCGCAGGCCCCTCGGTGAAGTCGACCGCGAAGGAGGCCAGCGGCCCGGAGTCCTCGGCCGCCAGGTGGCGGGCGGCCAGGGCGGTGATCGCGCTGGAGTCCAGGCCGCCGGAGAGCAGGGTGCAGCGCGGTACGTCGGCGACCAGCTGCCGCCGCACGGTGTCGTCCAGCAGTTCGCGCACGGTGCCGACGGTGTCGGCCGGAGTGTCGGTGTGCTCGGCGGTGGGCAGCGTCCAGTACGCACGATCGCGCAGCCCGCTCCGGGTCAGCCGCAGCAGATGGCCGGGCCGCACCTCGTACATCCCCCGGTACACCGCGTGGCCAGGCGTCTTGGCCAGCGCGAACAGCTCGCGCAGCCCGTCCAGGTCCACCACCGGGGCGGCGCCGGGGTGCGCCCAGATCGCCTTGGGCTCGGAGCCGAAGAGCAGCCCGCCGGGGAGGGGAAGATAGTAGAGCGGTTTGACGCCCAGTCGGTCGCGGACCAGCAGCAACCGCTCCGACCTGGTGTCCCAGAGGGCGAAGCCGAACATGCCGTTCAGCCGCTCGGTGAAGTCCTCGCCCCATTCCAGATAGGCGGTCAGCACCACCTCGGTGTCGCTGCCGGTGCGGAAGCGGTGCCCGCGGCCGGCCAGTTCGGCCCGCAGCTCGCGGTAGTTGTAGATCTCGCCGCTGAAGGTGATCACGGCCTGCGGGGCGTGGCGCGGGGCACCGGCCGGACCGTGCATCGGCTGCTGCCCGGTGGCCAGGTCGATGACGGCGAGCCTGCGGTGCCCCAGCAGCGCGTGGCGTCCGGCCCAGTGCCCCTCGGAGTCGGGACCGCGGCAGGCCATGGTGGCCGTCATCGCGGTCAGTACGTCCTGCCGTACCGTCAGGTCCCGTTCGAAGTCCACCCAGCCCGCCACGCCGCACACCTCGCGCACGCCTCCTTCGCCGGTAGGTCGCCGTGCCCGTGAATCTATGGCATGTACGCGGAGAAGGCGGCGATCCGTGCGTTCCCGGCCGTGCCTCCGGGCCGGCCGGCGGACGTACGCTGGGCCCAGAGCTGGGGAACGGGGGCGGAGGGCGGTTCAGTTGGGTGCGGTGAAGAGCAAACGGGTGCCCCGTGCGGTCCGCGAGCAGCAGATGCTGGACGCGGCGGTACGGATCTTCGCACGGCGCGGCTACCGGGCGGCCTCCATGGACGAGATCGCCGAGTCGGCGGGGGTGTCCAAGCCGCTGGTCTATCTGTATCTCCACTCCAAGGAGGAGCTGTTCACCGCGTGCATCAGACGCGAGGCCCAGTCGCTGGTGACGGCTATCCGCAGCGCGGTGGAACTGGGGGCGACGGCCGACCGCCAGCTGTGGGGTGGGCTGTACGGGTTCTTCTCGCACACCGCGGCACACCCGGACGGCTGGGCCGTACTGCATGTCCAGGCGCGCACCCACGGTGAGCCGTTCGCGCGGGAAGTGGCGGCCATGCGGGCGGAGATCGTGGAGCTGGTGACCCGCCAGATCGAGTCGGCGGCCCGGGAGGCGGGCTGCGCCTCCGAGTCGGCCGTGTGGGGGACCACGGCACTGGCCCAGGCCCTGGTGGGCGCCGCCGAGTCACTGGCGGACTGGGCGGGGTCGGGTACGGCCGCCGGAGGCGGTCCGGAGGCGGGGGCAGGACCGGCCGCGGGGTCGGCCGCGGGCC
>NZ_SRID01000442.1 GCF_004684805.1 Streptomyces palmae
GGGTAGTCGAAGACCAGGGTGGCGGGGAGGCGCAGGCCGGTGGCGGTGGCCAGTTGGTTGCGGAGTTCGACGGCGGTGAGGGAGTCGAAGCCCAGTTCCTTGAACGCGGCCTGGGGCTGGATGGCGTCGGGGGTGGTGTGGCCGAGGACGAGGGCGGCGGTGCCGCGGACGGTCTCCAGCAGTAGCTCGTGGCGGTTGTGCTGGTCCAGTGCTGCCAGGCGGGTGGTGAGGGCGGGGCCGGTGTGCCGGCCGTCCGCGGCGCGGCGCCGGCTGGGTCGGACCAGGGCGCGCAGCATGGCGGGGCCGGCCGCGTCGAGTCGGGTGGTGTCGAGGTCGGCGGCGACCAGGAGGGGTGGGGTGTGGGTGAGTGCGGTGTCCAGGAGGGTGAGGGCGTGTGGGGTGGTGAGGGGGCGCATGCCCAGGGTGGTGAGTCGGGTCAGGTCGGTGTGGGTGAGGTGCTGGGTCATGGTGGAGGTCTGTTCCCAGAGGGACCAGGCCAGGGAGAGGCCGGGGAGGCCTGTTGTGGAGCGGTGGGTCATCAGGGCGTCGGTGTAGGCGTTGGCGGCGGCGTAGCCGGTTTGGCCGGGGTTGCCCAGGACGCCTGCGGCTGAGGAGAAGACGGTGAAGGTCTTCAGCGGTAGGTGCTGGGTGAGGTGGTGGAGGTTCCAGGCGCCGGTGGCTTTGGGTGCCCAGATGTGGGTGAGTCGTTCGGTGGTCCAGGAGTCGATGAGTCCGTCGTCCAGGACGCCTGCGGTGTGGATGACGCCGATGAGGGGGTGTTCGGCGGGGATGGTGGCCAGGGTGTCGGTGAGGGCCGTGTGGTCGGTGACGTCCACGGCGGCTATGTCGACCTGGGTGCCGGTGTCTTCCAGGCGTTGGCGGAGTTCGGTGGCGCCGGGGGCGTCGGCGCCCTGGCGGGAGAGGAGGAGGAGGCGGGGGGTGTGGTGGGTGCGTGCCAGGTGTTCGGCGACCAGGCTGCCCAGTACGCCGGTGCCACCGGAGATCAGGACCGTACCGCCGGTCAGATCGGGCCCCGGGGCGTCGGGCGCCGGCACCGCACGCACCAGCCGGGGGATCAGCGCCAGCCCGGAGCGGATGGCCAACTGTGGTTCATCGGCGTCGATGGCCCGGCGGACGGCGTCGGCCAGGGCTCGGTCCGCCTCGGCACCCGTCTCGGGTTCGGCATCGGTGGCGGGGTCGATGTCGACCAGGGTGAACCGGCCCGGATGCTCCATCTGGGCGCTGCGGATCAGGCCCCACACCGCGGCGGCGGCCGGATCGACGGGCGGGGCGTCGTCGCCGTACACCACCCCGCCCCGGGTGACGATGACCAGCCGGGCGTCCAGCAGCCGGGGCTCGGCCAGCCAGTTCCGCACCAGGTCGAGCATGTGCTGTACGGCGGCGAGAGCCCTCCTGGGGCCCGCCCCGGTCTCCGTGATGTCCTGCTCGACGTCGCGAGCGGCTCCCTCGGCCCCGGCGTCGTCGGCGATCGGTGGTGCGGTGGTGAGGACGACGGCGGGCGCGGGGCCTCCGTCGCCGAGGGCCGCGAGGAGCGCGGGCAGATCGGCATGGCACGGTGCGTCCGATCGGCCTGCCGGGGAGGGGATCGGCGAGCGACGGAGGGGGGTGCCGAGTACGGCCCAGTCGTGCTGGCCCGGGGTGCCCGGCTCGGGCGCGGGCACCGACCGTGGCAGCGGTGTCCACTCCACCGTGAACAGGCCGTCCCCGGAGTTCCGGCGGGCGGCCGTCAGCCGGGTGCTGTCGGCGGGGCGCATCGCGAGGGACTCCACGCTCAGCACCGGGGCGCCGACCGTGTCGGCCACCGTGAGGGACAGCTCGCGGACCCCGCTGCCGTGCGGTTCGCGGGGCTGGAGTCGGACCCGTACCGTGGTCGCGCCGGTGGCGTGCAGGGACACCCCGGTCCAGGAGAACGGCAGCCACAGCGCTTCCCCGGCGTCGGGTTCGCCCGTCTCCTCGGCCAGCAGCACGGGGTGCAGCGCGGCGTCCAGCAGGGCGGGGTGGATCCCGAACCCGCTGCCGCTGCCGTCCTGGCCGCCGGTCTGCGCCTCGGCCGGCTGGGGCAGCTCGACCTCGGCGAAGAGTTCACCGCCGGACCGCCAGGCCGCCCGGACGCCCTGGAACGCCGGGCCGTAGTGGTAGCCGGCGTCCGCGGCACGGGTGTAGAGGTCGGTGACATCGACCGGTTCGGCGCCGGCCGGCGGCCACTGCGCCAGCGACTCCCCCGCCCGGGCTGCCGGGGGCGCCAGCGTGCCGGTGGCGTGGCAGGTCCAGTCGCCCGTCGACTCCGGGGAGTCGAGGGCGGGGCGGGAGTAGACCCCCAGCTCGCGGCGGCCCGACTCGTCCGGCGCGCCAGCCACCAGCTGGATCCGCAGGTCGGCGGAGGAGGACAGGACCAGCGGCAGTTGCAGGGTGAGCGACTCCACCTCGCCCGCGCCCGCCTCGTCGGCCATCCGCAGCGCCCACTCCACCAGGGCCGCGCCCGGCAGCAGGACCACGCCCGCGACCTCGTGTTCCGCCAGCCAGCCCGCGTGCTCCACCGCCGGAAGCAGACCGGTGAGCAGCAGGCCGCCATCGGCCAGCCCCTCGGCGGCGGAGAGCAGCGGATGGGCCACCGGTCGCAGCCCGGCGGCGCTGATGTCGCCGACCGTGCGGGCGGCGGCCGTCCAGTACCGCTCGCGCTGGAACGCGTACCCGGGCAGCTCGATCACGCGAGGCGTCCGGTCGTCTGGGAACCAGGCCCGCCAGTCGACGGACACCCCCGCCGTATGGGCCTGCGCCAGGGCATGGGCCAGCTGCCGCGGCCCGCCGGCGTCCCGGCGCAGCGTCGGCACGGCCAGCGCCGCGGTCCCGGCCGCCTCGAAGCACTCCTGCATGCCCACCGTCAGCACCGGATGCGGGCTGGCCTCGATGAACACCCGGTGCCCCGCGTCGAGCAGCGACTCGACGGCTTCCGCGAAGCGCACCGGACGGCGGAGATTGGTGAACCAGTACTCCGCGTCCAGCCCGGCCGGATCGAAGCGTTCACCGGTCACCGTGGAACAGAACGCGATATCGCTGCCGGTGGGCCGTACCCCGCGCAGCCGGGATGCCAGCTCATCGGCGAGCCGGTCGACCTGGGGCCCGTGCGAGGCGTAGTCGACCTCGATCAGTCGGGCCCGTGCCCCGCGCTCCCGGCACGCCGTGACGACCGCCTCGACCTGTTCCGGGGTGCCGGAGATGACGGTCGATGAGGGTCCGTTGACGGCGGCGAGGGAGACGTCGGGGGCCTGCTCGCCCAGTGCGGTCAGGAGTTGGGTGGTTTCCTGCTCGCCGATGCCCAGGGAGGCCATGGTGCCGTGGCCGGAGAGGGCGCGGAGGGCTTGGCTGCGCAGGGCCACGACTCGGGCGCCGTCGTCGAGGGAGAGTGCTCCGGCGACGCAGGCGGCGGCGATCTCGCCCTGTGAGTGGCCGACGACGGCGGCGGGTGTGATGCCGAAGCTGTGCCAGAGGGCGGCGAGGGAGACCATCACGGCCCACAGCGCCGGCTGGACCACGTCGACCCGGGTGAGGTCGGCGGCGCTCCCGGTGCCGCGCAGGACCTCGGTCAGGGACCAGTCCACGTAGGGGGCCAGGGCCTGCTCGCACTCGGCGATCCGGGCGGCGAAGACCGGGGACGAGTCCAGCAGTTCCCCGCCCATCCCGGCCCACTGCGAGCCCTGCCCGGGGAAGACCAGTACGGGGCCCTGGGCGGCGGCGCCGGGCGCGCCACCCACCACATCAGGGCTGGGCACACCGTCCGCCAGCGAGCCCAGGGCGGCCAGCAGTTCCTCTCGGGCGGTGCCCAGCACCACCGCCCGGTGCTCGAACTCCGCCCGGGTGCTGATCAGCGACCAGGCCACCTCGGCGGGCGACCCAGCGTCCGGCACGCCCTGGAGCGCCTCGGCCAGCAGCCGCGCCTGTTCCCTGAGACCGGCCTCGGTACGGGAGGAGAGCACCCATGGCGTCACCCCGGCCCATGGCTCCCGGCTCTCGGCCGCGGAACCGGTGGATTCCGCGGGCAGCGGCAGGGCCTGCCGCGACGGCGCCTCGGGGGCCTCCTCCAGGATCAGATGGGCGTTGGTTCCGGAGATGCCGAACGCGGACACCCCCGCCCGACGCGGGGTGCCGCCCGCCGGCCAGGCGACGTCCTCGGTCAGCAGCCGTACCGTGTCCCCGCTCCAGTCCACGTGCTGGGAGGGCTCGTCGATGTTGATGGTGGCCGGCAGCAGCCCGTGCCGCAGGGCCAGCACCATCTTGATCACCCCGGCCGCGCCGGCGGCCCCCTGGGCATGACCGATGTTCGACTTGATCGACCCCAGCCACAGCGGCCGGTCGGCCGGCCGCTCCGCCCCATAGGTGGCGATCAGTGCCTCGGCCTCGATGGGGTCGCCCAGGGTGGTGCCGGTGCCGTGCGCCTCCACCGCGTCCACCTCGGCCGCGGCCAACCCGGCGTTGGCCAGCGCCTGGCGGATCACCCGCTGCTGGGAGGGCCCGTTGGGGGCGGAGAGGCCGTTGCTGGCGCCGTCCTGGTTGACGGCGGAGCCGCGGATGACGGCGAGGATCTGGTGGCCGTTGCGCCGGGCGTCGGAGAGTCGTTCCAGCAGGACCAGGCCGACGCCTTCGGAGAAGCTGGTGCCGTCGGCCGCGGCGGCGAAGGGCTTGCAGCGGCCGTCCGGGGCCAGCCCCCGCTGCCGCGAGAACTCCACGATCACGTTCGGGGTGGACATCACGGTGACCCCGCCGGCCAGCGCCAGAGTGCACTCGCCCTGCCGCAGCGCCTGGCTCGCCAGGTGCATCGCCACCAGCGAGGAGGAGCACGCCGTGTCCACCGTCACCGCGGGCCCCTCCAGCCCCAGGGTGAAGGCCACCCGGCCCGAGACCACGCTGAGCGCGTTGCCCGTCAACAGGAACCCCTCGGCGCTCCGCTCGATGTGCGGGGTGCCGAACCCGGGCACACCGGCGCCGATGTAGACGCCGGTGGGTGTGCCTTTGAGGGTGGTGGGGTCGATGTGGGCGTTTTCGAGGAGGTGCCAGGAGGTTTCGAGGAGGAGGCGTTGTTGGGGGTCCATGGCGAGTGCTTCGCGGGGGCTGATGTTGAAGAAGGGTGCGTCGAAGGTGTCGGCGTTGTGGAGGAAGCCGCCGTGTCGGGTGTAGGTGGTGGTGGGGTGGTCGGGGT
>NZ_SRID01000443.1 GCF_004684805.1 Streptomyces palmae
ATTTCGGGGTGTGGGGGAAGGAGAGGACCGGGGACGGGCCGGTGCCGTCAGAGCTGGCGCAACGCTCCGCCGTCCACGGCCCACTCGGCTCCGGTGACCTGCCCGGAGAGGGGCGACAGCAGAAAGGCGATGACCCGGGCCACGTCCTCCGGATCGCCGATGCGACCGCTGGGCAGCCGGCGCTCTTCTGTCACGAAACGCCGGACCGCCTCCTCCACCGGCAGCCCGTACCGTACGGCCAGTTGCTCGGCGAAGCCCCCGGGCGCGTCCCACAGCGCGGTGCGCGTCGGACCGGGGGAGACCACGTTGGAACGGATCCCGCGCGGCCCGAACTCGGCGGCCAGCGTCTTGTTCACCGACAGCAGCGCGGTCTTGCTCGCGGCGTAGTCCACCAGCGGCGCCTCGGGGAACCGGGCCGCCTCACTGGCGATGTGCACCAGGCTGCCCGCGCCGGCCTCCAGCAGGGCGGGCAGAGCGGCCCGGGTCATCCGCACCGCGGCATGGAAGTTGAGGTCGAAGGTGTCCTTCCACTCCTCGTCGGTGACGTCCAGGAAGCCGGTGCGGGAGCGCAGCGCGCCGACGTTGTCGACCAGCCCGTCGAGACGCCCGTGGCGGGCCAGGGTGTCCGCCACGATGCGGCGCGGGGCGTCCGGGTCGCGCAGGTCGGCCGCGTACGCCTCGATCCGCGGGCCCAGTCCGTCGATCGGGCCGGGGTCGCGGGCCACGCCGACCGCCCGTGCCCCTTCGGCGGCGAGCAGGCGGACGGTCGCCTCGCCGATCCCGGCCGAGGCCCCGGTGACGATGAACACCCGGTCGTCGAGGAGCAGTTCCATGTCCGGACTCCGAATCCGTTGCGGTAGCGGTCTGTTCGTCGAACAGCCTGCTGCCGTGGGAAGGAGTCACCCAGCCCTCGGTGGTACGTACGCACCGCGTGCGTACCACTGGCAGGGTCAGGTTTGGCGCGCGCCCGCCGAGCCCGCCTGCCGGGCACGAGCGCGGTGCGCCCGCTGCCGGCAGGCGGCGCCGCAGAAGCGGGGTGGTCGGCCGGTACGGGCGATCCGCAGGGGATTCCCGCAGGCCTCGCAGATCCAGGGCTGCGTTTCGTTACGGGAAGCGGGTGGAGTTCCGTTACTGGCGGGGCGTGGGGTGCGTCGTTTCGTCACGGTGACCCGCTGCGGCGGCAGTGCCGTGGCCGGGCCGTTTCCCGGGGGCCGCAGCCCGTCGCAGAGGATGACCACGGCACGTCCGGGGCCACCTGAGGAGGCCCGGTACCGCTCCATGGCCAGCGCGCCCACCAGCAGCGACCGGACGTCCGCGAGATCGGCGTCGGTCCGTACGGCCCGCACCTCCTGAGCGCGCGTCAGCAGTACGTCGAGTGCGGCGGCCAGATCTGCGGCAGGCTGGGAGTCGGCCACCCAGGATCCGTCGGCGATCGCCGCGAAGGCCTCCCGAAGGGCCTTGTCACTGCACGCGCGTGCCACAACTGCCGCCAGGAAGCCGAAAAACGCCTCTCCGGCGTCCGCCGAATCCCGCAACCGCACGGCTTCCTCGGTGAATTGGCGAAACGAATCCTCCACGACGGCGCGGAACAGCAGCCGCTTGGACGGGAAATGGCGGTAGACGGTGCCCGCGCCCACTCCGGCGCGCCGGGCGATCTCCCCCAGGGGCGCGGTCAAACCCTGGGCGGCGAAGGTGGATCGAGCCGCGTCCAGCACCCGTGCCCGGTTGCGCCTGGCGTCCGCGCGCAACGTCTCACACTCAGCCGTCACCTACGGGCCTCCTCGGCGGAACCCTTCCGGCCGGACGCAACCGGGCCGGGAAATCCGCATAATCCAAGCGGGTTGGGACTCCCAATTCTAGCCGGGAAGGGGGGCACGGAGAAGCGGATCCCAAAAATCCGCTTCTCTCGCGAGCCGAACGGGTGATTGGCCGCGCCGCCGGATCGGGCCCCGGCGCAAGACCGAGGCCGGAGCCGAGGCCGGGCCCGAGGCGATACCGGGATCGGAGCCAAGGCCGAGGCCGGGCCCTGGCGCGCGGCCAGGACCGGGGCCGGAGCCAGGGCCCATGCCGAGGTCGGGGCCGGGTATCGGCCCCGACCCTCAACCCGCACCCCCTAACCCCCATCCGTACCGGAAGCGGGGGGGTCAGAGCCCGCGCCAGCCCTCCGCGTCCACCCCGCCCGGTACCACCTCGGTCGCGCCGTCCAGTCCGTACGGCTGCCGGGTGAACACGAAGGTGTTCACCTCCAGATGGGTGTCCGCGCCGCCCGGTCCCTCGGCGCCCGGCACCACCCGCAGCGTCTCCCCCTCGTGGTAGCCGTCGAGCCCGGTCCAGGTACCGTCCGCCTCCGCTCGGAAGCGGACGCCCTGGGACAGGTCGTTCACCCGTGCCAGTTCCAGACCGCGGTCGGCCCGCAGCCGCAGCACGAAGGGGGCGCTGCCCCAGTACCAGGGCCCGGTCAGCGCCAGCAGCTCCGGCGGGACATCGGGCAGCGGGCGCCATGGCTCCGGGATCCGCGGTTCCCGCTCCGCGGTGATCCGCACCAGGTCGGCGGCGGTGGCGCCGACCGCGGGGCCGGATGTGGCGTTGGACAGCACGATCGCGGCCAGCCGCTCCTCCTCGCTGATCCACAGCTGGGCCACGAAGCCCGGCATGGATCCCCCGTGCCCGAACAGCATCCGCTCGCCGTCCTGCTGGAGCTGGATGCCCAGACCCCAGTGGCTGTGCGGGTCCTCGGGCTTCGCCGTCACCGTGGGGACCCGCATCTCGGCCAGCGTGTCCGCGGAGAGCACCCGGTCGTCCCCGTCCAGCAGGAAGGTCGCCCAACGGCCCAGGTCAGCGGTGGTGGACCAGAGCTGGCCGGCGGGGGCCATCCGACCGGAGTCCTCCGTCGGCTCCGGCAGCAGCGCATCGGCCCACGGGTGCACCGCCCAACCGCCGGCGTGCGGCGCCCGGGGCTCCAGGGACGTGCGGGTCATCCCCAGCGGCTCCAGCACCTCGCGCCGCAGCACCTCGCCCCACGGCGCTCCGCGCAGCCGCTCCACCACCGCGCCGAGCAGCGCGAACCCGGTGTTGGAGTAGTGGAAGCGGCGCCCCACCGGATGACACAGCGGACGGTCCGAGGACAGCAGGTCCGCCGGCTCCGGACGCAGCGCGCCCGCGGTCCGCTCCCACCAGGGGCCGCGCGGTTCGGCGGCCAGCCCCGAGGTGTGGGTGAGCAGCTGGGCCAGGGTGACCTCCGCGACCTCCGCCGGCTCCGGCAGATGCCTGCCCAGCGGATCGGTGAGGTCCAGCAGCCCCTCGTCTCGCAGCCTCAGCACCAGCACCGCGACGAAGGTCTTGGTCAGCGAGCCGATCCGGAACTGGGTGTCGTCGTCCGGCGCGTGCCCGTCCACACAGCTGCGCGAGCCGGTCCACACCGTGCGCCCGTCCCGTACCACCGCGCCCACCAGCGAGGGGGTGCGGCCCTCGGACTGGGCCACGGCGATCCGGTGCAGCAGCGCCCGCCGGGTCTCCGGGAACAGCTCGGCGAACTCGTCTTCAGAAGTCATGCCTGTCATGGCCGAACCCTACGATCCGGCCCGCCCGGGCGTTCGATCTTTATCGATGGCGCCCATGTCCGGCGTCTTCCGGAGGACGCGCAGGTGGGGAGGGTGTCAGAGCTGGGACACAGAAGGCACGGGCCCGGGTACGGAGAAGGGGAGGGCGAGCCGCACCGGGCGGCGAACCCCAGCCATCCCTTGGAGGCGTGCAAGGAAACCCAAGGATTGACTTGGGTTTCCGGGGTGACCGACGATCATCCGGGGCGCCCGTGGACAGACACCCCGGAGGACAACGGCGGAAGGCGAGCTGTGGAAGCACTGGAGTTGGCGGCCATCGGGGCCGCCGGGATCGCCGCCGGCGGTATCAACGCGGTCGTCGGATCGGGCACCCTCATCACCTTCCCCACCCTCCTCGCCTTCGGCTATCCGCCGGTGGTCGCCAATGTGTCGAACAACGTCGGCCTGGTCCCCGGCGTGCTGAGCGGTGCCTACGGCTACCGCCGTGAGCTGCGGGGCCAGCTGAAGCGAGTGCTGCGGTTCGGCTCCGCCTCGCTGATCGGCGGGCTGACCGGGGCGCTGCTCCTGCTCAAGCTGCCCGCCGAGACCTTCGACGCCGCGGTACCCGTACTGATCCTCGCCGCCTGCGCGCTGATGGTGCTGCAACCGCGGATCAACCGCTGGGCCAAGCAGCGGCAGGGCGATCGGCGGACGGACGGCGGGGTGCCCATGTGGATCGGCGTCCTGGCCACCGGCGTCTACGGCGGCTACTTCGGCGCCGCACAGGGCGTCCTGCTCATGGGCCTCTTCGGCAGCTTTCTCCATGACGACCTGCAACGCCTGAACGCGGTCAAGAACGTACTCGCCTCGATCGTCAACGGGGTCGCGGCGATCATCTTCATCGCGGTCTCCCACGTCGACTGGGCGGTGGCCGCGACCATCGCCGCGGGCTCCACGGTCGGTGGGCTGCTGGGCGCCCGCGTCGGCCGCCGCCTCTCACCGACCGTACTGCGCGGCACGATCATCACCGTGGGCACCACCGCGGCCGTCATCATGATCGCCCGCTGACCCTGCGCCCGCCGCTACCCGGCTCGTCGGCCCTACCCCTCCATCCCCTCCTCCGACTCCTCCGGGACGCCCCCGAGCCCCGGGAGCTTCGCGCCGACCCGGCCCCGCAGCAGCAGATACTCCTCCCAGTGGTGCGGCAGCCGCCCGGGGGGCCGCTCCACCAGGCGCCGCCCCGTCACCACCTGCCCGCGCCTGAACTGGTCCTGGGTCAGGTCGAGCTCGATGCCGCTCGGAAGCCGATTCCACCAGTGGTGGCCGTGCTGCTCCTCGCCCAGATACACCTCACCGACGACCAGCTGCCCGCCCAGCAGGTCATGCACCACCAGCGCGGTGATGTCGCAGTGCCCCCAGGCCGGGTTCTGCGGTGTCCACGGCGCGCGTGCCGCATCGTCCGGGGAGCAGGTGTCGGCGGCCCAACTGCTCCGGATCGCCTCCTCGACCGCGGCCAGCGTCCAGGGCGCCGCGCTTTGCCGATCAGGAGAAGCTCCCGCACCTCGCGGTCTCCCGCACCGCCCGCCAGCAGCTTCGCCCCCTCGGCGAAGCCGGACCGGGTGGCGACCGCCGCGAGGCACCGGTGATCGCCGATG
>NZ_SRID01000444.1 GCF_004684805.1 Streptomyces palmae
TCCTGACCCCGCCCGCCCCGTCCCGCCGACCGTGGTCCGCCCGGGGGCCGGCGGGCCCTCCCGGCCGTGGTGGTTCGGGCACGCGGGACTGCAGGCTCCGCAACGCGCCATCACAGGCACGCCGACCGTGGTCCGCCCGGGGGCCGGCGGGCCCTCCCGGCCGTGGTGGTTCGGGCACCCATGACGGCCCTCCCCACCATGACGGTTCACCGCGACATTCGTACAAGACCGACGACCGGCGAGCCCCGCACCATTCCCGCATGAGTGAACACACCGTTGCGTTCTCGCATGGAATGCGCGTGGTCCATGACGGCCCTCGGCAGGCACCTCCACTGTTGCTCATCCACGGATCCGGGGCCTCGGGCAGCTGCTGGGGTCCGGTGGTCCCGGCACTCGCGCAGCACCACCACGTCATCCGGGTCGACCTCCCGGGCTGCGGCCAGTCCCCGCCCGCCATGTCCTACGACGTGCCCGTGCAGGCGTGCCGGATAGCCGCGCTCCTGGACAGCCTCGGCTACCACTCCGTCGCCGTGGTCGGGCACTCCAGCGGCGGCTATGTCGCCACCGCGCTCGCCGAACAGCGCCGGGACCTGGTGAGGGCGCTCGCCCTGCTCAGCAGCGGCCCGAGCCCCGAGGCCCAACTTCCCGAGCCGCTGCTCCTCCGCGTCCTGCTGGCCCCGCCGTTGGGCCCGATCCTGTGGGCGAGGCGTTCGGACGCGATGATCCGCAAGGGGATCCTGGCGACCTGCGCCCGCCCGGTGGAGATCCCGGACGACCTGGTCGCCGACGTCCGGAACATCAGGTACTCCGTGCTCAGGAAGATACTGAGCCGGAACACCGCCTACATCACCGAGCGCAGCGTGCCCGAGCGGCTCGTCCCCCGCGAGATCCCCGTGCTGGTGGCCTTCGGCGCGGCCGACCCCCGATGGGAGCCCTCCTCGGCGTACCGGTACGACGTGGTCCCGAACGCATGGGTCGAACTGCTGCCCGGAGTCGGACACATGCCGATGCTCGAAGATCCCGAGGAGACCGGTGACCTGCTACTGAACTTCGCGGCAACGGAAGTCGACACCGCGCCCGCGGCCCCCTGATGCCTAGAGTGGTCCTGTGATGTCGACCAGGCTGCCCAGCGTCTGGGCGTCGATGGAGGTAGCGGTCCCGCGCCCGTCGCGCCGGCTGGAGCTGCCGGGGCTTCGCATGGCCGGGTTCCGCCAACGCGGCCCCGCGCACATGGACATCGCCATGGTCGCGCACCCGTCCGTCACCCTGCTTATCGATCTGAGCGAGGAGGAAGAGGGTGAAGAGGGTCTCTTCTACGACGCGCGGGGCCGGCGCGAGCGCGGCAGCGTCGTCATCGGGCTCCACCCCGGCGACATCCGAACGGGGGGCCGGGTGGGGGAGTGCCTGCAGATCCGGCTGGAGCCGGTCGTGGCCGCCGCGGTGGTCGGCGGGTCCACCGACCTCAGCGGGATGGTGCTGTCGCTGGAGGACCTCTGGGGCCAGGACGCCGGGCGGGCCGAGGCCAGGCTGCGCGCCGCCGCCTCGTGGGACGAGCGGTTCGCGATCGCGGTGGACATCCTCGGCCGACGGCTGGGCACCCGCCGTCCGGTGGACCCGGAGGTCGCCCACGCCTGGCGGCGGACGCTCGCCGACCGGGGGCGGGTGCGGGTGGACCGTCTGGCGGACGAGGTCGGCTGGAGCCGCAAGCGCCTGTCGGCCCGCTTCCGGTCGCAGCTCGGCATCACCCCCAAGCGCGCCGCCCGGCTGGTGCGGTTCGACCACGCGGCCCACCTGCTGGCGGCGGGCCGCCCCGCCGCCGACGCCGCCGCCGAGAGCGGCTACGTCGACCAGTCCCACCTCCACCGCGAGGTGGCGGCGTTCACCGGGCTCACGCCCACGGCCGTGGCAGCCGCCCCCTGGCTCGCGATCGACGACCTGGCGTGGCCGGCTTCCCAGCCGATCCGCAGGCCGGTGGCGGCCTGAAGCGCCGCACCGGCCTCCTGGGCGTCACTCACCGGCGCCGGCGGAGGGACTTGTCGGCGAGGGCGGGCGGCAGGTAGTAGGCGTCGGCCCGGTTCAGATCGACGCCCGGCGGCACGATCTCGTCGATCCGGTCCAGCACGTCCTCGCCGAGCACGGTGTCCGCGCCGGTCAGCAGGCTCTCCAACTGGTCCATGGTGCGCGGGCCGATGATCACCGCGGTGACCGCGGGGTGCGCCCGTACGAAGGCGGTCGCCAGATGCGGCAGCGACATGTCGCACTCCGCCGCCAGCGCGGCCAGCTTGCCGACCGCCTCCAGCTTGCGCGCGTTCTCCGGCAGCGCGGGGTCGAACTTCTGCCGCTCCTGCGCGGCCCGGCCCCCGCTCAGGTCGATGTCGGACGCCTTGGTGTAGCGGCCGGACAGCCAGCCGGCGGCCAGCGGTCCCCAGGTCAGTACGCCCATCCCGTACTTCTGCGCGGTCGGCAGCACGGCCGCCTCCACGGAGCGGGCCAGGATCGAGTACGGCGGCTGCTCGCTGCGGAAGCGCACATGGCCGCGCCGGTCGGAGGTCCACTGCGCCTCCACGATCTGCTCGGCCGGGAAGGTGGACGAGCCGATCGCCCGCACCTTGCCCGCGCGCACCAGGTCGGACAGGACGGACAGGGTCTCGTCGATGTCCGTGTGCGGGTCGGGGCGGTGCACCTGGTAGAGGTCGATGTAGTCGGTGTCCAGGCGGCGCAGGCTGTTCTCGATCTCACGGGTGATCCAGCGGCGCGAGTTGCCGCTGTGGTTGGGGTCCTCGCCCATCGGGCTGTTGGCCTTGGTGGCGAGCACCACGTCCTCCCGGCGGCCCTTGAGCGCCTTCCCGACGATCTCCTCCGACTCGCCGGCCGAGTAGACGTCCGCGGTGTCGATGACGTTGATGCCCGCGTCGAGGGCGCGGTGGATGATCCGTACCGCGTCCTCGTGGTCGGGGTTGGCCCAGCTGCCGAACATCATGGCGCCCAGTGCGTACTCGCTGACCGAGATGCCGGTGCCGCCGAGGATTCTGCGCTGCATGGTTTCTCCAGATGTGTCAGGGTCCGTCTGTGTTACAGGTTCCACCCTGCGGGCCGCGGGGCGCGGGCGACAGGCCCGCTCCAACCGGGGTCTGCCAGAACCCCCTTCGCGCCCGGAGGGCACCGGTGTCCCCGTCCTTCGATCACCGGCCGGGACCGGCACCGCGCACCGATAATGGGCCGATGGACCACTCCGAACCCGAGATCGCCCCCTTCCTGAAGGCGCGTCGCGCGGCACTCGCCCCAGCGGCGGTCGGGCTGCCCGACGGTCTGGTACGGCGCAGGGTGCGCGGGCTGCGCCGGGAGGAGGTCGCCCAACTCGCGGGGATCAGCGTCGACTACTACACCCGAATAGAGCAGGGCCGGGCCAACGCCATCTCCGATTCGGTCCTGGACGCGATCGCCCGGGCGCTGCGGCTGAAGCCGGCCGAGCACACCTATCTGCGCAACGTCGCCCAGCCCAGGCGCCGTAGGGAGGCCCCGGCGCCGCCGCGGCAGCGGGTGCGTCCGCAGATCCGGCAGCTGCTGGACGCCCTGGACGAGACCGTCCCGGCCTTCGTCTACGGCCCCGGGATGGACATCCTGGCCTGGAACCGGCTCGGCGGGGCGATCACCTTCGACCTCGCGGCGCTTCCCGAACGGGAGCGCAACACCGCGCGGCTGGTCTTTCTGCACCCCCGGGCGAAGGCGTTCTACCCGGACTGGGAGGAGGACGCCGCGGGCATCGTGGCCACCCTGCGGGCCGAGGCCGGGCGCCACCCGCAGCTGCTCTGCCGGCTGCTGAACGAACTCCTGGAGCGCAGCACGGACTTCCGCCGACACTGGGAGGCCCAGGCCGTGACCGAACGCGTCTCGGGCACCAAGCGGATCCGGAACCCCCGGGTCGGCGAGCTGCGGATCACCTACGAGGCCCTGTACCTGCCCGCCGACGACGGCCAGCTGCTGTGCACCTACACCGCGGAGCGCGGCTCGCCGAGCGAGGCGGCACTCCGCGAACTGGCCCGACTGACCGCCCCACCACCGGCCCTCCTGGGCACCCCCACCCCCTGACCCACCCACTCCCGCGGGTGGCCGTGACAGCGCAGACGCCTCCATACGGGAGCCCCCGCACCGTCGTGACCAGCGACGTCCCGATCAGGCGCGGGGCGCCAGCGCCTCCCAACGCACCGTGACCTCGCCCTGCCGCCAGCGGCGCGGGCCGTCCACCAGGGGCCAGTCCGCGCGCAGGGCGGCGCAGGCGCGGATCCAGCGCTGCCGGGCGCTGAGCGCGGCGTACGGGGCGGCCGCCGCCCAGGCGCGGTCGAAGTCGCGCAGGAAGGCATGGACCGGCTCGCCCGGCACATTGCGGTGTATCAGCGCCTTCGGCAGGCGTTCGGCGAGGTCGGAGGGGCGTTCCAGGGAGCCGAGTCGAGCGGCGAAGGTGACGGTGGCCGGGCCGCTCCGGGTGAGCGCCACCCAGACGTGCCGGCGGCCTATCTCGTCGCAGGTCCCCTCCACCAGCAGGCCGCCGGGCGCCAGCCGCTCGCACAGCCGCTGCCACACCTCGGCCACCTCGTCCTCGTCGTACTGGCGCAGCACATTGGCCGCCCGTATGAGATCGGCGCGGGCGCCGTGCCCGGTGGGCAGCGGCACCTCGAAGCCGCCGTGCGCGAAGGCCAGCCCGGCGCGTTCGTACGGTTTGGCCGCCGCCACCCGGGCCGGGTCTATCTCGATCCCGACCACCCGGGCGTCCGCCCGCACCGTACGCAGCCGGTCCAGCAGCTCCACCGCGGTCCACGGGGCGGCCCCGTAGCCGAGGTCGACCGCCACGGGGGCCGCGGCGCGCAGCAGGCCGGGCCGGTGGTGGGCGGCGATCCAGCGGTCCATCCGGCGCAGCCGGTTCGGGTTGGTGGTGCCACGGGTCGCCGATCCCACGGGGCGGGCGGGGGCGGAGACACGTGCGGCAGGCATGGAATCGACTGTAAGGCGTCCACGGACAGGCGCCGGGGTCGCAGGGCTCGGGTTCTGGACGATGACGGTATGTGTGGCGCTATCACCGGGTATGCCACGTTTCCGGGCGATCACGCCGTAAACATCCGGGCGATCACGCCGTACACATACGGTCCAGAAC
>NZ_SRID01000445.1 GCF_004684805.1 Streptomyces palmae
CCACCGGCGAGCCCCAGCCCCCCGTCGACGAGGACCGGGCCACTCCGCCCGAGGGCGACTCGGACGCCTGGCAGCGTGCCTGTGCCGAGGATCTGGCCGCCGAGCGGGCGCGCCGGCGGGCGCGGTACGGCCAGGAGGAGCCGGGGAGCGCCGCCGAGGAACTGCGCAAGCTGGCCGAGGCGGTGGCCGCGAAGGTGGTCGCACAGGCGCCGGTCGCCGGAGCGGCGGTCCAGGGAGCCGTACAACAGTTGATCGCACAGGCCAAGGCCGCGGTCGAGCCGGTCGTGGAGCGCAATCCCGAGGTTTTCGACCACCTCGCCTCGGCAGGGAACGAGCTGCTGGCCGCCTATCGGGCTGTGGTCGCCGGACAGGAGCAGCGATGGAGCAAGGGTTCCGATCGTTCGAGTAGTGAACACATCGACCTCGACTGATCGATCCCTCCGGTACCGTTGGCCTCGGCGGGGTTCGATCACATAACTGAGGGACTCATGGGACTCACCATCGGCGTTGACATCGGCGGCACCAAGATCGCGGCTGGCGTGGTCGACGAAGAGGGCGCGATCCTCGACATCAGCACCGTGCCGACGCCGTCGACTCCCGAAGGCGTCATCAACGCCATCGCGGACGCGGTGCGCGACGTCAGCGTCGGACACCAGGTGGAGGCGGTCGGTATCGGCGCCGCCGGCTATGTCGATGACAAGCGGGCCACGGTGCTGTTCGCCCCCAACATCAACTGGCGCCACGAGGCGCTCAAGGACAAGGTCGAGCAGCGTGTCGGGCTGCCCGTGGTGGTGGAGAACGACGCCAACGCGGCGGCCTGGGGCGAGTACCGCTTCGGAGCCGGCCAGGGCCATGACGACGTCGTGTGCATCACCCTCGGCACCGGCCTGGGCGGCGGCATCATCATCGGCGGCCGACTGCACCGCGGCCGGTTCGGCGTGGCCGCCGAGTTCGGCCATCTCCGGGTGGTGCCGGACGGACTGCTGTGCGGCTGCGGCAGCCAGGGATGCTGGGAGCAGTACGCCTCCGGGCGCGCCCTGGTCCGCTACGCCCGGCAGCGTGCCAACGCCGCACCGGAGAACGCGGAGATCCTGCTCGGCCTGGGCGACGGCACCCCGCAGGGCATCCAGGGCAAGCACATCAGTGACGCGGCCCGGCAGGGCGACCCGGTCGCCATCGACTCCTTCCGCGAGCTGGCCCGCTGGGCCGGAGCCGGGCTGGCCGACCTGGCCTCGCTCTTCGACCCGTCCGCGTTCATCGTCGGCGGCGGGGTCTCCGACGAGGGCGACCTGGTGCTCGACCCGATCCGCAAGTCGTTCCGCCGCTGGCTGGTGGGCAGCCAGTGGCGTCCGCACGCCCAGGTGCTCGCCGCCCAGCTCGGCGGCAAGGCCGGCCTGGTCGGCGCCGCGGACCTCGCCCGCCAGGGATGACCAGGCCCGAGGACGGGTGACCCCAGGCGCGGAAGGACCACGTGTCCGGCGCGCCGGTGGCTACGGACCACGAGGCCCGGCGGCGCCCGGCGGATGTGGACCCGGTGTGCCGGTAGCCGCGGGTCATAGCGTTCGGTGCGCCGGTGGCTGCGGGCGCACCCGGGTCACGCCCGGCCCGAGGGCCACGGCTTACGTCCGAGGGCCGGTTTCGAGGGCGCGCCGTGCGGCCGATTCCCGGCCCCGAGGTGATCATGACCGGGCTGGGCCAGGTAGAAATGCACCCAGGAGTCAAGGCCGTTCAGCGGCCAGGATCGAGAGGGGCTGAGGACCGATGCTCGCGGATCTGCCGGCATCCCGGACCGAACCGGACGGCGCGGCGGTGGTCCGCGTGCTCAGTTACAACATCCGCTCGATGCGCGACGACACGGCGGCGCTCGCCCGGGTGATCCGGGCCTGCGCCCCCGATGTGCTGTGCGTCCAGGAGGCGCCGCGCTTCTTCCGCTGGCGCAAGGCGGCGGCCCGGCTGGCCCGGGAGACCGGCCTCACCTACACCACCGGCGGCGCCACCACCGCCGGACCGATGATCCTCACCTCGCTGCGCGCCCATGTGGAGAGCACCGAGGAGGTGCTGCTGCCCCGCACCCCCGGTCTGCACCAGCGCGGCCTGGCCCTGGCCCGGCTCCGGTTCGGCAGCGCCGCCCGGGTCGGGGTGCTCAGCTGCCATCTGAGTCTGGCCGCCGACGAGCGGTACCGGCAGGCGGGCCTGCTGCTGGAGCGGCTCACCGGCTGGGACGTGCCGTACGCGGTCGCCGCCGGCGATCTCAACGACCTGCCCACCGGCCGCAGTTTCGGCCGGCTGGCCGGGGCGCTCCAGGACGGCTGGGCCGCCAAGCCCTGGGGCGGTGAGGCCACGTACCACTCGGCGCGGCCGAACCAGCGCATCGACGGGGTCTTCGCCACCGCCGGGGTGGAGGTGCTGGGCTGCGGGGTGCCCATCGGGCTGCCCGGGGTCAGCGAACACGACCTGAGGGCGGCCACCGACCATCTGCCGGTGCTGGCCGCCCTCCGGATCCCCCGGTCTCCCGCCGCGGACGCGCCTGCGGAGCACACCGGGTCCTGACGCTCCGGCAGCAGACCGAGGGACGCGTCCGACGGGCCCTCGCCGCGGCTCGATCCGCGGCCACCCGTCGGACGCCGGGGGGCTAGACCACCGCGCCGCGCCCCGGATCCTCGTCCTCGTCCTCGTCGTCGCCGGACTTCATCCGCATCACCAGCGTGGCGAAGCCGCCGAGGAAGCCGCCGACGCCCAGGGTGGCCATCCACCAGGTCATCTCCAGCCGGAACAGCACCACCACGAGCAGCAGCAGCGGGCCGCCGAGCACCGCGAGCCAGGCGAACCGGGCGGTGATGTCCAGCTGCGGCAGCGGCGGATCCGGCGGTACGAAGTGGCCCTCGTCGGTCTCGTCGAAGTCGTCCTCGGACGGCTCGGCGGGCTGCCAGTCGCGGGGGCCGGCCCCGCCGACCCCCGGGGCGAAGACCACGAAGCTGCCCGGCCGCTCGGTCCGCGCGGGCCGCTGCTCCGCCTCCGGTTCGCCGCTCGCCTCCTCACCGTCCGGGCCGGCGTCCTGCCCGGTCCGGCCGCCGGTGGGCGCGACCTCCTTGCGGACGCCGGTGGTGTGCGGCCAGGGCTCGGCACCCGGCGGGTCCGGTGGCTCGGGCCCGTAGGCGGCGACGATCTCGGCGAACGCGGCGTCGTCGTCGCGGGCGCCGGTACCGTCCGCGTCACGCTCCGCCACTGGCCGCCGTCCTCTCCGTCGCCTCGGGCCCCGCGGTGGCCGGGTCGGCCAGCCGGTTGATGAACGCGGTGGTCTCGGCGAAGATCTGCTCGGCGTCGTGGTCCAGGGTGGCCACGTGGTAGCTGCGCTCCAGCAGCCGCTCGGTGATGTCCCGGGAGGAGACCCGGGCCATGATCCGGGCCGAGTCCACCGGCGGCACCACATGGTCCTGGGGGCTGTGCAGCACCAGCAGGGGCTGGGTGACCTGCGGCAGTTCCGCGTCGACCAGCCGGAAGAACCGGCGCAGCGAGTGGGCGGCGTGCAGCGGCACCCGGTCGTAACCGGTCTCCACCGCGGACGGCTTGGCGATGTCGCTGGCGATGCCCGGGGCGGTACGGATCAGGTGCCGGGCCACCGGCAGCGCGAAGGACCCCTTGTCGTGCATCTTGTTGGCCGGGTTGACCAGCACCAGACCGCGCACCGAGTCGCGGTGCTGGGCCGCCAGCCGCAGCGCCAGGGTGCCGCCCATCGACAGGCCGCAGACGAACACCTCGCCGCAGCGCTCGGTCAGCGTCCGCAGCTCGCGGTCGACCTCGGCGTACCAGTCCTGCCAGCCGGTGACCGCGAGGTCCTGCCAGCGGGTACCGTGGCCGGGCAGCAACGGGAGGGAGACGGTCAGACCGCGCTCCGCGAGGTGGTCGGCCCAGGGGCGCACCGACTGCGGGGAGCCGGTGAAGCCGTGGCAGACGAGGACGCCGATGTCTCCGCCGTCGTGGCGGAACGGCTCGGCTCCGGGAAGGAGCTGCACCGCGGTTCTCCGTTCGGTGAGAGTGAAGGCCGGGGAGGGGCGTGCGGCCCCGGTGGCTCAGCGTACGCGGCGCGCCGCACCGCGGGTAGGCAGGTTAAGGTCTCCTCGTCGGATACAGGAGGTCCTCGGTTGTTCTACGGTGCGATGAAGATGTCGGTGGGTAACGCCTTGAAGCTCACCTTCCGACCCTGGGTCGAGGGACTGGAGAACATCCCCACCGAGGGGCCGGCCGTCCTGGCCAGCAACCACCTTTCCTTCTCCGACTCCTTCTTCCTGCCCGCGGTGCTGCCCCGCAAGGTCACCTTCATCGCCAAGGCGGAGTACTTCACCACGCCGGGGGTCAAGGGGAAGCTGACGGCCGCCTTCTTCAAGGGGGTCGGGCAGCTTCCGGTGGACCGCTCGGGCGCCCGCGGCGCCGGCGAGGCGGCGATCAAGAGCGGGATCGAGGTCCTGGAGCGCGGGGAGCTGTTCGGCATCTACCCGGAGGGCACCCGCTCCCCGGACGGCCGCCTCTACCGCGGCAAGCCCGGCGGTCTGGCCCGGGTCACGCTGGCCACCGGCGCCCCGGTGATCCCGGTCGCGATGATCAACACCGAGAACATCCAGCCGCCCGGCAAGGTGCTGCCCAAGCTCATGCGGCCGGGCATCCGGATCGGGAAGCCGCTGGACTTCAGCCGCTACCACGGCATGGAGGGCGACCGCTTCATCCTGCGCTCGGTGACCGACGAGGTCATGTACGAGATCATGAAGCTGTCCGGCCAGGAGTACGTGGACATCTACGCCTCGGCCGCCAAGCGCCAGCTGGCCGAGGAGGCCAAGGAGGCCAAGGCCAAGGCGGAGGCGGAGCAGGAGGACGCCGGCGGCAAGCACCCGCACGGCCGGTTCGGTCGGCGCGGGAAGCAGCGGACCGACGCATAGCCGGCGCTCCCCGGCCCGTCCCCCGGCCGCCTCCGGGAGGTTCCCGCCAGGCGGGCGCCCGGTGGCGCGCGGCGGGCCGGAAGCACGATCCCGGCCCCGGACCGGAGCTGAGGCGGGGACCGGGGGAGACGTCTGAGGGGAAG
>NZ_SRID01000446.1 GCF_004684805.1 Streptomyces palmae
CCCATCCCCCGACCGCGGAATCCCGCCCCACCAACACCACCGACGCACCCGTCCGCTCCACCATCCACCGCATCCGCGCCTCGGGAAAACGGGAATCCAACGGCACATACACCCCACCCGCCTTCACCACCGCCAACACCGCCACCACCAACTCCACCGAACGCTCCAACAGCACACCCACAGCGCACTCCGCGCCCACCCCGCCCTCCACCAACGCGCAGGCCACACGGTCGGCCATCGCGTCGAGTCGCCCGTAGGTCAGCCGGGTCTTCCCAGACACGAGCGCGATGGCCTGCGGGGTACGCGCCACCTGCGCCGCGAACAACTGGGGCAGGGTGGCCTGCGGGACGTTCCGATCGGCCGGGTTCCAGTCGGAGAGCATCCGGCGCCGCTCGCCGGGGGTGAGCAGGTCGACCGCGCCGATCGGGAGGTCCGGATCCGAGGCCACGGCCCGCAGCAGTCGCTCCAGCCGGCCAAGGAGCGCCTCCACCGTGGCGCGGTCGAAGATCTCGGCGTCGTACTCCACCGCGCCTTCCACGCCTTGCGGAGTGCGATCGGCCGCATGGTGCGCGGTGAGGGAGAAGGCGAGGTCCATACGGGCGGTGCCGGTGTGCACGAATTCGGTGCGGGTCTCGAGTCCGGGGAGTGTGAGCGGTCCGGTCGGGGATTCGTGCCAGGCCAGCATCGTCTGGAAGAGGGGATGGTGGGCAAGGGAGCGAGTGGGACGCAGCTGATCGACCAGATACTCGAACGGCACGTCCTGATGAGCATAAGCATCCAGACTGCACTCACGAACCCGAGCCACCAACTCACGAAACACCGGATCACCCGACACATCACTCCGCAACACCAACGTATTGACGAAGAAACCCACCAACCCCTCAGTCGCCTCATCCACACGCCCGGCAACCGGAACACCCACCGGAATATCCGTCCCAGCCCCCAACCGACTCAACAACGCCACCAACCCCGCATGCACCACCATGAACACACTCGCACCACACACCCGCGCCACATCCACCAACGCCCCATGCACACCAGCACCCCAAGAAAACACCACCACCCCACCACCATGCGAAGCAACCGCCGGCAAAGGCCGATCCACCGGAAGCACCACACGCTCCGGCAACCCCTCCAAAACCCGCCGCCAATAACCAAGCTGCCCACCCAGAACACTCCCCCCATCACCCGCATCACCCAACAACCGACGCTGCCACACCGCATAATCCGCATACTGCACACCAAGCGGCACCCACCCCGGCACCCGACCCCCACAACGCGCCGCATAAGCACACCCCAAATCCTCCCCCAACACCCCCAACGACCACCCATCAGCCGCAATATGGTGCACCACCAACACCAACACACACTCCCGCGGGGCCAATACGAAAACCCGCACGCGCAGCGGCATCTCATGCGCCAGGTCGAAGGCGAGCCGGGCGCAGGCGGTCATCTCCTCTTGCAGCTCGGATTCCTCGATGGTCGTCACGCGGAGGTCGAGGGCGGCGCGGGCCGCCTCCGGCGTGAGGATCCGCTGGTGCGGCTCCCCGTCCGAGTCGGGGAAGACGGTGCGCAGGGTCTGGTGGCGGTCCACCACGTCCGCCACCGCGGCCCGAAGTGCCCGCTGGTCCAGTGGGCCGGTCAGGCGCACCGCCAGCGGGATGTTGTAGATGGGTGAGGGCCCGTCCAGGCGGTACAGGAACCACAGCCGCCGCTGCGCGAAGGACAGCGGAAGGGGATCCGGCCGGTCCACGGGCTCCAGGGCCGGGCGCGCCGCCCTGGCCCCGGCCAGCGCGCGGGCCAGGCCGGCCACCGTGGGCTCGTCGAAGAGGGTGCCCAGCCGCAGTTCCACGCCGAGTTCGGTGCCCACCCGGGCCGCCAGCCGGGTGGCCAGCAGGGAGTGCCCGCCCAGGTCGAAGAAGCTTTCGTCGATTCCCACCGCGGGCAGGTCGAGCACCTGGGCGAACAGGGTGCACAGGACTTCCTCGACGGCGTCGCGGGGCCCGCGCACCCCTGCGGCGGGAGCGTAGTCGGGGGCGGGCAGCGCGCGGTGGTCGAGTTTGCCGTTGGCCGTCAGGGGCAGTGCCGCCAGGGTGACGACGGCCGCCGGCACCATGTACGGCGGGAGGCGCCGGGCGACGAAGGCCCGCACGTCAGCGGGGTCGATCGCCACGTCCCCGTCCGCCGGCACGACATAGCCGATCAGGCGTGGATCGCCCTCGTGGTCCGCTCGGGCGACGACCGCGGCCTGGGCGATGCCCGGGTGGGCGGCCAGCGCCGCCTCCACCTCACCGGGTTCGATGCGGAACCCGCGGATCTTCACCTGGGTGTCCGCGCGCCCCAGGAAGTCCAGTCGGCCGTCGGGGTACCGGCGCGCCACGTCCCCGGTGCGGTACATCCGGCTTCCGGCAGGTCCGTAGGGGTCCGCCAGGAACCGCTGGGCGGTGAGTCCCGCGCGGCCCAGATACCCGCGGGCCACCCCCTCCCCGGCAACGTAGAGTTCGCCCGCCACGCCCGCGGGAGCCGGTTGCAGCCCTGCGTCCAGTACGTAGGCGCGCAGGTCCCTCAGCGCGGTGCCGATGGGGCTGCCGGACGCGGAGGCCGCGGTGCGCCGGTCGAGGGGGGTGTGGGTGACATGCACGGTGGTCTCGGTGATGCCGTACATGTTGACCAGCGCCGGGGCGTGGTCGGGGTGGCGCTCGTACCAGTCGGTCAGGCGGTTGGGCCGCAGGGCTTCGCCACCGAAGACCACGGTGCGCAGGGCCAGTTTCCGGCCGAGCTCCGGGTGCTCGCGGTCGGCTCGCATCAGGGCGGAGAAGGCCGACGGGGTCTGGTTGAGGACCGTGACGCGCTGGTCGGCCAGCAGCCGGAGGAAGTCCACCGGCGACCGGCTCACCGCCTGGGGCACCACGACCAGGCGACCGCCGTGCAGCAGCGGTCCCCACATCTCCCACACCGAGAAGTCGAAGGCGAAGGAGTGGAACAGGGTCCAGGTGTCCCACGGGCCGAATCCGAGCTGGTCCGCGGTGGCGCGGAACAGGCGGACCGCGTTGTGGTGGGTGACGACCACCCCCTTGGGCGTGCCGGTGGAGCCGGAGGTGTAGATCACGTAGGCGGGGTGTGTCGGCAGGAGGGGAACGGTGCGGTCGGCGTCGGTCGGGGCGGTGTCCGGGTGGCCGGCCAGTGCCCGGACGGTGCCGGGGTGGTCCAGCTCCAGGCGCGCGGCGGTCGTCTCGGGTAGCGCCGCGCTGGTCGTGGTGGTGGTCACCGCGAGGACCGGGGCGGCGTCGCGCAGCATGAGGGCGAGGCGTTCGGCCGGGTGCTCCGGGTCGAGCGGCAGGTAGGCCGCTCCCGTCTTGAGCACGGCCAGTACCGCGACGACCAGTTGCTCGGAGCGGGGCAGGGCCAGGGCCACCAGGCGCTCCGGTCCCGCCCCGCGGGCGATCATCAGATGGGCGAGGCGGTTGGCCGCCGTGTCCAGCTCCTGGTAGCTCAGCCGGGTGCCCTCGCACACCACCGCCGTGGCCCGCGGGGTGCGGGCCGCCTGGGTCTGGAACCGGTACGCCAGGGTGTCCTGCGGATCCGCGCGGGGCACGGGATTCCGGGCGGGCAGCAGTCGGCGGCGCTCACCGGGGCTGAGCAGGTCGATAGCGCCTACCGGCCGGTCCGGGTCGGCTGCCACCGCTTCCAGCGCGCGGCTCAGGCGCCCCTGGTGCGCGGCCAGTTCCTCCGCGCCGTACAGCGCGGGGTTGGCGTCGAGGACGAGGTGTACCCCCGCTTCGTCGGAGCGGTCGTACAGGCTGATCGAGAGGTCGTCGACGAATCCGGGAGAGAGGTTGCGGGCCGAGGCGCGGTGCCCGGCGAAGCGCAGGTCGTAGTCGAAGGACATGATGTTGACCAGGGGGCCCGTCAGCCGGCTCAGCCCACCCGGCAGGCCGAGGTCGCGCGGCAGGTCCTCACCCCGGTAGCGCTGGTGCCGCAGCGCCTGGCCCACCTGGTCCGCCACCTGGCGTGCCAGGTCGCGGGCGCGGGTGGAGGCGCTCACCGCCAGCCGCAGCGGCAGCACGTTGGCGGCCATGCCGGGGCTGCTGCGCGGCACTGGGCCGGGCCGGGCGTTCACCGGCAGTCCCAGGACGATGTCGTGCCTGCCCGTCAGCCGGTGCACATAGGCGGCCGCGACGGCGATCGTCAGGGAGGAGAGCCGGACCCCGATCTGCTCTGCCCTGGTCCGCAGTCGGGCGGCGAGGTCCGGTGGCAGGGCCGCGCCGTGGCGCAGCACTCCGGTCGGGGCCTGGGCCGGGCGGTCGGAGAGCCGGGGCGGTTCCGGCTGGTCGGATAGCAGGCCCGTCCAGTAGCGCCGGTCGGCGGAGAAGGCCGGGGAGGAGCGGTACGCCGCGTCCGCGTCCACCAGCAGCCGCAGCGGGCCGAAGACCCCGGCGGGGGTGGGCAGCCCGGCGGCGCCGGCGGTGTACAGCTCGGCCACCCGGCGTGCGATGAGGGCGAACGCGAAGCCGTCCGCCACGATGTGGTGGTAGCCCTGGTACCACCGGAACCGCTCCGGACTCAGCCGGAAGAGGGCGTAGGAGAACAGGGGGCCGCTCAGCAGGTCCATCGGGCGACCCAGATCGGCGCGCATCCATGCCTCGGCGGCCTGGTGCGGGTCGTCCTCACCACTGACGTCCAGCACCGGGAAGTCCCAGTCGCCGGCGGGGGTGACACTCTGCCACAGCGCCCCGGCCTCCTCGGCGAACCGCACGCGCAGCGGCTCGGCTTCGGCGACGGTCCGCCGCAGCGCTTCCTCGAAGAGCACCGGATCGATCGGACCGCCGATGTCCAGGTACTCGCCGACCTGGTGGACCGGGGATTCCGGAGCCAGTTTCTGGGCCAGCCAGATCTCGCGCTGCGCGGCCGTGGCCGGCAGCCGTTCGTCGGGCACCTCGGACGAAGACACCGTTCCCGCCCCCTTCCGGCCCTGTCGGCACAGGACGCCTCTACGGAAGGCATGCCCGCCTCAGCAGACGGACGAGATCACTCTTTCGGGTGTTGCCGGTTCATCGGGCCCCCCACCCACC
>NZ_SRID01000447.1 GCF_004684805.1 Streptomyces palmae
CCATCGCGCTCCCCCACCGCCCCGGTCGCCCCCGGCCGACGGGACGGGCCGGTCAGCTGCCCGCGAGGGCCTGGGTGGGGGACAGCCGGCCTGCCCGTACGGCCGGGTAGAGGCCGGCGATCGCGCCGATGAGCAGGGTGGTGGCGAGGCCTGCCCCCGCGGCCCAGGCCGGCACCTCGGTCGGCCAGCCGCGGGCGAGGGCGTATCCGGCGGTGATCGCGGTGCCCAGGACCGTTCCGCCCAGTCCGCCCAGTGCGGACAGCAGCAGCGACTCGGCCACGAACTGCCCTCTGATCTGCCCCCGGGTGGCGCCCAGCGCGCGGCGCAGGCCGATCTCGGGGCGGCGTTCGAGTACCGAGATCACCATGGTGTTGCCCACGCCGACCCCGCCGACCAGCAACGCCACGCCGCCGAGGCCGAGCAGCAGCCCGGTCAGCGCGGACTCGGTGGCCTCGCGTGCGGCCAGCGCGTCCGAGGGCCTGGAGACCAGTACCCCGTTCGGCCTCGCGGGGTTGGCGGTCGCCGCGAGGACGTCCCGTACCGCGCTGGTCCGGTCGTCCCGGGCCCGTACGTACACGGTCGTCGGATGGCCGTCGAAGCGCAGGTACCGCTGTGCCGCCTGCCACCCGACCAGCGCGGAGCCGTCGATCTCCGGTGCCAGTGGCACCGGTTCGAGCACGCCCACCAGGGAGAACCACTGGCCGCCCAGCCACAGCCGGGTGCCGGGGGTGTAGCTGTCCAGCCGGCGGGCCGCCCGGGATCCGAGCACCACGGCCGGGTAGTCGTCGGCGGCCGACTCCAACCACCTGCCGCTGCGGACGGAACCGCCGACCGCCGGCAGCAGCCCCGGCCCCGCCGCGGCCACCTGGATGCTGCCGGTCCGCCCGGCCGGCATGTGGGCGTTGCGGTAGACCGCCGTGTCGGGGACCACCCCGATCTGCGCCACCTCCCGGACCGGGCCGATGCGCCGGATCATGGGCACCGCCTCCTTGGGGAGGCTGGTCCGCTGCCCGCCGGCGTCCTGGCCGGGGGCGACGCGCAGCAGATTGGTGCCCAGCCGGTCGAGTCGGCGGTCGACCTCGGCCCGGCTGGAGCTGGAGATCCCCACGACGGCGACCATCGCGGCCACCCCGATGGCGATGCCGAGGGCGGACAGGAAGACCCGCAGCGGGCGGGTGCGCAGGCCCGTGCCACCGAGTCTGAGGAGGTCGGCGGGGCGCAGTCGGGCGGGGCTCAGCGGTGTCCGGCGCCGGCGGCTCATCGTGCTCCCCCGGTGTGCGGTGCGGCCGGGCCGGTGTCGGAGACGATCCGGCCGTCGCGCATCTCCACCCTGCGGTCCAGCGCGGCGGCCATCTCCCGGTCGTGGGTGATGACCACCACCGTGGTGCCGGCCGAGTGGAGTTCACGCAGCAGTTCCAGGACCGCCGCGCCGGAGGCCGAGTCGAGGTTGCCGGTGGGTTCGTCGGCGAGCAGCAGCACCGGTTCACCGATCACCGCCCGGGCGACCGCGGCCCGCTGCCGCTCTCCGCCGGAGAGCTGGTGGGGCAGGTGGTCGCTGCGGTGGTCCAGTCCCACCCGGGCCAGCGCCGCCGCCGCCCGACGCCGGCGTTCGGGCAGCGGCACACCCGCGTACAGCAGCCCGTCGGCGACGGTGTCCAGCACCGGCACCCCTGTGGCCAGGTGGAACTGCTGGAAGACGAAGCCGATGCGCTGGGCCCGCAGGGCGGAGATCTCGCGGTCGGACAGTTCGGCGATCGGGTGGCCGTCGATGGTGATCCGGCCGCCGGAGGGCCGGTCGAGGGTGCCCATGAGGTGGAGCAGGGTCGACTTGCCCGATCCGGAGTGGCCCACCACGGCGACCAGTTCGCCGTACCGGATCGACAGATCGACCCGGTGGAGCGCGGTGACCTGGCCGGGGTAGGTCTTGGACACGGCGGCGCAGTCGACGACGTGCGCCGCGGGGGCGGTGGGTGCCGGGGTCACTCGGGGATCCTCACCTTCATGCCCTCGTGCACCTGGGCACCGCTCACCTCGACCTTGCCGTCTGCGAACAGGCCGGTGGTGACCGGGATGTAGCGGCCGGCCCCGGTGCCGCCGCCTTGGGCGGGCTCCAGGCCGTGGCCGCCCTCGGCCAGGGCCACCAGGGCGGCGACCGGAACCGTCAGCACCCCTTGCCGGCGCCGGGCCACGGAGTGGACCGTGACCGGCCCGCTCTGCAACTCCCCCAGGGTGTGCTGGTCGGCGAAGGTGATCACCACGGGTACCGAGGCCGCCTTGGCCCCCGGCTCGCCGCCGGTGCCCGCCCCGCCGTCCTGGCCGTCCGCGCCGCCGGCGGCCGGCGCGGACGCCTCCTTGCCCACGCTGGCGATCCGGCCCTTGACCGAGCGGCCGTCCGGGAGGTCCACCGCGACCTCGGCACCCCGCCGCGCCCAGCCCATGTCGTCGGCGCGGGCCGCCACGGTGGCCATCCGCGCGGTGCTGGTGTAGCTGAGCAGGTCGCCGCCGGCGTCCGCCCCCACGCGTACGCCGGTCCTGCCGATCCGGATCGGGCCGGGTACGTAGACGAGGTCGCCGGTGCCGACGCGGCCGGTCTGCGGCACCCCGAGATCCTTCTGCCAGCGGCGGACGGCGGCGGCGGTCAGCTCGGTGTAGGTGTCGTCCACGGTGAACCCCGTGTAGCCCAGGGCGCTGAGGTTGGTCTCGAACTGCCGGACGTCCATACCGCGCAGCGGGGTCGGCGGACGGCCGGTACCGGGTGTCCGCTCGCCGCCGGTGCCGGTGTCGTTCCCGCCGGTGCCGGACGCCGACCCGCCGTCCCCCGCGGTGCCGGTGTCCTTCGCTCCGCTGCCCGGTGCCGGGGCGCCGTCGCCCTGGTGTTCCACCAGGCCCAGCTCGCGGTACATGGGCAGGCTGCCGTAGAGCAGTACCACCGGCCGGTCGTCCACCCGCAGCACCGCCCCGCCGCGCCGCAGGGTCGCACCGGGTTCGGGCAGCCAGGTCACCGTGCCCTTCGCCTTGGTCTGCAGCGGCACTTCGGGGCCGTGGCCGAGTTCGCCGTCGATCTCCGTCTGCTCGGTCAGGGTGGCCCGGGTGACCCGCACCACCTGGCTCGCTCTGCCCGGGCCCGCGGAATCGTCGCCGTCGCCTCCGCCCAACCCGAGTGCGCCCACCACGCTGACCCCGGCGACCAGGGTGATCCCGGCCCCCACCAGGACCGGCCCGCGCCGGCGCCGCCCGGGCCCGGGGCCGTCCGCTGCCTCGCCGGAGCGGTGCCGTCCGGCGGGTTCGCGCTGTTCCGTGTCGTTCACGTGTCCCTCGCCTCCCGACCGGTCAGCCCCGCGCCGGGGGCGGATTCCGGGGGACGCCCATGATCGGCCCGCAGCTGCGCTCGGCCCGTTTGGCCCCCGCCGAGGTGGAGTCCCAGGGGACCTGTTCCAGGTGGCCCTTCGCGTCCGGGTCCGGGAAGTCGGGAGCCCCGTGCTCCTGCATGCACCGCGCGTACCGCCGGCGCTTCTCGATCTCCGCCTTGGAGAGCGGGGGCTGGAGTGACTGCTCCAGTTCGTCGGGGATGGTGGGGTGGAGATCGGCGCAGCGCTCCTGCGCCCGGATGTACTTCCGGTCGCTCTTGACCGCACGGTTGTCGCCGAAGTCGACGCGGCCCTTCGCGTCGGGGTCGGGGACGTCCAGGCCCTGCTCGCGCAGGCACGCCACCCAGGCGCGCTGGGCGTCCACGTACTCCGCCAGCGCGCTGGAACCGCCCTGGGACCCCTGCCGGCCCGGGCCTCCGTCCTGTGCGGACGCGACCTCGCTTCCCCCGCCGCCACCGCAGCCGGCCATCGCGAACGCCATCGCCGACACCGTCCCGGCCAGCAGCAGCCGACCGCTTGACCAGCCTCGCGCACCCATCCTCATCAGGCTCCTCATGCCTCGTCACCGTCCGGCTCCGCCTCGGCCGGACGGCGACGACGGTAGGGAGGCCGCTGTGAAGAACCCATGAAGAACCCATCAAGAACCCGTCCGGTTCGCGGCGGCCCGAGGGCGCGGCGGGCAGAAGGGGCTCGGCCTCGACGCCTGGGCCGCCTCCCGGGGCAGACAGTTCGATAGTTCGCAGCACGAATTTCCGGGGTCCGTGAAGGTACTCTGATCGGGTGAGCAAGCATGAAGATGGCCCGATCGGAATGGTGGCCGCGCTGGTGCGGTCCGCGTTCCTGGTCAATGCCGTATACGCCGAGTCGAGCCGCGAGCACGGCATCACCCCGCAGCAGGGGCAGCTGCTGTGCGTCCTGATGCCCGGGCCGTGCGGCATGGGCGAGCTGGGCACGATGCTGCGGCTGGCGAAGTCGAGCCTGACCGGGCTGGTGGACCGCACCGAGCGCAACGGCCTGGTCCGGCGCACACCGGATCCGCAGGACACCCGCGCGGTCCGGGTCGCCCTGACCCCGCGCGGCAGCCGGCTGGCGGCGGAGTTCTACGAGGCGGCCTGCGCCCGGATCGACGAGCTGCCGGCGGGACTCAGCGCGACCGAACGCGAGGTGCTGGCCGGCCTGCTGGGCCGCGTCGTACGGGACAACAAGGTCCCCCCGGTGTTCGCTGAACCGGACGAGGGCGCCGCGGGCGGTCGCGGGCACTGACATCGCGGCGCCGAAACCCTCACGGGAAAGTTGAAGTTCGTGACACGAACCAATATTGTTCGCGTCACGAACTGAATTTCTGTTCACGGAGGGGGACACCATGGCCGGCACCGCGCTGTCCGCACGCAAGGCCGTCTTCGGCTTCGGCACTCACACGGGCATCGACGACGCGGCGGAACTGCTGCGCGCGACCCAGCAGGCCGACCGCGACGGACTCGATCTCTTCTCGCTGTCGGACCACCCCTACTTCGGTGGACGACTGGACGCCTACGCGACCCTCGGCTTCGTCCTCGGGCGCACCCGGCACATCGCCGGCTTCGCCAATGTCACCAATCTGCCGAACCGGCCGGCCCCCATGCTGGCGCGGATGGTGACCTCCCTGTCGGCGCTCTCGGAGGGCCGGGTGGTCCTCGGCATGGGGGCCGGCCGGTTCGGCAG
>NZ_SRID01000448.1 GCF_004684805.1 Streptomyces palmae
GGTCGGGGTCGGCTCGGGGGGTGTCATGCTGCCTCCTCGTCGTGGCTGGTCAGCCGCTGCTCGATGAATGCGGTGAGCTGTCCCACGGACGGGTGGTCGAACACGCTCGACGCGGACAGGGGTATGCGGAAGACGATCTCCAGGCGGTTCTTGAGTTCGACCGCCGCCAGCGAGTCCAGGCCGACCTCGAAGAACCGGGCGCCGGCCGGCACGTCCTCGGCGCCGTCGAAGTGCAGCAGTTCGGCGATGGCCGTGCGCACCACCGTGGAGATCGCCTCCAGTCGCTCGGGGCGCGGCAGGGCGGGCAGGGCGTCCACGTCCAGTTGGATGGAGGTGGTCCGGGTGTGCCGGGCGACGTGCTGGTAGAGGGCGTTGGGCTGCGGCCGGGTGGTGGCGTAGCGGTCCCAGTCGACCTCGGCGATGGTGAGCTGGGCCGGCGCCCGGTCCAGGATCCGGAACAGCGCGCGGATGCCGGCGCCGGGCTCGAAGAAGGTGAAGCCCTGGTTCTCGACGTCGGCGATGTGCCGCTGCGCCATGTCGGCGGCCAGTCCGACCTGGCCCCAGGCGCCCCAGTTGACGCTGAGGCCGGGCAGGCCGGCCGAGCGGCGGTGGCACATCAGGGTGTCCAGGAAGGCGTTGCCGGCCGCGTAGTTGGCCTGCCCTCGGGAGCCGACCACGGCGGCCACCGAGGAGTAGCCGACGAAGAACCGCAGCGTGGGGAAGGTCTTCGCGGCCTGGTGCAGCAGCCAGCTGCCGTACACCTTGGCCTGGAAGACGGTCTCGATGCTCTCCCAGGTCTGGGCGGCCACCGGGGCGTCGGCCAGCACCCCCGCGGCGTGGACGATGCCGCCCAGCGGGTACGGCCGGGCCCGCAGTGCCTCGGTGACGCGGGTGATGTCGGCGGCCTGGGCGACATCGCCGGTGTAGCAGACCACCTCGGTGTCCGGGCCCAGCCGCTCGCGCAGTGCGGTCAGTTCCGCGTCGCCTGGTGTACGCCTGCTGAGCAGGGCGATATGCCGGGCGCCGAGGTCCACCAGGCGCTCGGCGACGATCCCGCCCAGCGCGCCGAGGCCGCCGGTGATCAGGTAGGTCTGCTGGGCGCTGATGTCGGCCGGCCGGGGATGGCCGGTCTCGGGACCGGTGAAGTCGAACACGGCCTTGCCGATGTTGGCGCCCCGGCTGAGGACGCCGAACGCCTCCTCTACCTCGTCGAGGGTGTGGACGGTGGTGGGCAGGGCGGTCAGCTCGCCGCGCTCCACCAACTCCATCACGGTGCCCAGTACCTCTCGGGTGAGCGCCTGGGCCTGCTCGGGGGTGTAGCCGGCGAAGTCGAAGTGGTGGTAGGCGACATCGGGTCGGGCCTGCCGCATCCGCTCCTGGGTCCAGGCGCCGATCATGCCCAGCTCCACGAAGCGGCCGCCTTCGGCCAGGGTCCGCACCCCCGCCTCGATGAACTCCTTGTTCAGGCTGTTGAGCACGATGTCCACGCCCTGGCCGCCGGTCGCGGCCAGGATCTCGTCGGCGAAGTCCAGGGTGCGGGAGTTGTACAGACGGGTCACGCCCTGGGAGCGCAGCAGCGGCCACTTGTGCGGGCTGGCGGTGGCGAACACCTCGGCGCCGGCCCGCCTGGCCAGCTGGACCGCCGCCTGGCCCACCCCGCCGGCCGCGGCGTGCACCAGCACCCGGTCGCCGGCCTTGATGCCGGCCAGGGTGTGCAGCGCGTGGTAGGCGGTGAGGAAGGCGGTGGGCAGCGCGGCGGCCTCGGTGAAGGAGAGCCGGGCCGGCTTGCGTACCGCCATCGCCGAGGAGCAGGTCAGCTGCTGCCGGAAGCAGCCCAGGTCGGCGAGGACCACCTCGTCGCCGACCGCGAAGTCGGCGTCCGGGCCGGCGGCGGTCACCACGCCGGCGGCCTCCAGGCCGAGCGGCAGTTCGGGTACCTCGCCGTCGGTCGTCGGGGCGTGCTGCCGGTGCAGCCCCAGGGCGTTGAGCACGTCCTTGAAGTTGAGCCCGGCCGCGTGTACCCGGACCTGGATCCGGTCGCCCTGCGGGGCGGGCAGCTCCTGGAGCGGCGTCTGGACGATGCCGCTGAACTGCCCGTACTCCTTGATGGTCAGTTCGACGTCGGTGCGTGCGCCGCCCGCCTGCGGGTATACCCGGCGCACATGGCGCAGTCCGCCGCGGTAGGCCAGTTGGTACTCGGCGGATTCCCCGGCCGACCACTCGGCGAGCAGCGGCAGGAGGTCGCGGTCGGCCTCCGGGTCCCGGTCGGCGGCGCCGGGCAGGTCCACCAGGGTGACCTGGTAGCCGGGGTACTCGGTCCACATCACCTGGCCGAAGCCCCACAGGGTGGCGGCGGCCGGGGCGGTGTGCCCGTCCCCCGCGGCGTCGCCGGGCAGGGCCTGGGCGCCCTCGGTGACCAGCCACAGCCGCTGGCCGCGGCCGAAACCGGCCTTCTCCAGGGCGTCCCGCAGGTCGAGCAGGTCGCGGTAGTTGGCCGCGCACTCGGCCCGCAGGGCCGCTGCCGGGTCCTCGGCGCTCCCGCTCTCCTGGGCCGTCCGCGGCTGGGGCCGCCAGAACCAGCAGACATCGGTGGGCCGGTCGGCCAGCGGGCCCGCGGCCTCGGCCGCGGTGGCGGCCACCGCCAGCTTGGTGCCGGTCCGCGCGGCGGCCTCGGTGAGCGCGTCGAGCCCCTGCCGGCCCGGGCCGATCAGCAGCACCCGGCGGGCCTCCGCGACACCGGCGCGCAGCGAGCGCTTGATCCAGCGGAGCTCGGAGTACATCCGGTCCCGGTCGGCCGCGGCGCCCGTGACCCGGCGCAGCGCCAGGCCCTCCAGGACGAAGACGGTGCGGTCGCCGTCCAGCACCAGCAGGTCGGCGGTGGGCGGGCTGTCCGGATCCGCCGCCAGATGGCGCCGCAGCACGCTGCGCAGCGTGCCGCCGCGGGGCTTCCTCAGCAGCCGGCAGCGGGCGAACCCGACCGGCATGGCGACCTGGTCGTCCTCCTGGGAGAGGGCCGCGATGGTCTGGAAGGCGCAGTCCAGTACGGCCGGTGGCAGCTGCTCGGCGGGGGTGGCGGGGGCGCCGCGCAGATGGCCGACGGCGATGTCGTCTCCGTACCGCTCGACCCGGTCCAGGCCGCGGAAGCCGGGGCCGTACTCCACGCCCAGCTCGGTGAAGTCGGCGTAGAGGTCGGTGGCCCGGCGTACCGAGTGGGGTTCGCCCAGCCGCTCGGCCACCTCGCGCAGCTCCCGCTCGGCGCCCAGGGGGTGCGGGTCGTCCGAGGGGGTGATGGCGGCGGAGGCGTGCAGCCGCTCCAGCGGGGCCCGGCCCGGCTGCTCGGCCTGGACCAGGCTGAGGATCTCCACCCGGGCGGTGCCCTCGTCGTCGGTGCGCAGCCGGGTGCGCAGCTCGGTGGTCTCGTGGTCGGCGAGGAAGAGCGCCTCGTGGATGGCCACGTCGGTAATGGGCAGGCCGGTCTCGCCGTACACGGCGTCCTGGAGGGCGAGCAGGATCTCCAGGTAGCCGGCGCCGGGGAAGACCACCTTGCCCATCACCTTGTGGTCGGCCACCCAGCCGGGACGCTCGGCGCTGACGCGGGTGGTGAACTCGCGGACGCCGGCGGTGCGCTGCTCCTCGCCGGTGACCTCCCGGCCGAGCAGCGGGTGGCTGCCGTCGCCGAGGGCGGCGGGTGCGGCCTCGGCGGCCGGGAGCCAGTGCCGCCGCCGGTCGAAGGCGTAGGTGGGCAGGGTGATCCGGCGGTGCGGGTGGTCGCGGTGGTGGGCGGCCCAGTCCACGGTGGCGCCGGCGGTGTAGAGCTGGGCCAGCGCCTGCCCGATGACGGTGCCGTCGGTGTCCTCGGGATGGAGGCTGTTGAGCCACAGGTGGCCGGTGGCTTCGTCGGCGGCGGCGCCACCCAGGCACTGCTTGCCCATGCCGATGAGCTCGGTGGCGGGGCCGACCTCCAGGAAGGCGTGCCGGCCGCGGCGGGCGATGGCGCGCATCCCGTCGGCGAACCGCACCGCCTCCCGCAGGTGGCGGGCCCAGTAGTCGGGCGAGGCGAGTTCGCCGGGGGCAGCGATGTCGCCGGTGAGGTTGGAGACCAGGGTGTACCGGGGCTCGTGGAAGGTCAGGCCGGCGACCACCTCGCGCAGTTCCTCGGATGCCTCGGCCATCAGCGGGGAGTGCGAGGCGCAGGAGACCGCCAGCCGCTTGGTCTTGACGCCCCGCGCGGTGAGTTCCGCCACCACCGCGGCCAGCGACTCCTTGCCGCCGGAGAGCACGATCTGGGTGGCGCCGTTGACGGCGGCCAGCGACAGGTCGTCATGGCCGGCCAGCAGGTCGGCGACCTCTTCGGCGGCGGCCTCCACGGCGGCCATCGCGCCGGGCGGTGAGGCGTGCATCAGCCGGGCGCGGGCCGCCATGAGGGTGACCGCGTCCTGGAGGGTGAACAGTCCGGCGACGGTGGCGGCGACGATCTCGCCGATGCTGTGTCCGGCCAGGACGGTGGGCTCGACGCCCCAGGACAGCCAGAGTTCGGCCACCGCGTACTCCAGCGCGAACAGCGCCGGCTGCATGAAGCGGATCTCGTTGATCAGCTCGGCGTCCTCGGCCCTGCCCAGGATCATGTCGGTCAGGGAGCGTCCCAGGTGCGGGGCGAAGAGCCGGTCGCAGGTGTCCAGGCGGTCCCGGAACACCTCGTACCGCTCGTACAGCGGGCGGCCCATGCCCACGTACTGGGAGCCGCCGCCGGAGAACAGGAAGGCGGTCCTGGCCGGCTCGACCTCCCGTCGCGGCTGGGCGGCCCGGGTGCGCTCGCGGTCCAGCAGCCGTGCCACGTCGTCCAGGTCGCGCACCAGCCCGGCCACCCGCAGCGGGAAGTGGGCGCGGCCGGTGGCGGCGCTCGCGCACAGGTCGGTGAGGTCGGTTTCCGGGTGGTCGGCGAGCAGGTGCTGGTAGCGCTGGATCTGGCCGCGCAGGGCGGGGGCGGTCCTGGCGGAGAGGGTGAAGACCTGCGGGCGCCCGGGCTGCTCGGCGCGGGGGGCCGGCG
>NZ_SRID01000449.1 GCF_004684805.1 Streptomyces palmae
GGCGCCAGGGCTGGTCCGGGGCGCCCTCGGGGGGCGGGGCGAACGGGTTGTGGTCGCCCTGGCCGTCCGGAGACGGTGAGGACGACGGCGACTGCCGCTCCCGCAGCAGCGGGGCGTACGGCATGCGGGCGTGCCTCATCGCCGCCCCCCGGTGGTCTCGGGGGCCGATGCGGGGCAGTGAGCCGCGTGGCGGCGTCGGTCCGGCATGTGGAGTTTGTCTTCCCCTTGTGTCGTCGTCCTGCACGCCGGGCACGGTACGGGCTCGAGGTCGGCAGGCGGTACATGACGTGCTGTTGTGGTGCGCACCCGACAGCACATGGCATGCCGCGCACCGCATGGCACCCACCGCACATCGCACGCCGCGAGGCGCACATCGCACGGCGTACGCCGCGCAGGACGCATCGTCGCGCGCCCGGCGCCGCCCGGACGCCGCACGCCGCACGCCGCCTCGCGCCGGTGCGCCGGCCGTGCTCGCGCCCCTCGCGTGTTCCGGGTGCGTCCCGCGCCTCACCGGTGGGGCGGCCGTGACGCGAGTGGTGTCGGTGGTTACCACGGTGTCAGTCGATTACCACGATGTCAGGTGGATTCGCTGCCCAGACGCTACCTCCCGCGCTCGCCCCCGTCCCGTGGGGGCGGCCTGTGGTGCCGGTATCGTTGCTGACGGCCGGCGGGTTCGTAGAGTTCCCCGGAATCGCGTACCCCCGCCACTCGTACGACCGCACAAAGCGGCTTCGGCCGCCCGATCGTACGTTTCCGCACCCGCACCACCAGTGAGAAAGAGCCTCCGCCGTGGCCTGTCCGCCTCCCTCCGACTCGCCGGCGCGCTCCTCCGCCCCGCCGGCCCCGGCCCGCCTGGTCGTCCTGGTCTCCGGCTCGGGCACCAATCTGCAGGCCCTGCTGGACGCCATCGCCGAGCGCGGGGCCGCCGGCTACGGCGCCGAGGTGGTCGCCGTGGGCGCCGACCGGACCGGCATCGCCGGCCTGGAGCGCGCCGAGCGCCTGGGCATCCCGACCTTCGTCTGCCGGGTGGGCGACCACGCCACCCGCGCCGACTGGGACCTGGCGCTGGCCGAGGCGACCGCCGCGTACCGGCCGGACCTGGTGGTCTCGGCGGGATTCATGAAGATCGTCGGGCCGGAGTTCCTGGCCCGTTTCGGCGGCCGGTGCGTCAACACCCATCCCGCCCTGCTGCCCAGCTTCCCCGGCGCCCACGGCGTGCGCGACGCGCTCGCCTACGGGGCCAAGGTGACGGGCTGCACCGTGCACTTCGTCGACGACGGTGTCGACACCGGCCCGATCATCGCCCAGGGCGTGGTCGAGGTCCGGGACGAGGACGACGAATCCGCGCTGCACGAGCGGATCAAGGAAGTCGAGCGTTCGCTGCTCGTCGATGTCGTGGGGCGTCTGGCCCGTAACGGCTACCGCATAGAGGGACGAAAGGTAAGAATCCCGTGACCGCCACCAACGCCCAGGGTGCCAGCACCCAGCGACCGATCCGCCGCGCCCTGGTCAGCGTCTACGACAAGACCGGTCTGGAGGAGCTGGCGCGGGGCCTGCACGCGGCCGGCGTCCAGCTGGTCTCCACCGGCTCCACCGCCGCCAAGATCGCCGCGGCCGGAGTCCCCGTCACCAAGGTCGAGGAACTCACCGGCTTCCCCGAGTGCCTGGACGGACGGGTGAAGACCCTGCACCCGCGCGTCCACGCGGGCATCCTCGCCGACCAGCGGCTGGAGGCGCACCGCGAGCAGCTGGCCGAGCTGGGCGTGGAGCCGTTCGAGCTGGTGATCGTGAACCTCTACCCGTTCCGGGAGACGGTGGCCTCCGGCGCCGCCCCCGACGAGTGCGTGGAGCAGATCGACATCGGCGGCCCCTCGATGGTCCGCGCCGCCGCCAAGAACCACCCCTCGGTGGCGGTGATCGTCAACCCGGAGCGGTACGGCGACGTGCTCAAGGCGGTCGGCGAGGGCGGCTTCGACCTGACCGCGCGCAAGCGCCTGGCGGCCGAGGCCTTCCAGCACACGGCCGCCTACGACGTCGCGGTCGCCAACTGGTTCGCCGCCGACTACGCCGCCGACGAGGGCCCCTGGCCGGACTTCATGGGCGTCGTCTACTCCCGCAAGCAGGTGCTGCGCTACGGCGAGAACCCGCACCAGCCCGCCGCGCTCTACACCGACGGCACCGGCCACGGCCTGGCGCACGCCGAGCAGCTGCACGGCAAGGAGATGTCGTACAACAACTTCGTGGACACCGAGGCCGCGCGCCGGGCCGCGTACGACCACAGCGGGCCCAGCGTCGCGATCATCAAGCACGCCAACCCGTGCGGCATCGCCACCGGCGCGGACGTTGCCGAGGCGCACCGCAAGGCGCACGCCTGCGACCCGGTGTCGGCGTACGGCGGTGTGATCGCCGTCAACCGCCCGGTGTCGGTCGCCATGGCCGAGCAGGTCGCCGAGATCTTCACCGAGGTCATCGTGGCCCCGGACTACGAGGACGGCGCGGTCGAGGTGCTCTCCCGCAAGAAGAACATCCGGGTGCTGCGCTGCCCTCAGGCTCCTGCCGCGGGCGGGGAGTCCCGTTCGGTCGAGGGCGGCGCCCTCCTCCAGGCCAAGGACCGGCTCCAGGCCGAGGGCGACGACCCGGCCAACTGGACGCTGGCCACCGGTACGGCGCTGGGCGCCGAGGAGCTGGCCGAGCTGGCCTTCGCCTGGCGCGCCTGCCGGGCGGTGAAGTCCAACGCGATCCTGCTCGCCAAGGACGGTGCCACCGTCGGCGTGGGCATGGGGCAGGTCAACCGGGTCGACTCGGCGCGGCTCGCGGTGCAGCGGGCGGGGGAGGAGCGGGCCCGCGGCTCCTTCGCGGCCTCCGACGCGTTCTTCCCGTTCCCGGACGGCCTTGAGGTGCTGACCACCGCCGGGGTGAAGGCCGTGGTGCAGCCGGGCGGTTCGGTCCGTGACGAGCAGGTGGTGGAGGCCGCCAAGGCGGCCGGCGTGACCATGTACTTCACGGGCACGCGGCACTTCTTCCACTGATCCGCCAGGGCACGGCCGCCGCCGGTCCGGTGCTCCTTTCACCAAGGGGCGCCGGGCCGGTCCGGCCACCGGATCCGACCCGCCGCACACCGGCCGGATTCCGGACCTGATGCACACTGAACGCCCCGCATCCGGGAGGATGGGAACCATGACCGCCAAGATTCTCGACGGCAAGGCCACCGCGGCCGCGATCAAAGCCGACCTCACCACCCGGGTGGAGGCGCTGAAGGCCCAGGGCGTCACGCCCGGTCTCGGCACCCTGCTGGTCGGCGACGACGTCGGCAGCCAGAAGTACGTCGCCGGAAAGCACCGCGACTGCGCCCAGGTGGGCATCGCCTCGATCCAGCGCGAGCTGCCGGGCACCGCCTCCCAGGAGGAGATCGAGGCGGTCGTCCGGGAGCTCAACGAGAACCCGGACTGCACCGGCTACATCGTGCAGCTGCCGCTGCCCAAGGGTATCGACACCAACCGGGTGCTGGAGCTGATCGACCCGGCCAAGGACGCGGACGGCCTGCACCCGACCAACCTGGGCCGGCTGGTGCTCAACGAGACCGCGCCGCTGCCCTGCACCCCGTACGGCATCGTGCAGCTGCTGCGCCACCACGGTGTGGAGCTGAACGGCGCCCATGTGGCGGTCGTCGGCCGCGGGGTGACCGTCGGGCGGTCCATCGGGCTGCTGCTGACCCGCAAGTCGGAGAACGCCACGGTCACCCTGTGCCACACCGGCACCAAGGACCTGCCGTCGATCCTGCGGCAGGCCGACATCATCGTGGCCGCCGCCGGAGTGGCCCACCTGATCAAGCCGGAGTACGTCAAGCCGGGCGCGGCGGTGCTCGACGTCGGCGTCAGCCGGGACGGCACCGGCAAGGTCGTCGGCGATGTGGACCCCGGTGTGGCCGAGGTCGCCGGCTGGCTCTCCCCCAACCCGGGCGGTGTCGGCCCGATGACCCGGGCCCAGCTGCTGGTCAACGTGGTGGAGGCCGCCGAGCGGGCTGCCGGGATCGGCGATGTCGGCTGAGGCCCCGATGACCGCCGAGCCGAGGAAGTCGCGCCGCTTCCCTCTGATCACGCGGGACACCGCGCGACCCGAGGGCGGCGGCCGTGCCGCGCCCGGCGGTGCCCCCGCCCCGGTCCGGCAGTGGCCCCTGCTGACGGTGCTGGGCGGGGTGGCGGCCGGGCTGCTGGTGGTCGCCCTGGACCACTTCCGCGCCGGCACCATCATCATCGGCCTGTCGCTGCTGCTGGGCGCGGTGCTGCGGTGGACGCTGCCCGAGGTCGGCATGCTGGCGGTGCGGTCCCGCTTCACCGATCTGCTGACCTACGGCGGTCTGGGGTTCGCGATCGTGATGCTGTCGATGATGGCCCAGCCCGATCCCTGGCTCGAGGTGCCGTTCCTGGACGACATCGTCCACTTCACGGTGCGCTGAGCGGTGCCGTGCCCGGACCTCCGGGCACGGCGGGACGGCCTGCCTCCGGGCGCGCGGATACGGACCCGAGGCGGGCCGTCGTCATGTCCGGGCCGACCCCTCGCCCCTCCTCCCGGCTCTCTCCGAAGAACTCACGGATCACGGGGCCCTGGGGATCACAGGAGGTCAGGACCCACTCGGCGATCCCAGGGGGAGGCCCGGAACCGGGAATCCCGGGGAATCCACGGGAATCCCGAGGGAAACCCGAGGGAAACCCGAGGGAAAGAGGAATGCCTCCCGGATTACAGGGCAGGCGCATGCCAACCCCCCACGGGTACCACCGAGGGGTGGCCGTCCGCTCTCTCCCCCTCCTCTCCTGGGCGGACGGCCACCCGTCGAGGTAGGGCACCCGCCCGCCCGACGCCGTACCCGCCGTACGCACCGTGTCGTACGCGCCGTGCCGCACCCCCGTGCACCCGCCACCGCGAACACGGAGCCGGACACCGCCCGGGCGACCCTGGGAGCACCCTGGCCGGTACGCGCCCCCGGCGCGCTGTGCCTGCTCTCACTGGGCGCCGCCCTGCTGACCGGCTGCGGTA
>NZ_SRID01000044.1 GCF_004684805.1 Streptomyces palmae
GGCCTCGCCCCGGCCCTCAAGCCTTCCCGGCCGCCCCGCGCCGCCTTCGAGCGCGCCCCGGACTTTGCCACGCGCCTGCGCCCGCCCGGGTGTCCCGCCTGGCCCTCGGGTCTTCCCGTCCCGCGCCGCTTTCGCCCGTCGCCCTGCCCTTTGCCGCGCCTTGCGCCCGCCCGTGGGCCTCACCCGGCCCTCGGGGCCGCCCCGCGCCCCGCGCCGCTGGCAACCGCGCTCCGGACCACGCCTCGCCTGGTCCTCGGGACTCAGCTCGGCCCGGGACCGCACAGCGCCTGGTCCACCAGGCGCTGCACCGCTCGCTCGGCCCGGAGCGTCTCCGCCTCGTCCTCCGAGCCGCCGCTCGCCGAGACCACCACGCTCCGCCGGCCGTCGGAAGTGAGGCCGGTCCGTATCGTGCCGCCGTCGGAGTCGCCGGTGTGCCCCCAGCGGAACCCGCCGCAGCTGAGCGGCTGCCGCATCAGCCCCAGGCCGTACCGCAGTCCGGGGGCGATCTGGTCGTACTCCTCGGGGAGCGACACGGTCCGGCGCATCTCGGCCAGTTGGGCGGCGGGCAGCAGTCGGCCGCCCAGCAGCGCGGTGAAGAACGTGTCCAGGTCGCGCGCCGAACTCACCAGTGCCCCCGCGGCGTCGGCCCTGGATATGTTGAGCACCGTGGTGTCCGTCCAGCCGGTGGAACCGGGGAACCGGTAGTAGGAGTGCGCGTGCGGGGCGCGGAGAGAGGCGTCGTCGCCCGGGTCGTAGGTGTCGGTGAGCCGCAGTGGACGGACGATCCGGTCCCGCACCTCCTGTGACCAGCTCCGCCCGGTGGCACGCTCGATGATCATGCCGGCGAGCACATAGCCGGAGTTGGAGTAGTGCCAGTCGGGCTCCTCGTCCGCGGGGTCCGCGGGCGGGAAGTCCGGCTGGTGCCGCAGGGCCCCGGCTATCAGCTGCTCCGGGCCGACATGGTCGAACCTGGTCCGCTCGAAGTCCGCCGCGGTGTTGCCGACGTCCTCGGCGTACCGGTAGTTGTGCAGCCCGCTGGTGTGCTGGAGCAGGTTGCGGAGGGTGATCCGGCGCCCGTCGTTGCCGTTTCCCGACACCAGGCCGGGCAGCCAGTGGTCCACGGTGTCATCGAGCGAGACCCTGCCCTCGGCGGCGAGTTGCAGCAGCACCGTGGCCACGAAGGTCTTGGTCACGCTGGCGGCGCGGAAGGACGTGTGCCGGGGTACCGGGCGCCCGGTACCCAACTCCGCCTCACCCGCCTGCGCGTACCAGGTGCGGCGGCCCTGGCGCAGCTCCACCGACACGCTCACATAGCCGGCATCCCGCAGGGTCCGCTCCACCGCTCGCTGCAGCCGCCGCTGCTCGGCCTGCGCGGGCGGTGGTCCCCCGTGGGCTCCGCCGGTCGCCGCCGGAGCGCGCCGGGCCCCGGCGGGCGCGGCGGCCACGGTGCCGGCCAGCGCGGCGGTCAGTGCGAGGACGGTGACGGCACGCAACCCCGCGTTCCGCGCGGGACGTTCGGCGAGACTCTTCATGGCTCACCAGCCTCCTCGCCCCAGGCGTTGCGGACCATGGCGGCAGCCCCCCGTTTCCGGGTGGTGTTATCCCCCGGTCGATGCCGTCCCCAAGGTGGGGTTGTCCCCACCCCCGTAGCCGCGGCCGCTCGCCCGTCAGGTGCTTTCGACCGCGTCTCCCAGGGCGATCCGGTGCTCGCCCGCGTAGACGTTCATCGCGGCGCCGCGCAGAAAGCCCACCAGCGTCAGACCGGTCTCGGCGGCCAGGTCCACCGCCAGCGAGGAGGGCGCGGAGACCGCGGCCAGCACCGGAATGCCCGCCATCACCGCCTTCTGCGCCAGCTCGAAGGAGGCTCGGCCGGAGACCAGCAGCACCGCCCCGGCCAGCGGCAGCAGGCCCTCGCGCAGGGCCCGGCCGACGAGCTTGTCCACCGCGTTGTGCCGCCCCACGTCCTCGCGTACGTCCAGCAGCTCACCGTCCGGCGTGAACAGCGCGGCGGCGTGCAGGCCACCGGTCCGGTCGAAGACCCGCTGTGCGGCGCGCAGTCGGTCCGGGAGCACGGACAGCGTCTCGGGGGAGACGCGCACCGGGGTCCGCTCCTCGTCGCCCACCGGCCAGCGCGCCGTGGTGCGCACCGCGTCCAGGCTCGCCTTGCCGCACAGCCCGCAGGAGGAGGTGGTGTACACGTTGCGTTCCAGCGTGATGTCGGGCACCGGTACGCCGGGCGCCAGCCGTACGTCCACCACGTTGTAGGTGTTGCCGCCGTCCGCGGTGGCCCCGGCGCAGTAGACGATGTTCGCCAGCTCCTCCGCCCGGCCCACCACGCCCTCGCTGACCAGGAAGCCGGCGGCCAGCGCGAAGTCGTCGCCGGGGGTGCGCATGGTGATCGCCAGCGGCTTGCCGTTCAGCCGGATCTCCAGGGGCTCCTCGGCCACCAGGGTGTCCGGCCGGGCGCTGACCGCACCGTCCCGGATCCGGATGACCCGCCGCCGCTCGGTGACCCGTCCCATGTCGACTCCGCCCCGGTTCCTGTCCCTGCGGGTGGCCCAAGCGGCCCTGGCCCCGGGGCTGTGCCCCGGTCAGCGGTGCGCCCGCCCGCTGCGGCCACCGTCCCGCCCCATTGTGCTGCACCGGCCTGCCCAGGGCGGCCGGCGCGTGGTCGCCCGCCCGGGAGGTACCCGCCACGGCCGGAACGTTGCCCTTCACCCTCGCCCGCTCCATACCCATAAGCTGGTCTTATGGGCGCCGGGTAGGCGGTTAGCCAGGTGAAACGCACTCCGAAACCTTGCTATTGTTATGTCTGTCGCCGCGGGGAAGCCCCCGCGGAGTTCACCTCGTCCGGGTGGCGGAATGGCAGACGCGCTAGCTTGAGGTGCTAGTGCCCTTTATCGGGCGTGGGGGTTCAAGTCCCCCCTCGGACACGCAATTACGCACATGACGGGCGCGGGTTGTGACTCAACAGTCACGATCCGCGTTTTCGCGTCGTAGAACAGTTGCAGGCCGAGGTCGGCATAGAGGGGTGCTTTGCGCTGGGGCTCCGCTGCCTGGAGACGGGCGGTCATGCCGCCCAGCACTTTGAATCATCTGGGCGATCTGCTCCTCGGCGAGGATCTCGCGTTGCGCGGTGGCTACGGCGGCGAGCTGCTGGCGAGCGAGTGCCTCATCACGCTTCTATTCGGGGAGGTCGCAGTCGGCGAAAGTGCCCCCTGTGAAGCGGTCGGTGAGCGGTCCGGGATCTGGATGGTGGTCGGCGTTGTCGACGGGCTGGTAGTCGAGGGTGGCCCAACCGGTGCGCGGCCACCAGGACTCGCGGTTGCCGGAAGTGCCGTACACGGTGAGGAACGGGCTGGTCAGGGGCCGGGTAGCGGCGGCGTAGAGCAGAACGGTGGCGTCGCGGGGGCTGAGCCAGGTCGCCCGGTGGCGGGGCTCGGCGGGGCGGTCGCGGAAGCTGCCGATGCGGACGGCGACGACCTGCACGTTGGTCTTGTGGGCGTAGAGGTGGCCCAGGGCCTCGACGGCGACTTTGCCTACGGCGTAGAAGCTGTCCGGGGCCAGCGGCTCGGTTGGGGCGCCGACGGGGTTCAGGCCGGTGACATGGTGGCTGCTGGCCAGCACCACCCGTGGCACCCGCTGGCGGCGTGCGGCCTCCAGGATGTGGTGGGTGCCGGTGATGGTGTGCTCCACGATCTCGGTGAATGGCCCCTCCTGGGTGATCCCCGCGAGGTGGACGACGGCAGATGTCCCGGTGGTGGCCTTCTCGATCGTGTCCAGGTCGCGCAGGTCGGCCTGGACGAACTCGGCGCCTGCGGGCGGCCCGTCAGTGAGAGGCCGCTGGTCGAGAAGCCGGAGCGGAACGCCCTGGGCGGCCAGGTCGGCTGCCAGCCGGGTGCCGATGGTCCCGGCGGCCCCCGTGATCAGCAGCGTCACGGCCGGTGGTGGAGCATCGCCGAAACACCCTCATCGCTCGGCGCGTAGGCGATGCCGCGCAGGACGGCGACCGGGGCGCCACGTCCGCGCTGCCCCAGGATGATCCCGGCCGCCGCGGCGATGAGGTCCGTGAAGGTCTCCTCCTGCCGTTTGCCGCTGTGCTCTGTCACCCGGAGGGGCGCCACTCCAGCGGCGCCGATGGAGATGACGGTCGCCCCGCGCCGGTCGGCGCGGCCATCGGAGTCCGCGATGACCACGGCGACCTGGGCACCGGTGGAGGTGATCAGGGCGTCGCGCAGGGCGCGGGCAGAGGTGTCCGGGGCCACCGGCAGCAGCCACGCCCCCTCGGCGCCGGCGCGGTCGATCCCGGCCGACGTGAGCTGGAAGCCCAGGGCGTGCCGGGCGATGATGGGGCCCTTCTCGGTGGCCAGGAAGTAGCTGTCGCTGGAGTCCAAGATCAGTTGCACGATCTCGGCTGGCTTGCCTGTTTTGGCGGACAGTTCCAGGGCTTCGGCGCGGGGCGTGACACTGGCGAGGTCGACGTACCGCTTCTCCGCGATGCTCACGACCTTCGAGGCCACTACCACTACGTCCCCGTCCTGCAGCTCGGTGCCGGTGCGGGTGAGGGCGTCGTTGATGGCACCTGCCAGGTCGTCGCCCGGCTGGATCTCGGGGAAGGGCTCCACGGCGAAGGCGGAGAAGCCGGAGGTCGGGGCGGCGGTCATCGTCAGGCTCCTGTGGGAGTGAGGACGGCGGTGTGCAGGCGGGCGTGCGCGGCGGCGAGCGTCTCGGCTCGCTGCCGGGTGGCGGCGTGCTGTCCGCTGGTCAGCCAGTCGGTCACGCGCCGTACGTAGTGTGGCCACAGCCGATGGGCCGCGTCGGGCGCCGGTGTGCCGGAGTTGACGGCGTGCCAGGCGTCTGCGGCGGGCAGTGGCCACGGCTGTTCATCGTATCCGCCGAGGTACGGGCCAAAGCTGTCCAGCGTGGTGAGCATGGGCTGAAGCCGGGCGGCCTCGACGTGGCGGTCGGCTGCCCGGTAGAGCGCTGGTCCGCTGCCCGGCGGGACCGGTGGCGGGGCGCATGTCGCTGTCAGGTGCAGTAGGACGGGGACAGCCTGGTGGTAGATGGCGGGGAGGTGGGGGAAGGACCCGGCATGTTGCTTGGGCTCGTCGAGCCGGAGGGAAACGAGGGGGCCGACGGTGGCGGCGGTCAGCAGCAGGAACGCGTCGATGCCGTAGCCGTCCACGCACGCGGACACCTTCGAGGGCAATGCCTCGACGGCGCGGAGGACGGCGTCCAGGGCCTCGCGGGACAGGGCGAGATCCCCCGCGAGCGGCTGGGGCACGTCGTGGCCGGTGGTGGCGGCGATCAGCGGCCGGGCAAGGTGGTTGGTGAGGTTGGCCTCGTCCCAGTACCGCGGGTAGTCGGCGATCGCGAAGGCGGCCCCGGCCCGTACGCGTTCCAGCAGCGCCGCGTAGACGGCCGGATCGGGGTTCCGGGTGTCGGTGTCGGCGATCAGCACCGCATCCGCGCCGGTGAGGTCCGGACAGCGGGCGGCAGCCAGGATCTGGGCGCCCTTGCCCCGCACCAGACCGGTCAGCGGCACTGTCGCCGCCCCGGTGCCGGTGGCGGCGAAGCGCTCGGCGGTCTCCGGGGAGTCGGACGAGTCGGCATGCACGATGACCGCGCCCGTGTCTCCGAGGGCGGCGTCGACAGCGGTGGTGACGGCGGCGATAGTGGCCGGCTCGTTGCGGCTGGGCAGGATCGCGGCGGTGTTCATCTCGCCTCGGCCTCCTTGGTCAGCAGATCGGCGGCTGTTTCAGGGCTGGGCGCGTGCAGGTACTCGAACCGGCAGTTGGCCATGGCGGCGATCAGGCGGCTGCGCCAGCGGGCCAGAGCAGGGGTGTCCAGCGGCCACACAGGCCCGTACGGAACCCCGGTGACACCGCCCAAGGGGGTGGGCAGGCCGGAGATGTAACGGGCCAGCATCTCGTGCAGCCGCAGGCGCTCGTTCACCGACAGCGGCAGCGCGGGTGTCAGCGACGCCGTGACCAGCACAGGGTGAACAGCCAGGCGCACGACCCAGGCCAGCGGGCCCGGACCGGCGGCGAACGGCTCCAGGGCACGCTGGGGCTTCGGCGCGAGGGGCCGGGCCGGATCGCGGACGGCGGCGGTGGGCCTGCCCGGCCACACCTCCACCGTGCCCTCGCCGCTCTCGCCGAGGACGACCAGGTCGTCCCCGGCATGGGTCCAGCCCCGCTCAGCAAGGGCGAGCGCGGTGGACGTCTTGCCCGCCGCCTTCGAGCCGAGCAGCAGCACCGCTCGTCCGTCGGGCGCGATCAGTGCGGTGGCGTGCACTGTGAGCTTGCTCTGCTGCTGCCGGACGCGCTCCAAAGCGGTGTAGGTGACGTACGCCAGCGTGTCCGAGGCGGCCACAGCCCGGGGCAGCCGAAGGTGCACGGTGCCCCCGCGACGGTGACGGCCGCGGCCCCCGTGGTGACCTCGACATCCGCTGCCTCCGTCGCGTGGCCTGCAGTCAGGGTCCAGCCGCCGGGCAGGGCCCGGTCGGCAGCTCGCGCGGCCGTGGTGTCCAGCTGCTCGGGCAGGGCGAGGCGGGCAGAGACGTGGCCGGTCACGAGCCGGTGCACGCTCATCCGGCAGCCCAACGCAGTTCGGCCAGCAGCTGCTCGACCGGCTCCACCCTCGGCAGGTAGCAGCCGGCCAGCAGGTCCTCCACCCAGTCCGTCCGGGACAGTGTGGCCTGCACCAGCTCCTCGGCCGCCCCGGGCGGCACCTGGTTGACCGTCGTGATCTCGGTCGAGGCGGGCTCGTCGTACGGGGCGCCGTTGCGCCACAGTAGCGCGACGCGGCACGGCCCGAACTCGGCGGCCACCGCGCGGGCGGCGGTGTCGGCGAGCCAGCCACCGACCTTGCCGACGTGGTAGGCCGGGTTCTTCCCGAACGTCGCCTCGTTCCCGGCCAGATGGGCGCCACTGATCACGCCTGTGCGGGCGTTGCCGCGACCCACGAGACCGTCTTCGCCGTAGTCGACGGCCGACCCCGACAACGTGAAGTACTGCCCGGACAGGGGTCCGGTACGGCTGCCGCGGGTGTTGCACACCACCGTCACCCGGCCCGGCAGCCGCTGGGCAAGTACCTCTGTCAGCTCGCCGGCGGCGGCGGTGACCGCGTCGTCGAACTGGGCGGAGCTGGTCAGGTGCCCGGCCAGGGCGGGAACGCACACGGTCACCGTCCAGTGGTGGCCGTCGCGGACGGCGAGGGCCTTGATATCGCTGCCCGCCCACGGAAGGCGGCGGAACCACGCCTCGGCCAGCAGCACCACGGTCTCTGTGGCGGTGCGCGGGGCCGAGCCAACCAGGTAGGCGGTGTCGTTGGAGAACGCTCTCGGGCGCTCGGGCAGATCGTCCAGGCAGCGAGGGACAAACCAGTGGGGGAACTTGGAGGAGTCGGTCGTCTCGTGCCGGACCTTCAGCGTCACGCGGTCGAAGCCCGGCAGGGCGGTACGTAGGTGGTCGACGGCCGCCTGCTGGAGGATCTCCCGCACCGGCAGCGGGCGGCCGTCGAAGCTGGTGGAGATCCGGCCGCCGAAGACGACCCTCAGCGGGCGATCGTAGACGCCGTCGGTGTCGGTGAAGGCGGCCCGGCCGCCGAGGACGGCGACCTTGTCCAGGTTGTGGTGCAGCACCGCCCCCGCCACGTCCAGGCAGTGCTGGCTGTAGCGGATGGAGGCGAGCTCGGCGATGCCGTCGGCCAGGGTGTCGGGGTGGCCGATGCCCTTGCGTTCGACGACCTCGACGGGCAGTTCATGCGGCAGCGGCGTGCGCAGCGCGGACCACACGGGCGTCGCGGTAGACACGGTCGATCACCTCCAGTGGGCGCCGCAGCGCCGTCAGCGGGAACAGACAGGGGTGGGCCGGACGGCCGTCGGCGGCCTCCAGGGCCGCGGCGTACATCGCGCGCCGCAGTTCCTCGTGCGTGGGAGCGTCGGCCAGCACACCGAGGCCGGCTTCGAGGTTCCGGCCGCGCACCTGAAGTCGGCGCCCGTCGGAGAAGTGGAGGACGAGTTCGTGGATCGGCGGACCGGGGTGGTCGACGCGGGCGTCGACGTGCACTGTGGCCCCGCCGGTCAGGGTGATGGTGGTGGTGACGTGGTCCTCGGTCTCGGCCAAGTCCCGGCAGTGCACCACCGTGGCGTCGACCGTCTCGACATCACCGGGCAGCAGCCGCAGGGCGAGGGCCAGGCCGTGGATGGCCTGCTGATGCAGCACCCCGCCGGCGGTGGCGTAGGTGCGCCGCCAACCGCGGAAGTAGTCGGGATCGCGCCGCACGGCCAGCGTCACCTCGGCCCGTATGACGGCGGGTCGTTCGGCGAGCAGCCCGCCGAGGCCGGGGGCGAAGTGCGGCTGGAATGCGACGGAGATTCGCTCGTCACCCGGCAGGGGCGTCAGGGCGGCGGGGTCGGTGGTGGCGGGCTTCTCCACCAGCACAGCGGCTCCGGCCGCCGCGGCGCCCCGGGCCGCGGCGAGCGCGGTTCCGGGCGGGGCGGCCACCACCACCAGATCCGGTGTCACCGCCCGCAGCGCAGCCCGCCAGGAAGCGAACACCGGGACACCCCCGGGGACAGCGGTGCGCGGGGAGGGGTCGGCGATCCCGGCAACCGCCAGGCCGGGAGCGCCGGCGAGGGCGGTCAGGTGCTTGGCCCCGACCTCCCCGGCCCCGACCAGCAGCACCCGCTTCACGCCACGCCGCCCGGGACGGCAGAGCGCAGGAACGCGGCCCCGGCGGTGAGCGCGTCGGCAGGGGTGTCACGCACATGGGTCTCCAGCGCGTACGGCAGCGCCGGGCGGGCGGCGTGCAGCAGCGGCAGCACCTCGTCGTACGGGACCACGCCCTCACCGGCCGGGCAGAACTGCCGTCCGCCGCCGTCGGCGGGCCGGTAGTCCTTGACGTGCACGTAGCCCGCGTACGGGGCCAGGGCGCGGACCACGTCAGGGGTGGCCTGGCCGACCTCATGGAGGTTGGCCACGTCTAGCCACAGCCCCAGGCCCTGCTCGTGGTACCGGTGAAGGACTTCCAGGAGCGGCTCGGCGTCGGCGACGGTGCACACCGGCTCGTTCTCCAGCAGCAACCGCACCCCGGCCCTTTGTGCCAGCTCCAGTGCCTTGGCCAGCAGCGGGTCACCGAGCAGCTGCTCGGTCAACTCCTCCGCCACGCGCAGGTGGGAGAAGACCCGCACGAGAGGAGCCCCCAGGATGGCAGCGGCCTCAATCGCCCGCTCGACCCAGCCCAGCCTCTCCTCGGGCGGGACCTGGGTGGGGAAGCCGAAGGTGTCCACCCTTCCGGGGGCCGCCTCGGGCCGGCACCACTTCCACAGCGGCGATGCCAGCGCCGCCACCTCCAGGCCGCGCTCGTCGGCCATGGCACGGATGTGCTGCAACTGGTCGGCAGTCAGGGTCACCGCGTTGGCGCCCCCGGCCGAGCGAATCTCCAGATGCTCGATGCCCAGCTTCACCGCCAGGTCCATGCCCGGCGCCGGGTTGGGGCCAAGTTCGTCAGGGTTGAGTACCAGCGTGCTTGTCGAGCGTGCGTTCATGGCCGTCTTCTCCTTCGGTAGGGCGGTGGTGGAGGCCGTTGGCGGCCGAGATGGGTCGCCAAGACGGCCCTGGGGCGGGCGCTGCCCGGGTGCGCTAGGCACGGTCCGAGTCACCAGCACCCGCCCGGTCTGGTGATCAGCTCACGTCGGCGGCCTCGCCTCAGCCGGTCCGTGGTCCGGGCATTGGCCCAGGAGCACCGTGTGGGCGATCGTCGGATCGCATGGATGCCTCTTGTCGGTGAGCGGTTGACGGGCCGCCGCCGGTGGGGAGAGCGATGCCGGCGGCGACCCTGGCGGGCAGGCAGCAGGGGGTATCCGGTGGGGTTGGGATATCCGGCCGCCTGCCCGCGGCCTGGAAGCCTGCTCCCGGGGCGCCCCGGGAGCAGGGGGCTGCGCCAGCGGTTCGGCTGACGCTGATCGGCACCCGCTGGCACGGGGTGGGCTGGTGCGGAAGGTGACGACCACGCCAGCCCGCCGGGCTACGAGGGGAGGCCGCCCGGCGGGGGGTCGATGTCCTCGCACGGAGTGACCCTCCAGAACATCGTTACCTCGACCCGGTAGCCGGTGTGGTGTCGTCCCTCCGCGTCTGCCCTGCCGGTGTGCGCCAGCGCCCATTCCTCGGCCTTGTTCCGCTGTTCGCCGGGGAACTGTTCGGGCGCGGGGGTGGAGGCAGCGTTGCAGGTAGTGCAGTGCACCTGGATGATGCACGGGTCGGGGCCGAGGTGCATGTTGACGTACCGCATGCGGGTCGTGGTCACTCGCAATCGCCTCCCTTGGCATCGCTGCCCTGGGGAGTCGCAGCTTCGTTGCTGTCTCCGTGTATCCAGGCGAGAAGCTCGGCTTCGCGCTCGCGTAGTACGTGATCCGGGGTCTGTTCGAGCTGCTTGAGCGCCTGGTCGCGTACGCCGGCCGGAAGTCGGCCTGTCGCGCGGCGGAACCAGTCGCGTCGCAGGTCCCGCGTGAGCTTCTCCAGCGCGAGGCGCTCCAACACGGCGTCCATATCTACTTCGGACGCGTATCGGTGGGCTCGGCGGCGCCGGGGGCTGACCATGCGCATCGGTGCGGAGAACTGGGCGCGGATCTGCCACCACGTGCTCAGCTGCTCGCGCCGGTCGGAAAGCCAGCTGGGGATGCGAGTCATCACGTCTCCAGCGCAGAGGTGTTGAGGGCGATGCGGGCGGCGACGAAGAGCACGTCGCCAGGGGTGAGACCTCGGTTGACCGGCATGCGCCAGCGGAATCCCGTGCCCCGGGTCCAGTGCACTGGCGGCATGCAGACGTACGAGGAATCCTCCGGACGCCGAGGCAGGACGGTTACCTGGTCCAGGGCGGGGCGGGAAGTCGTCTCGGCGGGGATGAACCAGTACATGCTCTGGTCCCGGACCACCGCGCCGCTCTCATCACCGAGCAGGGTCATCATCCGCTCGCCGATCTCGACCGGCACCCGTACGGCCTTCCAGGCTTCGCCGGCCTGCTGCAGCTGCGGTTCCAGCCCCAGCGGAGGCTTCCATCTCGCGCTCACCGGGTGGCCTCCGCAGTGCCAGAGAAGGCATGTCAAAGATCCGGTCCGGCGGCCGGGGTGAGGTGGTCGCCCGGGTTGTTCTGCGCCTCGGCCCGAACCTGAAGAGGTCAGGTAGGAACAGCGGTATTCGTCATGGTCGGATCCATGTACGAAGGGTGCGCTGACCGTCACATCGTCCCGACACGCCACCTCGGTGCTCGTCGGGTCCGGCTGCCCCAGGTGCGCCAGCCCACCGGGCAGCCGGTAGCACCCGCTGCCGGCTGCCGGCCGGACCACGAGGACGCGGCCCGATTGGTCGCGGACGATGCCAGAGCACACGATCTGCGGGGGAGGCGGAGGAAGGGTCGGCACGGCGTAGAGGGTCACAGTGTTGTCCTTCTTCGGATAGCGGGGTGATGAGGCCACAGCGGTGGACGAAGCAGGCTCAGGAGTTCCGGGGGCCGCTACCTCGTCCTGCAGCGGTCACTTCGCTTGGGCGGCTCCCAGTCGTGCGCCCCGGCCAAGCCCCGTCCCAGAGCGCTGACGCCCAGCGGTTGCGTACACCGGGATCCAGCAGGCGGCGATAGCCTCCCCGCTGGCAGGGCAGTCATCGCGATGTGCCTTCAGGTCTCCTGGCGGAGAACTCGCACCAGGTGGCGGTGCCGTCGCAAGTCGTGCCCCAGGAACCGTTGTGCTCCGCAGTGATCGACTTCACCAGGAACAGGCCGCGACCGTGCTCACAGCTGTCATCCGTGCGCTGGAGCCGAGGCCGCTCCTGGGTGCCGTGGACTACGACAACCCGAAGAGTTGGACCAACGAGCTGTAGCCCCATGGTGATCCGTGTGCCGCGGCTATGCTGGATGGCATTGGTGACCAGTTCAGACACAACAAGTTCCACGTCATCGGCCAGTTCGGTTAGACCGCAACAGTTGACGAGGGTCTTGGCGAGCTGGCGCATCTGGCTGATGCGGCGCCCGTCCTGCTCCGGGATCGTGCCGTGCTCACCACGTGGGGTGACCTTGACTCCCACGGTTACGGCACGTTCCAAGAGGCAGTCGAGCGAGAGTGTCGCCACCTTCATGTTCCTCCCCTCGTGATAGCCCGTCAGCTCTCCGGGTTTGAATGAGAAGCTTCCGCTGACGGTTCAGCCGATGAGCCAGTTTGCGAGGGAAGGAAGCGTCCACCAGGCGGCGGAACGCGGCAAGCGACCCACAGCACAGATCTGCGCCGCATCACAGATGCACGTACAGATCGCCAAGCGAAGGTGTGATGAGCCGCAGTTCCACTGTCGCGACGCCACAGCCATTGACTACGCTCGATCTCAGTCATGGTGGAGGGAAGCCTGCGATGGGAAGCTCTTCGACGGAGCACAGGCCGTCCTGTGCGAAGCGCATTCGCCTTGATGGTGAGGCTCGATCCTGGTCGATCAGCCAGATCGCCGAGGCAATTCGTGATCATTGCTCGGTCAGCAAGCTCCGTGCATACCGCATGGCCAAAGGTCTGACCCAGCAGACGGTAGCTGAGGCTCTACGCCACCTCGCCGCACATCAAGGGAACGGGGCTCGCCCAGACGGAATCCAACTGGGACGCTGGGAAACCCGCGATGTGACCCCGAAGCCGGAAACAGTCCGACTTCTGTGCCAGTTTTACGAGTGCAGCCCCGAAGAGCTGGGCTTCGATCAATTCCTCGTGGCCCACGCACAGCCATCACCAGGACGCCATACTCAGAATCTCTCCCTTCCTTCCACCCTGCCCTCCAACCGCCCCTCCGGCAACGCCTCTTCGGCCACACATCGCCTTGATGCCGCCAGACGACGAGTCAACCGAACACTCGCTGCCTCCACCGTGAGCCCGGTCCAGGTTGACCGTCTCGACGCCCGCATCTTCGGATTGCGCAGTGAGTATGCCTGCACCCCGCCCGAGCCGATGGTGGGATTACTTCTTGACTACCTGGAGGAGGTCAATGAACTGGCTTCAGAACGCCAGCCTGCGGTCATCCAAGTACGACTATCCGAGCTGACAGCCGTACTCTCTACCCTCATTGCGGACAGCCTTATGAAGCTGGGCAATCTGGTGAGAGCACGGGCGTGGTACGACACCGCCCAGAACGCTGCCGATGACAGCGGGAACCGGCAGTTGCGCGCCAGGGTCAGGGTTCAAGCGGCTATGTTGCCGTTCTACTACGGACCGATCGAAGCCGCGGTCACACTTGCCCGCGAAGCACGCATGCTTTGCCGCAGTCGACCCTGTGCTACCGGCGCACTGGCCGCAGCTGCCGAAGCGCGCGCCTTGGCCAGGCTGGGCGACGTCGAGGGCGCCACAGCGGCAATCCGGAACGCCGTCGTGATCTTTGAGCAGTGCGAGGTCGGTCCGGAGAATGACGCTTTCGCGTTCCCCGAGCGCCGGCTACTGCTCTATCAAAGCGGTACCTACACAGCCCTAGGACTCATTAGTCAAGCCCACAAAGCACAGGCTCATGCTCTGCAACTGTACCCCGCACAAGCAGGCATCGATCCGACACTGCTTCACCTGGAAAAGGCCATCTGCCTCGCCCGGGACAGAGACCCAATCGAGGCCTGCGAGCTTGCGGGGACAACCTATCTCAGGGTTATCCCCGCTCACCGTACCCACATTGTTGAAGAGCGAGCTCGTGATGTCATCCAGGCCCTACCGCCCGCGATAAGGCGCAGCCGCGCCGCGAAGGAACTCGGTGAGATCCTCACCCTACCCCCAGCCGGAAGTGGAAGCACCCCATATGCACAGCGATCCCAAATCCACAACAACGAAAGCACAAGTACCAATCCACGGCGGCTTTGACGAACGCGAGATGCAGAAAGTCCTGGAGCGCGCCTGCGCAAGGGTGGGATTGGACAGCTCTGACGCGCGCCTCATGCGGGGCCACACCAACGCAGTTATTCTCCTGCCCAAGGCTTTCGTCGTTGTGAAGATCGCCCGCCGCGGCACCCCCATCGGAAATGTGAAGCGTACGGTACGGTTCACTCGCTGGTTGATGGACCTCGGATTCCCAACCGCACCCCTGCATCCCATCGACCAGCCCCTGATCATTGATGGCCACGCGGCAACGTTCTGGACATATATTCCTCAGCCGAACCACCCCGTGCCCGCCGAGCGGCTAGCAAAGCCCCTTTTTTCTCTGCATCATCTACCTAAGCCAGAATTCGATCTACCTCAGCACGACAATATCCGCGCCATCCGCCGGTCAATCAATTTCACTACATCACTCTCGCCGGCCACACGTCGATTTCTATCCGAGGAAACCGACCACCTAGAAGCAAGTCTGAAGGACGTCGATTTCATCTTCTCAGAAGCGGTAGTTCAAGGGGATCCACAGCACCGCAATGCCCTTCACGCTCGAGAGGGAGAGGCGCTGCTCTGCGACTGGGACACTGCGGCGATTGGTCAGCCGGAATGGGACCTGGTCACCATAGAGGTGCACTGCAGGCGCTTCGGATACAGCAAGAGCCACTACCTGGCTTTCGCCGAATCATATGGATTCGACATTACGCAGTGGGCTGGCTTTCACACGCTCCGCCGTATTCGGGAACTCCGAATGATCACGACGAACGCACGAAAGGCAATGCATTCCCCGGGGAGCGTGACAGAGGTTGAACGTCGGGTAAAGGGACTGTACGACGGAGATACTCAGCTCCGATGGCGCATTTTGTGAGTCATGGAGACTGCCAGTTGCTACCGTCCGACCGCCCCTACCTCCCGCTGCAGGCGCACGGGTTTGAGATCATTACGACACTGCTGGCCTGGGCGCGGCGCTGCCTTACAGACCGAGCCCTGCGCATCCCCTTCTCGGGTGATTAGCTCGCCACTCTCCGATCGTCGGATCGTTGGTCCGGGTGTGTCGTTGACGAATGCCCAGTGGGCGCGGAGCCAGCCGTTGTTTCCGGACCGGACGCCGAAGCGGGGTGGTCGGTGACGGCATCATCGTCAGGTGATCGATGCGATCGCCTGGAAGTTCCAGACCGGATCGCAGTGGGTGCACCTGCCGGAGCCGTATGGCAACTGGCGGGGATCTGCAACCGCTTGCATATGTGGTCCGTCGACGGCACCTGGGAGCGGGTGTTCACCGTGCTGGTCGCTCAGGCGGATGCCGACGAGGACCTGGAGTGGGCGGTCTCGGTGGACTCCACGATCCTGCGGGCTCACCAGGATGCGGCCGGGGCCCGCAAAAAGGGCTCCTGCCGGCGAGCCGGTCGACCACGCCATCGGGCAGTCTCGAGGTGGGTTGACCACGAAGATCCATCTGGCAGCTGACGCACGCTGCCAGCCGCTCGCCTTCGTCCTCACCGCCGGACAGGCCGGGGACGTGCCTGCCTTCACGCAGGTGATGGCCCGTGTGCGAGTCCCCCGCCGCCGAGGGCGGCCCCGCACCAGGCCGGACGTTGTCCTGGCGGACAAGGCATATTCCTCGCGCGCCATCCCCGAGCACTTGAGAAGGCAAGGCAGCCGCGGCGGCCGGCCACCTGCCTTCGACTGTGAGGTGTACAAGCAGCGCAAAACTCGAGCGGTGCATCAACCGCTTGTAGCAGTGGCGAGGGATCGCCACTGCTACGAGAAGACCGCGACCACCTACCTAGCAGGACTCCATACTGCGGGCATCTTCCTTTGGTCCGCCCGATGAGGCAAACGAAAATGCCTAGTCGTGCCCGGAGAGGTAAAGACCCCAGTCGGCGACACTCTGCGAGGCGACTTTAGATTTCTTCTGACCGCAGAAGCCTAAACAGCCCCGATACTGAAATGATATCCAGGACTTCAGGGCTGACACCATTCACATAAACAAGAACCGCACATTTTGCATAACCCGGCTCCGAGAGGTAACCGTCCTCATCTATCCAATTGTTTTCCACCGAGACTTTCCCTTTCAAGTTAGAGTCCGAAACGAAGTACTCTCCGCCCTTATAGGAGCTCTCACGTCGGGAGAAGTTCACATTAAGAAGCCGAGACAGTTCAGACGCCACTTCGGAGAGGTTAAGAGACTCGACACCGTACAGATTGTAGATAGTTTTCACGAGCACTCCATTAATTATAGGGAGGTCTGGGTGCGGCGTGCGTGTCTAGCCTCTCAGAGGAGGCGGACACGCACGCCGCACGCCAACTTTGCCTCAATCTAGCGGACCACGATACTCGGTGCTCTTCTAGTCGCCGCTTCGGTCGATCCGTAGATCATGAAGTGGACGGGCCGATGCGCAGCAGCAGAGAGACTCTCAGCCAGGTCGTTCAATCCCATCTTGTGCAAGTCGGATCCCTTCAGCGGTCCAGTGCGTGTTCCGCCCGACCGCAATGAAATGCCAGCGGCTTTAGCGCGTGCCAGAATATCGGTCCCGGTCAGTGCCACATCGAAGTCGCTGTGTGACCCGAACGGCTTCCCACTCTCGAAGCTCCTCCCAGTGACAGAGCTTCCTTGAAATACTGGGACCGCGTCGCCGTGCCCGGCTTCCTTCAAGCCCGACTTGAGCGAAGCAGAGAATTCTTTAAACTGCGCAGCGCTACCGAATCCATGAGGAAACAGTCGCGGGCCCGGCTTCGGAAAAGCTCCTCTAAGCCCTCGGCTTGGTCCGGAGCTCACTTCCCCAATTTGAGTACACCTGCCATCCTGGTCCGGGTTGGTGCAGGCGTTCAATCTGCGCCAGGCTTCCTTGAAGTCGCCCTGCAGTACGGCAGCCAGGGGGCCTGACTTTACATCCGCGATGAAGTTCTGAGCGTAGTTCTGGGCGAATCCCACTAGGCCGCCGTTGCCCTTTTGGCGGTCCCAAGATTTCCAGCTACTCCCGGACGTTTTCGTTTTTCCGTGGGCGCGGGCTTCGTATGACCAGCTGTAGCTGACGAACCGCCCATCTTTCTTCGATCCGAGGGAGCCGGAGATGAACTGGACGTCTTTGTAGCTCCAGCCGCCGTAGCTGTCGACGAACCAGCCGCTTCCTTGTTTTCCTGTTTCCCGGTAGTACGCCTCGTCGGCGGTACTGCCACTGCCGGTGGGCCCGAGGGGGCGCAGGCCTCCGGGATCGGCGAGGGTGGCAGGGTTGTTGTTGGCGTAGACGTACCCGTGCATTTGCTGCGGGTCTGCCAGGTCCATGATGGGGTCGACGCTGATGAAGCGGCCGGTGGTGGGGTCGTATTCGCGGGCGCCGAGGTGGGTGAGGCCGGTAGTGGCTGTGTCGTCGGTTCCGCCGACGAATCCCTTGGTGCCGGGCCAGGTGCCGGTGCTGTCTCCACGTGTCGCGCCGAAGGGCATTGTGCGTCGCTGGGAGAGGTCGAGGTTGCTGATTTTGACGGCGAGTTGGCCGGTGCCCAGGTGGTCGGCGATGGTGATGGAGATGGTGCCGTCGTCGGATTGGACGGCTTGGCTGCCGCTGCCGAGGTCGATGTAGCGGGTCGCCTTGGCCTTGGTTGCTCCGTTGGGCAGGACCAGTTCGCCTTGGCCGAGGTAGAGAGTGGTCTCGTTGGGTCCACGTGCGATGAGCCGGTTGCCGTCAGCGTCGTAGAGGTATTCGGTGACCTCGTCGGCCTTGCCTTCGACGGGCTGGGTGACCTTGGCGAGGTGGCCTTCGGCGTCCCATTCCAGTTTCTGGGTGTCGCCGTTGATCATGCGGTCGGTGGTGTTGCCGACCTCGTCGTAGTCGTAGCTGGTCTTTGAGGTGCCCGACGGTCCGGACTGGGTGACCTCGCTGAGGGTGTGCGGCTGGCTGGTGCCCGCGGCCGGGTAGGTGTAGGTCCGCTTGGTGTCCTTGGCGGTGTCCCCGGTCAGGTCGTGGAGGGTCTCGGTCTTGCGGTTGCCGACTTGGTCGTAGGTGTAGGAGTGCCAGTACGGGGCCACGCCGCCCACGACATCAGCCGAGGGGGACTCGGCGCAGTTGGTGTCGCCTTCCGCCCAGGCTTCTGTGAGACGGCGTAGGTAGTCGTAGGTGAAACACTGGTTGTCGGTGCCGGCGCGTGATACGTCGGAGACCGACAGGACGTTACCGGCCTCGTCGTACCGGTAGCTGGTGGACCGGTCCACTCCCAGGACGTCGTCGCGCTCGACGCGGGAGTTGGCCAGACGCTGGGTGCCCCATTCGTAGGTGTTGGCGAGAGAGGCCTTCTTTGCGCCGGCGGCTGTGGAGCCGAAGAAGTACTGCAGAGGCTTGCCGGTCAGCGAGTAGATGGTGTCGGACTGGTAGCCATCCCCCAGCAGGGAAATGGGCCGCAGAGCGGCGTCGTAGGTGTAGTTGTAGCCTCCACCCGGCAGCGAGCCGGCCGCCGAATAGGACACGCCCGCCACCAGACCAGAGGGCTTGTAGCTGATGCCCGACTGGTAGATGCCGGCCAGGGCCCCTTCGGAGTCGGGAATCGTCACCGAGGTGCGCAGCGGCCGGTACAGCTGGTCGTACTGGGTGACCTCGCTCGTGTACTTCTTCTCGCCCACATACCGGCTGGAAGAGGCCGGCTGGCCCTTGGCTCCAGTGACTGTGTCGTAGGTCCATTCCGCGCGTAGTGGGCCGGAGGCGTCCGTCTGGCGCAGTTTGGTCTGGCGTCCGAGCTGGTCGTACTCGCGGTAGAGGACGGTGCCGCGGGCGTCCTTGGTGGTGACAAGGAGGGAGCGGTCGTCGTACGTGCTCTCGGTCTTGCCCTTGTCAGGGTCTGTGGTCGTGGTCTGGCGGCCGAGTTGGTCGTACTTGTAGGTCCACTGGTTGCCTGCCGGGTCTGTGACCTCGGAGATCTCGCCAGAGGGCGTGTAGCGGTACTTGGTGGTGTCGTATGCGGCGCTTGCGCTGCGCGTGTGGTGCTGGCGCAGTTCGGTGGTCTGTCCGCGGGCGTCGGTGAGGGTGGTGGTGGCAGTTCCGCCGACGGGCGGGATGATGGTGGTCCGGTCGCCGCCATAGATGGTCTTGGTGGTGTTCAGGACCGAGCTGCCGTCGCCGTCGCCGTTGCCGGCTACCTGCTCTATCTCGATGGGCCGGCTGAGACCGTCGTAGGTGGTTCGGGTCTGCGTCTCGACGCTGAGAGCGTCGGCAGGCTTGAACAACTCGCGGTTCGGGTTGCCTTCGGCGTAGTAGGTCTCGAAGGTCCTGGTGACTTGGCCGCGTTCGTCGTAGAAGGTGTCGGTCAGCAGCCGCCCGCCGTCCGGGCCTATGTCCTGGGTCTGGCGTGCGCGGAGCAGGCCGTCGTACAGGGCGTAGGCCGGGACCTGCCCGCCTTCGTTGTTGAGCGTCAGGGTGCGGATGGCTACGGGCTTGCCGTCTTCGACGAAGTAGTCGAAGTCGTAGGACGGGGTCTGGCCGGTCTTGCGGTTGGCGAGCCAGACCTTGTCGGCGCGGCCGAGCGCGTCGTAGGTGTAGCTCTCGGTCTTGCTGTTGGTGTCCTTCTCGCCGGTGGGCAGGCCGCGCAGGGTGTCGTATGTGGTGGTCGTGGTCTGTGCCGAGGCGGCGTCGAGGGGGTTGGCCGGCGGGGTGGTTGTGGTGATGCTCGTCGGGAATCCGCTGGCGGGGCTGTAGGCCGTCGTGGTTGTCAAGCCGTCGTTGCGCGCGGTGCGGGACGGCGTGCTGCCCTCGGTCGCGGTCACGTTCGCGCTCAAGTCGGTGACCTTGAGCGGGCGGCCGTAAGCGTCGTAGGTGGTGGCCTGTTCGAGGTACGTGGCTGTGGTGCCGTCGTGCTTCTTCAGCACCGCGGACGCCGTTGCGTCACCGACAGTGGGAGCCGCGTCGTAGGCACCGCCGTCATACGCGGTGCGCTCGTCGGAGATGACCACGCCGTCCTTGGACCGGTCCGGCGTCGTCGCGCAGCTCACCGCGACGGTCTCCTGCCGTGAGGGCAGGGCCAGGATGTTGTCGGTGGTGTTGGTGGCGTAGGTGGTCCGGGTGCACTGGTCGTCGGTCGTGGTGGACGTATCACCCTGGTCATCGACCTCGATCGGGCGGCCGGCGACCGTGTCGTAGCGGGTCGAGGTGGATGTGGTCCGCCACTTGCTACCCGCCCCGTCGTCCAGGGAGGTGTAGGTCTTGGAGTTGGCGGTGCCGGTGAAGTCGGCGGTCACCGTGCCCCAGGCACGGACCTTCTTCGCGGTCTCGTGGTGCCAGGGTCGCTTGATCGTCTTCTCCAGTACCTTCCCGCCAGGCCCGGAGTACTGGACCGTCTTGTAGGAGAATCCGGCCGACGAGGGGTCATCGGTGATCGGGTCTCCCTCTCCCTCGTCGAGGGTGACGGAGACGGACTTGGTGCCGCCGGAGGTGTCCTTGCGGTCGCCGTCCATGCCGCGCAGGAAGTAGCTCTCGGCCTGCGTCTTCAAGGCCGGCTCGCCGCCTTGGCCGCCGGTCTTGACCCGGACGTGGCCGTAGCCGCGCCACTGGGACCAGGTCTTGTACTTCTCCTTGGTCAGGCCGTCATCATCGTCGTAGTGCCAGGCCGCCCCGTCCAGGTAGTCGTAGGCGGTCACCGAGTCCGGTGCTCCGCCGGTCCGGTCGGTGGCGGTCACCGACTTCACGACGTACTTGTTGAACCAGTGCCGCTCGGGATCCTCGGTGTCGGACCCGCCCAGCATCTGTGGGAAGCAGCGCGTCGTGTTCGTCTGCGGGGTCGGCAGGGAGGAGGGGCTGCATGCCTCGCCGGAGTAGTTGACGTCGACCTGGCCGCTGTGATCATCGGAGATCACGGACAGGCGATCCTTGACGAAGGGCGCGTAGCCGTCGCCTATCGCATCCATGCGGTTGGCCAGCTGCGTGTAGGCGAACGACGTCTTCGGCAGCGTGATCTCGGGCGTGGCGGTGTGGCCGGTGCGCTGGATGGAGTCCAGCAGCAGCTGGTAGTCGATGTCCGCCTGTCCCCAGCGGTGGGTCAGCTTCCAGGAGTCGATCTTGCTGTAGCTGCCATCGCTTTGGAGGACCTGGGTGGTGATGCCGGTCAGGCGCTTGCGGGTCCAAAAGCTCGGAGCCAGCCGGCCCTGGTCGCAGTCAGTGCCCTCCTCGCAGTTCATGTCCCACGGCGTGTCGTACCAGTAGAACGAGTCCTTGGAGATGGACGAGCAGTCGGTGCTCGCATCAGGGATGCACCGCTCGGAGCTGGTGAAGTCGACCTTGGCCAGGGCCTTGGTCGTGTACACCTGGTCCCACTGGACGCCGTACTCGATGCGGTCGATGTAGCCGCCGCGGGTGTACCGGGTATCGTCGGCCGCCTTGAGGTTGCGGCCGTAGGAGTTCTCTTCCTTGTTGTAGTAGTAGGTGATGGCGTTGCCGCGGGTGTCGATGGCGTAGTCCAGGTTCCATCGCCACGCCTGCTGGCACCAGGACTCGGCGAAGGTGTCGCCGTGGCAGGGCTCGCCTGAGTCATCACCGAAGACGGGGACGGTCCAGGTGGAGTCGGTGGTCTCCTTGCCCTCGGCCCAGCCGTTGAGCCGGTTGTAGCCGAAGTAGTACCGGTTTCCCTCCGGGTCGGTGACGCGCCAGTACTCGCCGTCGTTGTCGCCGTTGCCCCGGCTGGTGGACTTCAGGTGGGCGATGCGGGAGCCATCGTCCTGCCGGAACTTGAACTCGTCATCCTTCCCAGTCGGGACGAGCTCGCCGCCCTTGCCGTTGAAAGTGATGATGGCGTTGTCGTAGCCCCAGCACTGGTCGCCAGGCTTACTGCCATCAGCGTTCTTGACACCGTCCTCAGAGCACGGCTTGTACCGGCGCTCAATGAAGCCGGGCGACAGCTCGAAGCCGTCACCTACCCACGAGGACTGGTTGTTGGTGTTGCCCGTACGGCCGTCAATGCTCCCCGAGGAATACGACAGCCCAAGCTTCGGTGCCATGTCCCCGGGGACATCGGGCACCGGAATGCCGTAGGACCAGCTGAAGTCACCCGTGTTGAGATCGGTGCTCCAAGCAGCCGAAGGAGACAGCGGGGTGGCCTTGAAGTCGCCGGTCTTCGCACTGTCTCCGGCGATCGCGGCAAGAACGACCGGGGCCCCGGCACTCAGCGAGACGCCGCGTGCTGTCAGCGTCTGCTTCTCGGTGTCATTGACCGTGGCTATGGGCGTGCCCGTGCGGCATGTGGCCTTGCCCGGCGTGGTCAGTGCACACGCCGGCAGTTCGACCAGAGTCAGTCGGGCACCGTAGTTGCCGCCATAGGCCTCGGCGAAGTCCCCATAGTCGACGGTCGCGCCGACTGAGCCGGCGTCGTTTGCCGTCTGCGGCTGAAGGGTGAACAGCAGACCCTCGACGCCGGCCTTCCTCGCAGCCTTCTGCGACAGGACACGGGTGGCCACCTTGCCATCGAAAGGCTTGCGGCTTTGCTTCTTCGATGGGGTGTTGAGCTGAATCGGAAGGCCCTTGGCCTGCACAGGTTCGCTGGCCCTGGTGCCAGGGGCTGGGAGAGTGACCACCGCGTCATCAGCCTTGGGCCACTTCGCCTTCGGCGCCTTCTGCGGAGTTCTCGGACCCTTTTGAACCTTACGGGGCCTGAGGTTGGAAACACTCTTGCCCTCGACGGGTTTATCGGGGTCGGCCACCTTCGGGATGCCCTTACCCGCCGCCTCAGCGGTGGATGCGAAACCCACCGCCTGGATCAAGGACGCCACCATCACCGTGGAAACGCCCAGCGCGATTCTGCGCCGCAATAGCTTCACGGTGCGGCGAGGCCGTCTTATTCCGCGCATATGCGAATCGATTCCTGTTTTCTCTGAGGTGGACATGTGCCATGAAATGGGCACACGAATTCAAGGGAGAAAAGTGAGAGGTGCAGGGCGCCGGGTTATGGCCCGGCGCCCCGGAAGGGCGGGCTCAGTCGCCCGGTACTTGGGTGGGAACTTCAAACCAGTGGGTCGACAGCCATTCGACCTGGGCGTCGCTCAGCGCGCCTTGGAAGGTCCACACGTCATCGACCAGGCCCGGAAAGTAGTGCCCAGCCGCGCTGCCGGTGCCTTCGCGGCCCACCTGGAGTGAGGTGGCCTTGAAGGCCAGGGCGTTCTCCGCCCACGGCACCAAGTCCTCGCACGAGGCACTGTCGCTAGAGCCATCACCGTCGGCGTCGACGCAGGCCACCTCGGACAGCCCGCCGTTCACATAGAGCCGGGCCTGCTTGGAGAACCCGTCGTACACCAGGGCCAGGTGGTTCCACTCTCGGACGTCGTAGAACTCGCCGTTGTCGACCGTCACCACCGTCGCATCGGCAGCGTCCTTATCGGACACCGTCAGCTGCCAGCGGCCCGGGTTCAGCTCGGGATCAGTGGCATCCGGTACGAACCTCACCGCGAAGGCACTGTGGTTGGTGCCGTCCGCGCTGGCCAGGGCCACCTCGCCGTCGGGCATCGCGGCGGCCTGCGCCCACCCGGTGAGGGTGAAGCTGCCGGATGTGTCCACCGGGACGCTGCCGGCCGTGGCGTAGCCGCTCGTACCATCCAGCTTCATCGCTCCGAAGTCGATGAACCCCATGTTGGACTTGGCAGCCCCGCCATGCAGCGTGAGTGCGTTGCCTGTACCCGCGGCATCCGGTGTGGTGACCGGAGACGTTTCGGAGGTCCCTTCGAACATCCATCGGCTCTTGACCAGCGGTCGCTGCTGGAACATCTGCTGGACCTCTTCGGCCGACACTGGCCGGTCCAGCAACCGCACATCGTCGATGATACCGGGGAAGTAGCTGCCCATCGCGCCGCTGTAGTTGCTGGCACCGATATACATCGACTGATCGGCGTAGAACGCACCGGCCAACTTGGTGGAGCCGGCCTTCACCCCGTTCACATACAGGGTGAGCGTGTCGGCCACGGGGTCATGCACACCCACCAAATGCACCCACTCACCAGCGCGAGCGGTGACGCCGTCAGCCTGCATCGCCCTGATCGGTGTGGCGTCCGCGCTGTCGGACGAGTACTGGTTGACCGCCCACCGGTCGTAGGCAGCGGAGTAGTACAGCTCGAAACCGGGCCGCTCCTTGCCCGCCTGCGCGGCGATGACCGCCGCGCCGCCGGGCTTCTTGTCCAACTTCGCCCACGCCGAGACGGTGAACGGGCGCGAGGTGTTCACATGCGGGCCGCTGATCTGCCCGATCTTCGCAAAGCCGGTTGCGCCATCGAAGCGGGCCGCTTTACCCGCCACGCCCTCCACTCCGGTGGTCACCGTGCCGTTGTACTTGGCCGGCAGCACGCCACCATGGCCAGTGAGCTCGGTGGCATCCGCGGCTTCGTCGAGGTCGAAGACCGCGATGGCCGGACGCCCCGGGTCACCGACGCTCTGCTTGGCGGCCAGCTTGTCGACCTCGTCCTGGGCCAGCGGCTTGTCGAACAATTGCAGGGAATCGATCGTGCCCGGGAAGAACGACATCGGGGTCCCGGTGAAGTTCTTAGCCCCGACCTGCAGACCGCGGCGAGCCTCCCAGGGCGCGTTGTAGGGCACCGATCCGGCGAGTTTGCCGTCCACGTACAGCTGAAGCAGGTCGTTGGTCGAACTGTATGAGCCAACCAGGTGAGTCCAGGTGCCGGCGGTCACCTTGCTGGTGTCCCCCTGATCGGCCCGGACCAGCCCGCCGGAAGCATCGTCCGACTTGTACTGGTTGAACGACCATCCGTACGTGGTCGAGTAGTACAGCTCGAAGCCGGGAGCGTTGTTGCCAGGTGCCAGCGCGACATCGGCAGTCTTGTCGGGGATCCGGTCCAGCTTCACCCACGCGGACACGGCGAACCCACCACTGGTGTTGACCGCGGGCAGATCGGTGGAGGCGTAGCCGTCGGTGCCGTTGAACCGCACCGCCGTGCCCTCCACACCGGTCGCACCCGGTGTCACGCCACCGTGGATGGCCAGGGTGCGTGCCGGAGTGGAGCCCTTCGCCTCACTCGCGTCGGCTGCCTCATTCAACTGCCAGGTCGCTCGCTCGGGCTGGCCCGCCTTCACCCGGTAATAGTAGGTGTGCGTTTCACTACCGTTTCCTGCCGAATCGAATGATCGGGCGGTGAAGAAGTTCAGGCCTGGCTTGGCTGGCAGCACCTTTACAATCTGTGCTGCGCCTCCGGTCGTGGTGACCTTGTTCTTTGAAGAGGGATTGCCGTTAACGCCGTACCAGTACGTGGTCACATCACTCTCGGCGGCCTTGACCTCAAAGGAGCCGTAGCGCCCCACTCCGTCATGCCATGGGTCGTTCGGATTCCCTGGATCAGAGGCCGGATACTCGCCAGAGCTGATCGCCGGACCTGCAGGTACCTTCGTGTCGTACACGAAATAGCACGCTGTTGGGTCACCCGCATAGGACCACGGCGAGTACTGCGCCCCATCATAGGAGCGCGCGTACCAGTTGATCGTCTTGTTCTGTGGTATTGAGGACGGCAGGCTGATCGTAAATCTTGAACCAGACTCCTTCGACGATGTCCTAGATGGGTTCCACGACCCGCCGTCCCACTTTGCCTGGAACTGCACTGATACCTTGTCGCCATCTGGGTCAGTGACGTTGTCCGCGGAGATCTGCCCCAGTGTGCGGACACGGGCCGCGTTGGCAGGCTTCTCACACGCACCGCCGTACTGCATGGTCAGCTGCGTTGTTTTGATTTGTGCAGGTGGCCGATTGTATTTCACCCGCAGGTATGCCTTGTCGGAGAACCGCTTCCAGCCATACTCATCGGACTCGCTGACAGCCCTCAGACCGAACGTCATCGTGGAGTCCTTGGCGTTGGCAGCCGCCTGCACTGCTGACTTCACATTGAACTCGGCGTCCTTGGCTGAGCAGCCGTTATATCCATAAGCGAAGGACTCCGAGGACAGTTGCTTCACCCAGAACCCCGACACATCCTGGGAGTCCCAGGTCGTGGACGTAGAAATTCCTTTGGTCTCCCACAGTTCCACGCCACGAGCATCACATGATGCCGACCAGGTGTTGCGAACCACGAACTCCGCAGACAAGATCGACTTACCTGCGAACTTGGACACCGGAATACGATAGAAGAGGCGCTTGGTGTCATTCGGCTTGCAGTAATACCAGTTGCAGTAGCCCATACCAGCGTCGGACTCGCCGTTGAACTTCCACTGCGGAGAGCTGGCCCAGTACTTCGACGCCATCGTCCAGGCCGAGGCACGCGGTGAGTACCACTGAGGGTCGATGAATACCGGGTAGGCAGTGTCCTCGCCCTTCAACACCTCCGCATCCGGGGTCAACACGAGTTCGTTCTGGCCGGATGGCACGGCGACATCCACTGATCCGAGCTTGCCGGACTCTGTCGCACCCGGTTCTCCACCCACAGCTTCACTGTCGGTTGACGCGGAAGATTTCAACGCCTTGGCGCCGGCAGGCTCTCCGGTGCTGGAGTCCCACATCATCGGCTTCGGGGCCTCGAACACGGCCCCCTTCGCACCGACATCAATAGCCTGCAGGCCGCCTTCGGTGGTTTTCTTGACGTCCATGCCGTCAGCGGACAGCTTCAGTCGCAACTCTTCGAGGGCCGAACTGTTCGCCGCCTCGGCAGACCTCACCACCAGGAGCTGGCTGAAGCCGTCCTCCTGAGCCGTCATGCGCAGATCGACGCCCGGCAGCACGGAGGGGTAGGTCGCCGTGGCCCCCGACAACTCCGGCTTCGGCAGAGCGGCCGGCCACGACAGACTCAGCGTCCGCCCCGCACGCTCCACACGCACCAGCGGAGCCTTGTCGCCACCACCCGAGAACTCCACGTTCACTGTGGTCGATTTAGCGGAAATCGTTCCGCCCTCGTTCGCAACCAAGTCCGTGTCGACGCGCTTCCATCCGCCACCGGTGCGCGCCCACACCGGCCGCAGGTACTCACGTGCTTCCAGATCTCCGTCGGGAGTCGCGTAAACCTCGCTGCTTTCCCCTCGCAGAGATGCCACTTCTACTGGGTCACCCGATTTCTTGGCTTTTGCCAAGGCTTCTGACTCCGAGTAAACGGGGACTTCGTCGGCCGCAGAGGCTGAAGTCGCCACGCTCGGCTCATCGGCCACAGCCTCACTGACTGGAGCCGCGATCCCTGCAGTCAGCGCAACACCAACGAGAACACCAATAGCCCTGCCCTTAGCCCGGGTTCGGGGCCACATCACCACCACATCCCGCCACATCGCATTCATGGTTTCTTCACGAAACTAGCGGCGCAGGGCGGGGTGAGGACAACCCCAAGAAACGGACATACGTGATTCAAGATTCAGTAAACCGAGTGACCTTGGCCACGCGGGTAGAGACGTTTACTCGCCGGTAATCAATCGCGTAACCGTACGATTACACAATGGTCACGACCCTGCCGTGCCCCGACCCCGCCACGGTGACCACGGACCAGCTCCACGAGGTCACCGAGCCTGTCGCCGCCGCTGACCAGTGGAAGCCGAGCCGTCCCGGCTCGTGGCCGCCGGATACGAGATTCCCCCGCATCGCCCACCTGCTGGGTGACTCGCCGTCAAGGCCTTGACCAACTTCGATCCGGCCGCGTCACACGAGGGCCGACGACCCTGCCGCGGGCCACCCGGATCTCGTCGGCGCTGCGCAGGTACCCGTCCGGGATCGACTTGCTGGGTGCCTCGCCGCCGCACAGCTCACCGACCATCCCAACGTGCCCAGCGCCACCCTGGCCGACGACGTCGCCGATGCCCGCACCCGGCTGGAAGCCCTCAACCTTCATGACGGCGGCGGGCGCGCCCCGGTGGTCCGGGCCGCCTTCGACCTGTTCCACCGGCGGCTGGAGGACGGCACCTGGCCCTCACCTGGCCACCGAGGCCGCCGTCCTCAACGGCCAGTCCGCCCGGCAGGCCCGGGGAAGCCTGGCCGCTCTCGCCCGCACCACTCTGATCAGCGAAGCACCCGTCGGCTCCAGCCGCTGGTGCATGTACCGCCCTCATGTCTCGCTCACGTACCGGGTGAAATCGACGTCCAGCTTCCGTCGTTCGTCTCGGGCTGGATACTGAGCTCATGTGTGTGGCGGACTCGCCGACTCCTGCAGGGAGGCAGCGCCCCGACACCGACTTGCAGCCAGATGCCGTAGATCCGCTGCTGCAGCGCGGCGCGCCGGGCCCGAACCGCCCAAGCGGCTCCGGACTTCTTGCCGGCCCCACGGGCCCGCCCGAATCGGTCGACACCCCACCCTGGGAACGGGCCGTGGCGTGGCTGCGCTGGCAGGCTTGCATGGAGACGGGAGAGTTTTGCATCCAGTGCGCTGGCTCGCCCTGGATGTACTGACGAAACGCTGCCCACCTGTCTTGTGCCCAGGGCAGAGCAGACGCTCCGGTGTCTACAACAACAGCTCACCCCGCATCACAGGCATGTGCGTATGGTGCGTGTCCCCCCTCGGACACCAGCGGAACAAGCCCCTTAGCAGGGGCTTTTTTCGTATCCGGGCATCCATGCCCCCGCGCGGCGCCTCACGCCCCCGCCAGTACGCTGGCCTGGCCATGTATCGCTTCTCTGTCGCCGCCGCCCGCTGGAGGGCCGGCCTGGCCGCGCTCGCCCTGGCGGGGGTCGCGGGGTGCGGGGC